>NZ_JBVVPN010000043.1:0-62374 GCF_055811035.1 Bradyrhizobium sp. MI1.10
TAAATCACAAATACCAACTCTGGGGTTTGCCCGCAGGGGTGGGGCCCCCCGGCTGGGGGCCGGCCCGCCAAAAATTCCCGCGCCCAAAACCCGGGGCCCCCCGCCGGGGGGGACAGCCGGGGGGGGTCGGGGGCACGACACGGGGTGGATGAGGCGCCCGTGTCGGACGCGGGATCCACGTGAGATCGGCCTCAGGGACGCAAAATCAGAAGCAGGTACGAACGCGGCCAACGTACTGGCCGTAGGCGTTGTACTGGGCGGCCCAGCCGCAGCGATGATAGCCGTTGTAATAGGGGTCGTTGCTGGCGGCGATCGCGGAGCCGACGACGGCGGCGGTGGCGATGCCCAGGCCGACGCCGACGCCCCAGCCGAGCGGCTTGGCTTGCGCCTGCGAGGTGGTGGCGACGACGCTGCCGGTCAGGGTGAGCGCGGTGAGGGCAACTGCGAAAATCTTGGTCTTGATCGACATGTGAAACTCCATCCGGGTTGAGGCGGTCCGTTGTGGCCCGCGTACCGAGTTGGACGGAGGCTCCGCGCGTCCGGTTCGAAACCGGCAAAAGCGGAGCTCGACTTTGAATCTTTCCCGAATGATTCCAGCAGGATAAGCGCTAACCGAGCGGGCCTTTGGCGAGCCTGTTCACGTCGAAGTTATCGACCTCGGCAAGCAGCTCGCAAAAAGCGCGGGCGCCCTGGTCGATCAGTTGCTCGCCCTTCGCGGCCACGGCCAGCGTCGCATTGCCGACCGCGCCGCTTGGGTTGAGATCCTGCGCCTGCCAGGCGAATGGTGCGGGTCGCTGCGTCGACAGCCAGCGATATTGCTGCTCCATCGCGATGCTGCTCGCGGGAAAATCCGCGATCGCATCACCGCGTACCTGATCGGGATAGCGCGCCAGCATGATTGAGGTCTCGACCGCGCCGCCATGAATGCCGTGGCGCACTTCGTCGGCCGGGAACAGGCTGTCCGCGCCCGACAACCGCGACCACGACGTCGTCACCACGAACAGCTTCTGATGCGCGCGAAGATCCTGCGCGATCAGCATCATGGCCGCGCTGTTGCCGCCATGGCTGGTGATGATGACGAGCTTCTTCAATCCGCGACGCGCGACATCTTCGCCAATCGCGGTCCATTTTTTCAACGCGATGTCGGTCGGCAGCGTCTGCGTGCCCGGATAGTCGATATGCTCGGTGGAAATCCCGATCGGTTCAACGGGCAGGAAACTGGCCGGAGCGCTCTCGGGCAGCAGCTCGCGCACCCGCGCGAGATAGGTGTCGGCGATCAGCACGTCGGTCTCGAGCGGCAGATGCGGGCCGTGCTGCTCGGTCGCCGCCAGCGGCAGCACTGCGATCCAGCGCGACACCTCGGCGGGGCTGGCATCGGCCCAGCGGATCTCGGTCCAGTCGCGGGAAGGCGTCATCAAGGTTTCTTTGCCCGAATTTGTCGCGTAATTTGGGGTATCAGGGGACGCGGGCCAGGCCGGCTCGCGTCCCTGAATGTCTTGCGGTTTTATCGCGTTGCTTGGACATCGGCTAGAAGCGATCGACGGAGTCCCATCATGAGCCCCTCTCATCTGCGGCGAGCCTTAACGGCGGGTCTGATGGCCGCTTTCGTCTCGGTGGTCCCGGCGCGCGCCGAGACCCTGGACAAGGTCACCTTCGGCACCAATTGGGTCGCCGAGGCCGAGCATGGCGGCTTTTTCCAGGCCGTCGCCGACGGCACTTACAAGAAATACGGCCTCGACGTCACCATCGTTCCCGGTGGTCCCAACGAAAACAACCGGATGCTCCTGATCGCCGGCAAGATCGATTTCTTCATGGCCGCGAACACGCTGATGTCGTTCGACGCGGTCGCCAACAACGTCCCGGTCGTCACGATCGCCGCGGTGTTCCAGAAGGATCCGCAGGTGATGCTGACGCAGCCCGATGCCAAGGTCACCAAGATCGAGGACCTCAAGCCGCTGACGCTGTTCGTCTCCAAGGAGGGCATGACCAGCTATTTCCAATGGCTGAAGTCCGAATACGGTTTCAGCGAGAAGAACGTTCGCCCCTACAATTTCAATCCGCAGCCCTTCATCGCCAATCCCAAGAGCGCGATGCAGGGCTACGTCACCTCCGAGCCCTTCGCGGTCGAGAAGGCCGCCGGCTTCAAGCCCAACGTGCTGCTGCTCGCCGATTACGGCTTCAACACCTATTCGACCCTGATCGAGAGCCGCCGCGACGTGGTCGAGAAGAAGCCCGACCTGGTGCAGCGCTTTGTCGATGCCTCCATGGTCGGCTGGTACAATTACATCTACCGCGACAATTCCGCGGGCAACGCCATGATCAAGAAGCTCAATCCGGAAATGACCGACGAGCTGCTCGCCTATTCTGTCGCCAAGATGAAGGAGTACGGCATCGTCGATTCCGGCGATTCGCTGAAGAACGGCATCGGCGCGATGAGCGACGAGCGCTACACCTCCTTCTTCAACAAGATGGTGAAGGCGGGCGTGGTGAAGGCGGACCTCGATTTCCGCAAATCCTATACGCTGCGCTTCGTCAACAAGGGCGTCGGCGCCGAGCTGCGCCCGAGCAAGCCGTAGCGCAAGGCCGATGTCATCAGTCCAAACGTCGGCGGGGGTCGAGGCCGGCCTGACGGCCCTGGCTGTCAGCCTGCGCGGCGTGACAAAGACCTATGATAACGGCGTGCTGGCGCTCGGCCCGCTCGATCTTGCGGTGCGCAAGGGCGAGTTCATCTCGCTGCTCGGTCCGTCAGGTTGCGGCAAGTCGACGGCGCTGCGGCTGATCGCGGAGCTCAGCGCGCCGTCGTCAGGAATCGTGAGGCTGGCGCGTCGCGAGGGCGGACCCCAGCCAGGTCATGTTCAACCAGGTCATGGCATCGGCTTCGTGTTTCAGGAACCGACCTTGATGCCCTGGACCAGCGTGCGCGAGAACGTGCGGTTGCCGCTGAAGCTCGCAGGCGTTCCGAAGGCGGAATCGCGCGCGCGTGCCGACGAGGCGCTGGCAAGCGTCGGGCTTGCCGATTTCGCCGACGCCTTTCCCCGCGAGCTCTCCGGCGGCATGAAGATGCGGGTGTCGCTGGCGCGCGCGCTCGTCACAGACCCAGATATCCTCCTGATGGATGAGCCGTTCGCGGCGCTCGACGAAATCACGCGCTTCCGCCTCAACGACGATTTGCTCGCGCTGTGGCGCAGGCTCGGCAAGACCGTCATCTTCGTCACGCATTCGGTGTTCGAATCCGTCTATCTGTCGCAGCGCGTGGTAGTCATGACGGCGCGGCCGGGCCGCATCCAGGCCGACTTCCGCATCGAGACGGTCGAGCCGCGTGGCGAGGAGTTTCGCACTTCAGTCGCCTATTCCGATTATTGCCGGAAAGTGTCGGCGGCGCTGGCGCCGTCCTATGCAGGGCAGTCGACGCTATGAACGCGCAAGCTTCCGTCACGGCGAGGCCGTCCGGCGCAAAACGCGCGGTGCGCTTCGTGCTGCCCGTCATCGTGTTCGCGGCGGGCCTGCTCGCCTGGGAGCTCGTGGTCCGCATCAAGGACATCCCGCCTTACGTGCTGCCGGCGCCCTCGGTCATTTTCCTGACGCTGATCAAGGATTGGGCGGTGCTGTCACAATCGCTTGCCGCGACGCTGCTGACCACGCTTGAAGGTTTTGTCGCGGCCAGCATCGGCGGCATCGCGCTGGCGCTGCTGTTCAACCAGTCCAAATGGGTGGAAGCATCGCTGTTCCCCTATGCCGTGGTGCTTCAGGTTACGCCTGTCATCGCGATCGCGCCGCTGCTGCTGATCTATCTGGAGCAGCAGACCGCGGTCGTGGTCTGCGCCTTCATCGTCGCCTTCTTCCCGGTGCTGTCGAACACTACGCTCGGGCTCAATTCGGTCGATCGCAACCTCGCGGGCCTGTTCCAGCTCTATGGCGCCTCGCCGCAGCAGACCCTGCGCTTTCTCAAGCTGCCGGCGGCGCTGCCTTATATTCTCGGCGGGCTGCGTATCGCCGGCGGCCTGTCGCTGATCGGCGCGGTCGTGGCCGAAATCGCGGCGGGAACGGCCGGCGCCGGCTCCGGGCTCGCCTACCGTATCGCAGAATCCGGCTACCGCCTGAACATACCCCGCATGTTCGCAGCGCTGCTGCTGTTGTCGCTGGCCGGGATTGTCATCTATGGGGTGCTGGCGCTAGTTTCCCACCTCGTTTTACGGCGCTGGCACGAGAGCGCGCTTGGAAAGGACAACTGATGACCACCGGTTCGATTTCGTCCGAAAAGATCGACCTCCTGATTTATGGGCCGGTCCGGCCGATCCTCGAGAACGGGTTTTCCGATCATTTCGTCGTGCACAAGGCGGAGACGTGGGGGGATCTCGAGCGGCTGACGCCGGCAATCCGCGAAAAGATCCGCGGCGTGGCGGTGACCTATCACACCGTGCGCGCCGACAAGAATTCGCTGTCGCAATTGCCCAAGATCGAGATGGTGGCGAGCTTCGGCGTCGGCTACGACCACGTCGATGCCAAATACGCCGCCGAGCACAACATCATCGTCACCAATACGCCCGACGTGCTGACCGAGGAGGTCGCCGACGTCGCGATGGGCCTTCTGATCTCTACCGTGCGTGAGTTCATCAAGGCCGACCGATATGTGCGCTCCGGACTCTGGCAGACCCAGAACTATCCGCTCAGCGTCGGCTCGCTGCGCGACCGCAAGGTCGGCATCGTCGGCATGGGCCGGATCGGACAGGCGATCGCACGGCGGCTCGATGCCTCGCTGGTGCCGGTGGTCTATCACACCCGCAATCCGTCCAAGGACGTCGCCTACAAGCATTACCCCGACCTGATCGACATGGCGAAGGCAGTGGACACGCTGATGGTGATCGTGCCCGGTGGCGCCAGCACCAACAAGATGATCAACGCCGAGGTGCTGAAGGCGCTCGGCCCGCGCGGTGTGCTGGTCAACGTCGCGCGCGGCTCGGTGATCGACGAACCGGCGCTGGTCCAGGCGCTCAAGTCCGGCACCATTCTTGCCGCCGGCCTCGATGTGTTCGCGGCCGAGCCGAACGTGCCGGACGAGCTCAAGACCATGCAGAACGTGGTGCTGCTGCCGCATATCGGCTCGGCCTCGGTGGTGACGCGCAACGCGATGGATCAGCTCGTGGTCGACAATCTCAAGTCCTGGTTCTCAGGCAAGGCGCCATTGACGCCGGTTGCGGAAACGCCGTTTAGGGGACGCTGATGGGAGGTCTTCGGGTCCTAGCATCTGTGATCGCGGCATGCGTTGCCGCGATCGGCATCGCGCAGGCGCAGGATACAACGACCCTGAAGAAGGAGATGCCCGGGCAGTGGGAGCTCTCGACCACTGAGCGCAGCAAGACCTGCGTCGTCACGCTCAAGGCGGACGCCGCCGCTCAAGGCTTCAAGCTCGAGCTGGAGCCGGCCTGCAAGGCCGCGCTGCCTTTCACCAAGGACATCGTCGCCTGGAGCGTCAGAGGTCTCGACATCGTCCGCTTGCAGGATTCGAGTGGTGAAGCCGTGATCGACTTCACCGAGGTCGAGGCCGGCATCTTCGAGGGCCTGCGGCAGGGCGAGGGCGTCTACATCCTGCAGGACCTTGCCGCCGCCCGCTCGATGGCAAAGTCGATGGACCAGATGATCGGCGACTGGTCGATCGTGCGCGGCAACGGCCAGCCGGTCTGCGGGCTGACGCTGACCAACACGGAAGCCGGGCCGGACAATTTCCAGGTCTTCCTCAAGCCGAAATGCGATGCGGCGATCGCGCAGTTCAACCCGACGCAATGGCGGCTCGACCGCGGCCAGATCATCCTGCTGTCGAAGGCCGGTGAGGCCTGGCAGTTCGAGGCCGACGACAACGCGCAATGGCGGCGCGTCCCCGATACCGCCGATCCCCTGATCATGCTGCGTCAGTAGCGTTCGCCCGGCCTCGCAATTTTCCCGTTCCTGATGTCGATCCGGCGCCGGCTGGATCGTCATCCCAATAGCGAGCTGATTTCGCGGCCGAACTGGCCGCGTCTCGCCTCAACAGGAGTTTTGCATGCGCTTCATGTACATCGTTACTTCTCCGAAGCCCCTGGCAGGGCCGTCCCCGGCGCTGGCGGAGGCGATGCAAAGGATTTCCGAACGGGAGATCAAGGCCGGCCGGATGCTCGATAATGGCGGCCTGATGCCGCTTGCGACCGGCGCGCGGGTGTATGTCGCTGACGGCGAGCTCAGCGTCATCGACGGCCCGTTCGTGGAGGCCAAGGAGGTGATCGGCGGCTATGCCATTTTCGAATTGCGCGACAAGGACGAGGCCCTGGCGATGGCCAAGGAATTCATGCAGTTGCACCTCGACCACATGCCGGGCTGGGAAGGCACCTGCGAATTGCGGGCATTCGCGACGCCGGGCGTGGACGTGGCCTGTGAGGTCAACGCGCGTGCAGGGGTCGCCGCCCACGCCTGATGGACAACTCCGCTCGTCTCCTTCGGCGGCGATGACGGCCGCCGACACCGACATCGATCGTGTCATCCGCGCCACTTGGCGCGTCGTGCAGCCGCGGCTGATAGCCACGCTGTCGCGGATGCTGCGCGACGTGCCGCTGGCGGAAGAGCTGACCCAGGACGCGCTGGTTGCGGCGCTGGAATCCTGGCCCATCGTCGGCGTGCCCGAAAATCCCGGCGCCTGGCTCATGACCGCTGCCAGGCGCCGCGCGCTTGATCATTTGCGCCGCGGCAAGATGCTCGCGGAGAAGCACGACATGCTGGCGCGGGACATGTTGCAGGAGCAGGCGACCGTGCCGGATTTCGATGCCGCGCTCGACGACGACATCGGCGACGAATTGTTGCGGCTGATCTTCACGGCCTGTCATCCGATCCTGTCGCGCGAAGCCCGCGCGGCGCTGGCGCTACGCATGATCTGCGGCTTGACCACATCGGAGATTGCGCGCGCCTACCTCGTGCCGGAAGCAACGATCTCGCAGCGCATCGTCCGCGCCAAGCGAACGCTGTCGGAATCCGGCCTCGCCTACGAGACCCCGAGCGGCGAAGCTCTGTCGGAGCGTCTCGCCTCGGTGCTGGAGGTTGTCTATCTGATCTTCAACGAGGGCTATCTCGCGGCGCGGGGAGAGGAATGGTTGCGGCCGCAGCTCTGTGACGAGGCGTTGCGCATGGGCCGGGTGCTCGTCGGTCTGGCGCCGGACGAGCCGGAAGTTCACGGCCTCATCGCCCTGATGGACCTGAATGCTTCGCGTACGCGTGCGCGCACCGATGCGAATGGTGATCCCATTCTGCTGATGGACCAGGATCGCACGCTCTGGGATCAATTGCAGATTCGTCACGGCCTGCGGTCGCTCGAACGTGCCTGCGAGCTCGGCGGCGCCGGAGGATTTTACGCGCTTCAGGCCGCCATCGCGGCGTGTCATGCCACGGCGGCGGATTCTGCTGCAGGCACGGACTGGCGGCGCATCGCGCAGCTCTATGCCGCGTTGGCGCTTCTGGTGCGCTCGCCGGTCATCGAGCTCAATCGCGCGGTCGCGGTCGGCATGGCGGAGGGACCGCAAGCCGGGCTCGACGTGCTGGACGCAATCGCCGTCGAGCCGGCGCTGACGGCCTATCATCATCTGCCGGCGGTTCGCGGCGACTTCCTGCAAAAGCTCGGGCATCTCGCAGAGGCGCTGCTGGCGTTCGAGGCTGCCGCTACTCTTGCGACCAATGGGCGTGAGCGCGCGCTGATGCAGCGTCGCGCCGCGGCGCTGCGCGACCAGTGTCTCTAGGTCGTCGGCCTGGGCGGCGGCGCGGTGCCTTGGGCCCACTTCTCCATCTTGCCGAGTATGCCCCAGGCCGTGAGCGCCAGCGAGATCGGCATCGCGAACTGGCCGAGGCCCGGCACCGCCGACACGAGCGTCCCGAGCAACCCGGCAATGCCTCCCGCGTTGGGGCTCGCCGTCACCGACGAGAGCAGCGCCGTGATCAGCGAGCCGCCGATGCCGAGCGCAGTCTTCTTGCCGTCGAGCATCTTGCCGATGGTATCGCCGAGCGCGCCATTGACCTGGCCGAGGACAGGCTTGCCGTCCCGGTTGAGCAAGGTGCCGAGCAGGTCGACGACCTGCTTCAACTGGTCGACGGGAGCGGTGCTGGTCGGGGTGAGGGGGCCTGGCATGGAGGATGTCTTGTTGACGAGGGAGAAGAGCCGTTCGAACAGGCTGATCGGATCATTGGTGGCGGGCAGTGTATTGCCCGATGTAGTCGTTGCCGGCGTCACACCGCCGACCGGCGGCCGCAGCAATTGCGCGAGGTCCTCGAGCCGCTTCATGATCCGGGACACATCGCCGGTCGGTCCGGTGGGGGCCGACTGCGTCGCGCGCGTGAGGGCGGCGACCGTGGCGCCGTCGAGAAGTCCGGTATCTCTCAGGCCGTTCTGCTGCTGAAATTGCGAGACCGCGGTTCTGGTCTTCGGTCCGCTGATGCCGTCCTCGGCGAGCGGCGGATTGGCGCCGAGCTTGTTGAGCGCCTGCTGCATGAGAACGATCGTCGACGCCGCGTCGTCTTCCGGCTCCGCGCGGCTCGCGAATTGCGGGCTGTCGTCGAGGGTGATCGAGGAATCCAGCGACATCATGGCATGCAGGATTACCGCGGTGCCGAGCTGGGAATCGACGTGGTTCGAATCGAACACGTGATCGCGAACGAATTTGCCGGCCCTTGCCTCGGGCGGGCCATACAGCGTCGAACCGCCATAGAGATAGGGCGAATTGCAGCCCTTGGCGTGATAGCCGAAGCCGTTGAACGCTTCGAGCCGGAACAGAATCCGCGCGATCCCCCAGTCGTGAGCGCCGACGAAATTCTCGATCCTGAAGGCGTCTACGGCGCCGTCCACGAACGTGGCAAACGGACCGCGCCCCTTCGGAACGAGCGCCGTCACGCGATGAAGCGTTTCGCCGTTGCCGAGATAGGTGTCGAAATCGAAATTGGACTCGCGGTAATGGC
Organism: Bradyrhizobium sp. MI1.10; assembly: GCF_055811035.1. NCBI lineage: Bacteria > Pseudomonadati > Pseudomonadota > Alphaproteobacteria > Hyphomicrobiales > Nitrobacteraceae > Bradyrhizobium > Bradyrhizobium sp. MI1.10. Next base: position 8,965 of record NZ_JBVVPN010000043.1, read on the forward strand.
AGAGGGCAGCGAAATGCCAGGGGACGCCGGTCAACCGTTCGATCTGCTGATAGGTCGCCTTGCCGTTGATGGCCTTGCGCGCGACCGCATTCGCGTCGGACAGGCGCGAAGGCCGGATCTCGAGATTGGACCAATTGCGCTCGTATTCGCTTTTCAAACTCTCGAATGAAATCATTTTCCGCTCCCACAATGAATGAACTATCGCAACTCCGCGTCAGACGAAGTGAACCGGGTGCCGTGATCAGGGCGTGAGGCCAGCGTGATCTCCCGCAAGTCTGGCAGGCCGCCGCGGCGCCGCGTGTGAAGTGGGTTACAACCTCGCCGGGAAAATGAGCGGCAGGACCGGGATCAGGGCGGCCGCCCGCGAGGGAACCGGCAGGGCCGCTGCCCCGTTAGCGACGCGAGACAGTCCGGCCAAGGAGCCCTGCATGACCACGCGCGTCCTCGCGATCGGCATCGAACCCGGCAATGCGGACTACAGCGCATTCCCGCAGCTCACGCCGGAGCTCGTGCGCAACTATATCGATGCGCAGCTGCTGCGCCTGCGCGATCTCGGTTACGAGGTCACGAGTTGCCTGATCGATCTCGATGCCGCGGCGGAAGCCGCCGTCACGGCGGCGTTGCGCGAGGAGAATTTCGACTGCATCGTGATCGGCGCGGGGCTGCGCGAGCCGAAGGAGCGCCTGCTGCTGTTCGAGAAGGTGCTCAACCTCGTCCACCGCCTGGCGCCGGATGCGGCGATCTGCTTCAACACCACGCCGGCCGACACCGCCGAGGCCGTGCAGCGCTGGGTCGATGCATGAGATGAAGCATCCGGCCGCGCGGCGCACGCGGCATGGCCTGAGCCGCCTTCGAGCCGAGCCTCCGACGCCATCGCGAGACGTGCCGGGTCCCGGCATGGTGATTTTTCTGGTCCGAATCCGGTTGCGGCGCTATGACTCGTCTGACCACAGGGGAGGGCGAGCATGCTTCGAGGTCTTCGCATTGGAAGTTTCGCTATCGCGGCATGTCTGGCGGTCGTAATCGCGATGCCGGCTCATGAAGCGGCGGCGCAGGACGCAATTGGCGGTGCCATCCTCGGCGGCGTCGGTGGAGCGATCGTGGGTGGCGCCATCGGCGGAGGCCGCGGAGCCGCCATCGGCGCTGTCGTCGGTGCCGGCACGGGCGCCGCGATCGCCTCCGAGGGCGAACGCCGCCGCTCCGGCTATTACGCCTATCAGCGCGGCTGCTACATGCAGCGCCGGGACGGCTCCTATGTCCCGGTCGATCCGCGATATTGTTACTAGATCAACCGCATCCCGCGCAAACTCGCATGCCCGCTCTTGCCCACGATGATGTGGTCGTGGACGGCGATGCCGAGCGGCTTGGCGATGTCGATGATCGCCTTGGTCATCTGGATGTCGGCCTGCGAGGGCGAGGGATCGCCTGAGGGGTGGTTGTGCACCAGGATCAGCGCGGTCGCGGATAATTCCAGCGCGCGCTTGATCACCTCGCGCGGATAGACCGGGGTGTGATCGACGGTGCCGGTCTGCTGCACCTCGTCGGCGATGAGCTGGTTGCGCTTGTCGAGGAACAGCAGGCGAAACTGCTCCTTCTCGGCAAACGCCATGCTGGTGCGGCAATAGTCGATCACCTCGTTCCAGGACGACAGCGCGTTGCGGCTGTTGACCCCGCCCTTGGCGACGCGGTGCGCCGCCGCCGCGAGCAGCTTGAGCTGGTGGATCGCGGATTCGCCGACGCCGTCCACCTCGCGCAGGCGCGACACCGGCGCGTGCACGACCTCGGCAAACGAGCCAAAGGTCTTGATCAGCGACTTCGCCAGCGGCTTGGTGTCACGCCGCGGCAGTGCCGGAAACAGCGCCATCTCCAGCAGCTCGTAGTCGCTGAGCGCGTCCGCACCCGCGCTGTAGAAGCGCTCGCGCAGCCGTTCGCGATGGCCGAGATAGTGCGGCGGCGCGTGCTCCGGCTTGCTCTTGTCATGGTCGGTCTTGGCGGGCATCGGCCGCCAGCATTGCTGCGGGTAATCGTTTTTGCAACCGTCAATTGCGCCTGCGGCGCGCTGGTCCCGACAGCTGGCCCAGAAGATGGTGGCTCAGCCTATCGGCTTCTTGGCGCTGTGCGCCGGCGGGGACACCGTAATCGCCACGACGCCGACGAGAATGAGCGCCATGCCGGCAAGGCTGGACCAGCTGAAGTGCTCGCCGAGCCATACGGTGCCGAGCGCCACGGCAAAGCCCGCACGCAGGTAGCTCCCACTGGTCGTGCCAAGCGGGCCGAGCGTGCGGATCAAGCGGAAGTAGATCACCATCGCAAGGGCCGTACAGACAATCGCGAGCGTGATGACCGCTGCGATCGCGCTCGCGGGCGGTGGCGGGAGGGTCCAGGGCCGTTCGATGGCGGTGGCCGCGGGCAGCATCAGCGCTGCGGCGCAACTCATGGCGCCGGCCGCGGTGACGATTGCGGGCAGGCCCGAGAAGCGTTGTCCCCATATCGGTGCCAGCGCGTAGCAGAGGCTCGCGCACAGCACGGCCGCCTGCGCCAGCGGTGCCGTCGTGCCGATCCCTGAGAGCGCGTCGGCACCCATGGTCACCGCGACGCCCGCAAGGCCGAGGGCGACGCCGATGATCTTCCGGCTACTCATGGTCTGCCGCCCGAGCCGGGTCATCAGCGCGATCGCGAGCACGAACATCGGCGGGGTCGCATTGAGCACGCCGGCAAGACCGCTTGCGATATGCATCTCGCCCCAACTGATCAGTGAACGGCAAGGCGCTTTGCAGCAGCCCTTGCACGAAGAAAGCCGCCCATACCGATCCACGGCCGGGAAGGGCGTGTCCCTGCGTGCGAGCGACCGCAATCAGGAGAATGGCCGCGATCGTCACACGCGCGGCAACCATCGTGAAGGGCGGGATCGTCGGGACCGCGACCTTGATCAGCGTGAACGAGCTGCCCCAGATCAGCGAGAGCAGCAGCAGAAGCCCGATATCGAGCGCGAGAGTGGTTTGTTCTGTCGTGTGTTGCGCCTGCGGGCTCATGCGAATCTGCTCCGGGATGGACCGGGACCATGATCCGGCGCGGCGGCGCAGGCTGGCTGGATTCGGACCTCATCGCCCGACCGAGTCCGATTTCGGCTACTCGGCGTGCAGCGCGGGCATTATTGTCGCGCAATGGCGACAGGTTCGGAACATCGGCAGACGCTGCCACCGCATCTCGACTGGGACACTTGCGATCGCGCGCGCCTCGCGCGTGCGCGCGCATTCGACGGCCTGTTCTTTTCGGGTGTCCGCTCGACGCGGATCTACTGCCGGCCGGTCTGCCCGGTTCGCCCCGCGCGCTCCGAAAACGTCACCTTCTATCCGACCGCCGCCGCCGCCGAACGTGCCGGCTTTCGCCCGTGTCTGCGCTGCCGGCCGGAAACCGCGCCGGGGTCGCCGGCCTGGATGGGAACGGCGAGCACCGTTGCGCGCGGCGTGCGCCTGATCAATGAAGGTTTCCTGGATCGTGCATCCATGGCGGAGCTTGCAGAAGCCCTTGGCGTCGGGCCGCGCCATCTGCTCCGCCTGTTCATGCGCCATGCCGGGGCGAGCCCGAGCGAGATCGCGGCGACGCGGCGCGTGCAGGAAGCCAAGCGCCTGATCGACCAGACCAGCATCACATTGGCGGAGATCGCCTTCGCCGCAGGCTTCGGCAGCGTTCGCAGATTCAACGATGCCTTTGCCGCGACCTACAAGCGGCGACCGTCGTCGTTCCGACGGCCGCGATAGGCGCGCGGTGGGATCACCCGATCTGCTTCTCGCCGTGCCGCTCCGACAGCGTGAAAATCTCGACGCCGGTGGCGGTGACGCCGACGGAGTGCTCGAACTGCGCCGACAGCGAGCGGTCGCGGGTCACGGCGGTCCAGCCGTCGGAGAGGATCTTTACGTGCGGCTTGCCGAGATTGATCATCGGCTCGATGGTGAAGAACATGCCGGGCTTGAGCTGCACGCCTTCGCCGGGCCGGCCGATATGAATGATGTTCGGCTCGTCGTGGAACATGCGCCCGAGGCCATGGCCGCAGAAATCGCGCACCACGCTCATGGCCTGCGGTTCGACGAAACTCTGGATGGCGTGGCCGATGTCGCCGGTGGTGGCGCCGGGCTTCACCGCCGCGATGCCGCGCATCATCGCCTCATAGGTCACCTCGATCAGCCGCTCCGCCTTGCGCGCGATCGGGCCGACCGCATACATCCGGCTGGAATCGCCGTACCAGCCGTCGACGATGAAGGTGACGTCGATGTTGACGATGTCGCCCTCTTTCAGCGGACGGTCGCCGGGCATGCCGTGGCAGACCACGTGGTTGAGCGAGGTGCAGGTCGAATAGCGGTAGCCGCGATACATCAGCGTCGCCGGATAGGCATTGTTGCTGAAGGCGAAGTCGCGGACGAACTGGTCGATGCGCTCGGTCGGAACGCCGGGCCCGACGATGTCCGTGAGCTCGTCGAGACACTTCGCCACCAGCGCGCCCGCCTTGCGCATGCCGGCAAAGGCGCTTGGCCCGTGCAGCTTGATCTGTCCGGTCTTGCGCAGGGAGGTATCGGAGGCTTCGACGTAGCTCATGCGGGCGCAATCTTCTGAGGTGGGCTCGATATCGGCGGAAAGGCTTGATTTCGCGCCCCAATTTAATGATTGCGCGCCTTCATGCAAGTCAGGCCTGCCTGCCTTGCGCCCTTAAGCTGGCCTAATTCGGGACTTCCATGATGGTTTCCACCGGCAGGGCACCGCCGCGGACGCGGATTTCGCGGACCGGGTAGGGAACCCGGATACCCTCGCGCTTGAAGGCGTCCCACAGCGCCAGCATCACGTCGCTCTTGACGTTGTCCATGCCGTCGGGGTCGGCGATCCAGAAGGTCAGCGAGAACTTCATCCCGGCTTCGGCGAACTCGGTCAGGATGCAATTCGGCGGCTTGCCCTTCTGTGCGCGCGGATGCGCGGCCGCGGTCTCGGCGGCGAGCTTGCAGACCAGCCGTGGGTCCGCGTCGTAATTGGTGCCGAAGGCGATCTTCACCAGCGTGTTCTTGTCGGTGTAGGTCCAGTTGACGACCTTCTGCGTCACCAGATCCTCGTTCGGCACCAGGAATTCGCGGCCATCGCCGGCGGCGACGGAAATATAGCGCGTCTTCATCGCGCTGATCCGCCCGGTGTTGTCGCCGATGGTGACGAGATCGCCGGGCTTCACCGATTTGTCAGCGAGCAGGATGATCCCCGAGATGAAATTGGCGACGATCTTCTGCAGGCCGATGCCGATGCCGACGCCGACCGCGCCGGAGAACACCGCGAGCGCCGAGAGATCGATGCCGACCGTGCCGAGCGCGATCACGATCGCGACCGCAAGCAGGCCGATGCGGATGATCTTGACCAGCAGCACCTGTACCGACGGGGTCAGATCGGTGGTCGAGTTGATCCGGCTCTCGGCGAAATTGCTGGCGATGTTGGTGAGCCAGAGCGCGATGAGCAGCAGCGCGCCGGCCTTGATCACCAGCAGCGGTGTCAGCCGCAGCCCGCCGAGCACGATGGCGAAGGAATCGAGCAGGTCGACCGTCGCATCGAGCTGGCCGAGGATCGAGAGCGCCGCGACGAACCAGGCCGTGATCGACACCAGCTTGACGATGAAGGCGTTGCGCAGCACCGAGGTCACCAGCCGGACCGCGAGCCAGGCCAGGCCGAGCTTGGCGGCGACCATCAGCAGATAGGAGCGGCTCGGCCAGGTGGCGTGGTACATGACCACGCGCGAGATGATCACGAGCAGGGTGAACACCGCCGTCGAGGCGCTGGAGACCATCACCCGGGCGAAGTGCCGGAGCGGCAGCGGCCAGCGCATCGCCAGCGAGGTCATGTCGACCCGGCTGCGAACGGCGGCTTCGGCGGCATAGGCGATGCCGGCCGCGGCCAGAATGAGCCCGAACTGCAGGTAGAACCAGGGCGAGGAGATTTCGGCCCCGACGCTGCGCGCAGTGGTCTGCACGAACTCCATGAAGTCTTTGAGGTCCATGTCTATCGGTCTCGTCGGGGAGCGGGCGGGAGGCATTGATTCGAGCGCGCCGGAGAATCCCACAAAGGGCCCGGCCGGGCCACCGATACACCGCTAAGTAAAGCGCGTTAAGGCCGCAAAATGCGGGCAGATTGCCGCGAGCGGGAGAAAATGGGTTGGCGTGGGAGTCCGCCGACGATAAGGATGCAATTCCAGCGATTTCGTACCCGGAAGGTGGATGGCTTCCCTCGACACTGTCAGCCTCGCCATATTGCTCGGCGCCGTCCTGGTGTTGGCCGGGATCCTGTCAAGCCTGCTTGCGCTGCGCTTCGGCGCGCCCCTTCTGCTCGTCTTCCTCGCGATCGGCATGCTCGCGGGCGATTCCGGTCCCGGACAGCTGCAGTTCGACGACGTCCGAACCACCTATCTGGTCGGCTCGGTCGCGCTCGCACTGATCCTGTTCGATGGTGGCTTGCGGACCCGATTTGCCAGCATTCGCACCGTGCTCGCGCCTTCCATGGTGCTCGCGACCGTCGGCGTGCTGCTGACCGCGCTGATCACGGCGCCGTTCGCTAAATACGCGCTCGACCTCAACTGGACGGAGTCGCTGCTGGTCGGCGCGGTGGTGGCCTCGACTGACGCGGCCGCAGTGTTCCTGCTGGTGCATACCCAGGGCCTGCGCCTGCGCCCGCGCGTCGGGGCGACGCTGGAGGTGGAATCCGGCACCAATGATCCCTTCGCGATCTTCCTGACCCTGATGCTGGTCGAATACATCTCGCTCGGAACGGGCACGGCCGTGCATGTGCTGATGGAGTTCGCCCAGGAGGCCGTGCTGGGCGCCGTCGTCGGGGTGATCGGCGGGCGTCTGGTGGTCATCGCGCTCAACAAGGTCGCGCTGCCGCAGGGCCTCCATGCGCCGTTTGTCACCACCGCCGCGCTCGTCATCTTCGGCGGCTCGCAGATCATGCACGCCTCGGGCTTCCTCGCGGTCTATCTCGCCGGTATTATCATCGGCAACCGGCCGACGCGTGCGCATAATTCGGTGGTGGCCTTCCTGGACGCCGCGACCTGGCTCGCGCAGATCGTGATGTTCGTGCTGCTCGGCCTGCTGGTCTCGCCGAGCCGGCTTGGCGGCAGCGTGCTGCCGGCGGTCGGGATCGCATTCGTCCTGATGCTGGTGGCGCGGCCGATCGCGGTGTTCGTGTGCCTGGCGCCGTTCCGCTTCAACTGGCGCGAAAAGATCTTCATCGCCTGGACCGGTCTGCGCGGCGCGGTCGCGATCTTCCTGGCCTCGATCCCGATGCTGGTCGGGCTGTCGAAGGCCTATCTCTATTTCGACGTCGCCTTCGTCGTCGTCATCATCTCGCTCCTGCTGCAAGGCTGGACGCTGGCACCGGCCGCGCGCAAGCTGCACGTGGCGCTGCCGCGCGCCGAGCGTGGCCCGCGCCGTGTCGAATTGGATCTGCCCGGCCAGCTCGAGCAGCAGCTCGTCGGCTATCCGGTGCGGTCCAAGAGCCTGTATTTTCGCCGCGGCCTGATCCCGTCCTGGTCGAAGCCGACGCTGGTGATCCGCAACGAGAACATCTTGACGCCGATTGAAGCCGAGCCGATCGCGCCCGGCGATTACATCTATCTGCTGGCGCCCCCGGAAAAGGCCGAATCGCTCGACCGCTTCTTCGTCGACATGCAGCCGAGCTCGGCGCCGGACCCGCATCTGCTGGGCGACTTCATGGTCTCCGGCGAGCACACGCTCGCCGAGCTCGCGGAGATCTACGGCGTGAAGGTCGGCGAGGACGAGAGCGGGCACACGCTCGCTGATTATTTCGACGTCCATCTCGACCGCGCGCCGAAAGAGGGGGCGGAGCTCGTGCTGGATCCGATCGTGCTTGTGGCGCGCTCGATCTCCGGTGGCCGAGTCAACGTCGTCGGCCTGCGCCTGCCGGAAGATGAGGAAACCCCCGCCCCGCTGACGCGCATGCAGGTCCTGCGGCGCAAGCTCGCGGATTTGTGGAGCTCGGTGGCGGGGGTTTAACGCTACATCCGCGTCGGCGGTCATTGATGAAGCGCACGTCTGCTTCTTCGTCGTCCTGGCCTAGTGCGCAATTGCGCACGGGGGCCAGGACCCATAACCACCGCCAGCTGTTTCGCGAAGGCTGGTGGTGACGATCTGCCCCACCCGCTTCTCCCTAGGGTAATGGGTCCTGCCTTTCGCCAGGACGACGGCGGGGTCCGTGGCGACAGCGCGGGAACCGCCACCAAATCGCCGCAACCGCCGAAGATTTGCGCGTCTTCGTGACCGCCGCTCCCGGAACGCTCCGCGATGCCGCTCGTTCTTAGCGGCGTAAACGCAGCTGACAGGAGTAATCCATGCGAAAGCTCATCTTGCCGGCGATCGTTGCGATCGGCATCGGATCGGCCGCGCCCGCGATGGCCTATGACACCGGAGATCAGATCTCGATGCAGGTCGCGCTCGATGTCGCCACCGATATCGGCGTCATGACCGTCTCGCACACCGAGTTCCTAGGCGATGAATGGCAGATCGAAGGCCGTGATCGCGCCGGCCGCTGGATGGAGGTCGACGTGGACGCCCGAACGGGCGAGGTGCGCAACGTCGATCGCGGCTGGTAGTTGCGGTTCCCGGTAGCAGAGCGCGCCGCCGCAACGCGCGGCGACCGCGTCGCCTCGGTGCGGCTGTCGAGCGCGCTCCACGTTCATCTGGTGGAAGCGCTCGGCAATGCGGAGCTGTCGCACTTCCTCGCCGATCTGCTCAGCCGGTCCTCGGTGATGGTCTCGGTCTACGAGCCCGCCCCAACGTCGTCCTGGCGAAAGCCAGGACCCATTACCCCGGGGAGTAGTTTTGCGAACACCAGTTACGTTTTCTTCGCTGGTACGCACACCACCTGCCGCTGATAGATCACGCGGTATGGGTCCTGGCTTTCGCCAGGACGACGGCGGAGGGTGGGCCGGCGGCTTGCCTCATCCGTTGCCTGCTCAACCGCCCCTCACGTCAGCACCTTCACCCCGCCGAACGACGTCACGCGGCCGTGCTTCAGCATCACGATCTGCGTCGCGAGCTGGCGCAGCTCGGCGGCGTCGTGGCTGACATAGACCATGGGGACGTTGGCCTCGTCGCGCAGCCGCACCAGATAGGGCAGGATCTCCAGCTTGCGGCCCTCGTCGAGCGCGCCGAGCGGTTCGTCGAGCAGCAGCAGGCGCGGCCTCGACAGCAGCGCGCGGCCGAGCGCGACCCGCTGCCGCTCGCCGCCGGAGAGCTTTCCGGGACGGCGACCCTGCAGTGCGCCGATGTCGAGCAGCTCGATGACGCGCTTGTGCTGCGCCGGATCGGGCGCGAGGCGGTTCATCCGCCTGCCATAGTCGAGATTTTGCGCGACGTTGAGATGCGGAAACAGCCGCGCATCCTGAAACACATAGCCGATGCGACGGCGCCAGGTCGGGACATGAATGCCGGCCACGCTGTCGTCGACAGTCTCGCCGTCGATCACGATGGTGCCGCGGTCGGGCCGCAGCAGCCCCGCGATCATGTTGACCAGCGAGGTCTTGCCGGCGCCCGACGCTCCGAACAGGCCGATGACGCGGCCCTCGCTCGCGAAGGCGGCGGACAGCGAGAACTCGCCGAGCTGCTTTTCGATGTCGACACGCAGCATGGTCAATTCCCGTGCAGGCGTGCGGTGGCGCGGCGGGCGAACCATTCGGCGGCGATCAGCGCGCCGAGCGCCAGCACGATCGAGACGATCACGAGCCGTCCCGCGGCGGCGTCGCCATCGGGGGTCTGGATCAGCGAATAGATCGCGGACGAAATCGTCTGGGTCTCTCCGGGAATGTTGGAGACGAAGGTGATGGTGGCGCCGAATTCGCCGATCGCCTTGGCAAAGCCAAGCACCATGCCGGCGAGCACGCCAGGCAGCGCCAAGGGCAGCGTCACCGTGAAGAACACTTTGAAAGGAGTGGCGCCGAGCGTCTCGGCGGCCTGCTCGAGCCGGCGGTCGATCGCCTCGATCGACAATCGCATCGGACGCACCAGCAGCGGAAACGCCATCAGGCCGCAGGCAAGCGCGGCACCGGTCCAGCGGAAGGCGAAGACGATGCCGAGATGGTCCGCCAGGAAGCCGCCGACGAGTCCGCGGCGGCCGAAGGTCAGCAGCAGCAGATATCCGGTGACGACGGGCGGCAGCACCAGCGGCAGATGCACCAGCGCATCGAGCACCGACTTGCCCCAGAACTCACGCCGCGCGAGCAGCCACGCCAGCGCAATGCCGAACGGCGTTGCCACCAGCGTTGCGATCACGGCGACCCTGAGCGAGAGCAGGATCGCCGTCCATTCGGCGGGAGAGATGTCGAGCATCAAATCGCAAAATTAAGTGGAGGGGCTGATCAGGAACTTGAAACCGTATTTTTCCAGAATGGTCTTGGCGGCGGTCGAGCGCAGGAAGGCGAGATAGTCGCTGGTCTCGCCCTTGGCTGTCGTGGTCGCAGCGACGGGATAGATGATCGCGGGATGCGAATCCGTCGGGAAGGTGCCGACGATCTTCACGCCGGGCTCGACCTTGGCATCGGTGGAATAGACGATGCCGAGATTGGCCTCGCCACGCGCGACCAGCGTCAGCGCGGCACGCACGCTCTCGGCCATGGCGAATTTCGGCTCCGCCGCCTGCCAGGCGCCGAGCTTTTCCAGCGCCGCCTTGGCATATTTCCCGACCGGCACCGACTTGACGTCGCCGGTCGCGATCCTGCCATCGCCGGCGAGTTTTGCGAGGTCGAAGCCCTGCGCGATGGCGACGTTGTCGAGTCTGGAATCCTTCGGCGCAATCAGCACGATGCTGTTGCCGAGCAGATTGACCCGGGTCGGCTCGTTGATGGTCTTCTTGGAGATCGCGTAGTCCATCCAGTCGGTGTCGGCGGAGACGAACACATCGGCCGGCGCGCCCTGCTCGATCTGCCTGGCGAGCACGGAGCTTGCGGCATAGCTGACGCTGAACTTGACGCCGGTCCTCGCGGTGTAGGCCGCGTCGACCTCGTCGAGCGCGTTCTTCATCGAGGCTGCCGCGAACACGGTGATGGTCTTGTCCTCGGCGGCGGCAGGCGAAAGGCCCGCGCCCGCGAGGATCACGAAAGCGGTGAAAAGTCCGGCAATACGAATCATGGATGCGCTCCGTGCGAGATCGCGCGCGCAAGAAGCACGCGCAGATCCGGCGTTGGTGGGTCTGAGCGACGAGCGGAAGCGCTGTTCCACGGGTCCCGGCGGCGGCTTACGGCCGGCAGGGATATCGCTACTCTCGAAGATAGCAGGCCAGGGCCTCAGGTCAAAGGCGACCGCTTGGCTCATTGCGCCGGTAGGATGGCGATTGAGAGCGAATTGTCCTTGGCGCCGCTGACCTGGAGCACGACGGGCTGGCCCGACAGCTCGTATTTCATGGTCTTGCGGATGCCGTCGCAATCGGTCGCGCCACTGAACGCCACGGGCTTGAGGGCATGCCCGTCCTGGACCAAATCGACCCACGCGCCCGAGGACAGGCTGACCGTGTAGAGCCCGGCCTTCGGGGCCTTGATGCCAGTGAAGCCGGCAAATGTGCCGTCCTTTGGCGCGCGCTCCGGAGGCGTCGGCAGTTTTGCCTCCGCGGACGCGACCAGCCCCAGCGTGATGGCCGACGACGGCAACGCGGCCTGCTCGCTTCCCGATGCCATCTTGACACCGTCGGGCGCGGTCAGCGCGGCGCGCTCGCGCTCGATCGACCATTTGAATTTGTCGCAGCCGCTGGGTTCTTCCGCCGCAAAGGCGGGCGCGATACCGAGCAACAGCAATCCAAGCAGCAGAGGGATGCGCATCTCAGTCCACCGCGATCATCACATCGGAGGCCTTGATCACCACCGTGACCTGCCCCTTCGCCTTGATGCCGAGGTCGTCGACCGCCTCGTTGGTGATCGAGGAGGTCACGATCGTACCGTTGCCGATGTCGACACGGACGTGGGACGTCGTGGCGCCCTTCGTGACTTCGATGACCGTTCCCTTGATCTGGTTGCGTGCACTGATGCGCATGGGCTCTCACAATGGCTGGCGCGCGCGACGAAGCCGCACGCGTGAGGAGGGATTTGGTTGATGAGGGCGGGATTGCATCCCGGCAGGGCCGACCCGCTTACGGCAGGGCAGCGCCGCACTCTAACGCATTTGGAGATCCGAGGACTAGCCGCTGACGAAGTTGTTACAGCCTGACCGGCTACGGCTTCGCATTGCCCGCGTGCAGCACGGCCTTGCAGGCCGCCGGCATCTGCGCCAGCGTCATCGGCGGTTTCGGCTTCGGTGGCTCCGGCGGGGGTTTGGGGTGCAGCACGCCGTCGCTGAACCAGTAGGCGAGATCGGACGGCTTGCAGCCTTCGTCCTCGGATTGCGACGGCTGGCCCTCGCAGTCGCTCGCGCCCGCCGGGCAGTGCATGCGGATGTGGAAGTGGTAGTCGTGGCCCCACCACGGCCGGATCTTCGACAGCCAGGAACGGTCGCCCTTGGCCTCGCGGCACAGCGCCTTCTTGATCGCGGCATTGACGAAGATGCGCTGCACCGCCGGCTCCTGCGCCGCATCGCGCAGCACCAGCACATGGCCCGGCGTGAACACCTTTGGATCGATGTCGAGCCGGTCCGGCCGCACCATCATCACCGCCGACATGTCCTCGCGCTCTTCGCGCGAGAGCCGATGGTCGGGCATCGGCGTCAGCCAGATGTCGGCATCGAGGCCGATCTGGTGGCTGGCATGGCCGGACAGCGCCGGTCCGCCGCGCGGCTGGGCGATGTCGCCGACCAGGATGCCCGGCCATCCCGCGTCCTTGTGCGCCCTCGCCGCAAGCCGCTTGATCAGCGCGATCATCGCGGGGTGACCATAGCTGCGATTGCGCGATAACCGCATCACCTGCCAATTGTCGCCATTGAGCGGCATCTGCTCGGCGCCGCCGATGCAGCCCTTCACATAGGAGCCGATGACGTGCGCCGGTCCCTTCGACGGCAGCAGCTTTCGCGCGAACAGCTCCTTGGCACCAATACTCGGATCGTTCGGATTGGCGAGCGGCGGCAGCGGCTTTGGGTTGACGCTGCCCTTGTCCTGGGCCAGCGCGTCGCCGGCGGCCAGGAGCGTCATGACGAGCAGGAGAGGGGCGAGGCGGCGGGGACTCATGTTGACATTCTTATAGCCCAACACCGCGTCAGGGTTAAGGAACAGTCCAGCAGATGAAATCTCGTTCAAAAGTCGCAGTTCCGCAGCGTCGGCCGGCCGATTCTTAACGACGCGATAACCCTCTTATGCATTGACCAAAATTCGTGCGCGGGACGCGTGCTCACCCCCTTCTGCATGCAATCGCGCGCGATCCCGGAAATGATTCAAGGCAGCGCGCAATTTTGCGCCATCTCGTTCTCCGATGACGACAATGCGATGCGCCTGGAGCGCCCATCGGCACTGCCGCGCCTTGCAAACGGGCAATGAGGGCTGTTTTTTCGAGACTGCCAGACCGTGCGTCCCACCGCCATGCCACCCAAGATTACCTTTTTTTCAGACACTTGCCCCAAGAGTTGCGGTGGCTGGGCGCGACTGGGGCGAGTGAAGTTGAGTTTGGGGTTTCGAAAGCCAAAAAAGCGAAAGGGAAGCGTGCTTGGCAGGTCCGGCCTGCACCCGCGCAAGCCGCGCTTTGCGCGCGCCCCTCATCCTCCGTCCGAACGCGACGAAGCTTTGCGCAGCCGTGCCGAGGCTGCGATCGCGGAAGCGCGCAAATCCCATGAGCGCCTGCGCCAGGCCATCGACATCCTGCCGCAAGGCATCGTGTTTCTCGATGCCGAGGGCCGCTATGTCCTCTGGAACAAGCAATACGCGGAGATCTACAGCAAGACCGCCGATCTGTTCGAGGAGGGCGCCCGCCTGGAGGACACGCTCCGCATCGGCGTCGCCCGCGGCGACTATCCCGAAGCTGCCGGCCATGAGGAAGAATGGATCGCGGAGCGGCTGCAAAAGCTCTATCAGCCCGGCTCGCGCCACGAGCAGAAGCTGGCGGACGGCCGCGTCATCCTAATCGACGAGCGGCTAACCGAGGACGGCGGCGTCGTCGGCCTGCGCGTCGACATCACCGAGTTGAAGCAGCGCGAGGCCTCGTTCCGGCTGCTGTTCGACGGCAATCCGGTCCCCATGATCGTCTGCGCGCTGGACGACGAGCGCATCCTCGGCGTCAACGATGCCGCGGTCGCCCATTACGGCTATAGCCGCGCCGAGTTCGAGCGGCTGACGATCCGTTCCCTTCAGGCTTTCGACAATGAGCCGCCCTGGACCGCCGCTTCGGCCGGTGAGGAGCAGGCCGGACGCACCTGGAAGCACGTCAAGGCCGATGGCGCCCTGATCGACCTTGCGATCTATTCCCGCGAACTGACCTATGCCGAGCGGCCCGCGGTGCTGCTCGCGCTGATGGACATCACCGAGCGCAAGCGCGCCGAGGCGCGGCTCGCCTTCATGGCCCAGCATGACGGGCTGACCGGTCTGCCGAACCGCAATCTGCTGCGCCAGCAGGTCGACGAGATGCTGCTGCATACGAGGCGCAGCACCGACAAGGTCGCCCTGCTGATGCTGGGGCTCGACAATTTCAAGGCGGTCAACGACACGCTGGGGCACGCGGTCGGCGACAAGCTGCTGCGCGGCGTCGCCAAGCGGCTGCGTTCGTCCTTGCGCGAGGACGACGCGCTGGCGCGGCTGAACTCGGACGAGTTCGCGATCGTGCAGAGCGGCCTGACGCGTCCCGAGGATGCGGTGCTGCTGGCCAAGCGCCTGCTCGAAGCCATCGCCGATCCCTATCTGCTCGACGGCCATTCCGTGGTGATAAGCGCCTCCATCGGCATCGCGATGGCGCCGGGCGACGGCGACGATTCCGAAAAGCTGCTCAAGAGCGCCGACATGGCGCTGTCGCGCGCGAAGCTGGATGCGCGCGGCTCGTTCGCGTTCTTCGAGGCGGCGCTCGATGCGAAAGCGCAGACCCGCCGCAAGATCGAGGTCGAGCTGCGCGACGCCATCCAGAACGACGTGCTGCGGCCGTATTACCAGCCGCTGATCGACCTCCAGAGCGGCCGCATCACCGGCTTCGAGGCGCTGGTGCGCTGGCCGCATGCCGAGCGCGGCATGGTTTCGCCGGCCGAGTTCATTCCGGTGGCGGAAGAAACCGGGCTGATCAATCCGCTCGGCGGCCTGATGCTGCGCCGGGCCTGTCACGACGCAGCGACCTGGCCGGACGACGTCCGCGTCGCAGTCAACCTGTCGCCGCTTCAGTTCCGCAGCGGCAATCTGCTTTCGGTGGTGACGGATGCGCTGAAGCATTCCGGCCTGCCGCCGCGGCGGCTCGAGCTCGAGATCACGGAAACGCTGCTGCTGGAAAAGAGCGCCCAGGTGCTGGCGACGCTGCACGCGCTGCGCGCGCTCGGCGTGCGCATCTCGATGGACGATTTCGGCACCGGCTATTCCAGCCTGAGCTATCTGCGCAGCTTCCCGTTCGACAAGATCAAGATCGACCAGTCCTTCGTGCGCGATCTCGGCGCCAATCGCGAGGCCCAGGCGATCATCCGCTCCATCGTCAGCCTCGGCAAAGGCCTCGGCGTCACCATCACCGCCGAAGGCGTCGAGACCGAAGCCGAGCTGAGCTGCCTGCGTGCCGAAGGCTGCGACGAAGGCCAGGGGTTTCTGTTCAGCAAGGCCCGGCCGAATGCCGAGATCATCAGCCTGCTCGCCGCGCAGCGCGGCATCGACGGTGCCGAGGAAGACGCCGCGCTGGTGGCCTAGAGTTAGGATGCTGACCTGTTGTCTCGCGTCTCCAGATGCCCAAACCTGGAAGCTCACCGACCGACAAGTGTTACGGCCTCTTGCTCCTCGGCAGGAGCGGTTTCATGGGACCGCACGAATACGAAGCGGGATGCTGCGGGGATCTGTGCGTCGGCGCTGCCATCCTGGCCGATGAGGATCAGTCCCGCGCCGCCATTGGCGACATTCAAGATGACGGGCGCGCCCTGCCAGGTCCTGATTGGCTCCATTCCGATGATGAGAAACTCACCGATCGGCTGGTCGAAATATTGAAGCCTCAATTGTGGTCCGACTTCTGCAGCCGCCAGGCCGAAACCCAATTGTTTGGCGCGCGCATAGATCTCCGCCAGCAACGCCGTGTCGGTCCGAAAGCCCAGTTCGGCTGCCGACACCGTGAAAAGCTCTACACTCGTTTTCGTGGCGCTAACGGTAAACGTTGGCCGCGCGAGAATTTCGCCAGCCGAGTTTCCGATGCCACAACCTGCCGCATCCAAAGCGTTACTGAGGGCGAAGAAGTTTGCAAACGTCCCGATCCTGATCGTCTTCCACGCGGGGAGATCGACGGCGGATTTGATTGGGACTTGCGGCCGATCAGACGGCGCCTGCTTGAGCTTCAGCTGATTCCGCAGGACGTCTCGCGCCGAGCATTGAGCCACGGCTTCGCTCGCAAACAGGAGCGTGCATGCGGTGCAGAGGGTGGCAACAATGAGCATGCCACCATGGTGCCATCCCGGCGAATGACCCTGAATGGCATGGCAACTGACTTTCCTGCCAGCTGTTCGGCCCATAACGGACCTCTCTTGCGCAAATGCAGCGCGCTAAAAACAATTCGGAATTATCACTTCCACATGGTCGGCGCGGTCACAGCGGAAAAGCCGTCGTCCTGTAGCTATGGAAATTAGTCGGGGAAAATTCACCAAGGTTCAGCGACGAAGACGCCGGATGGCGAACTCAATATAGGTCAGCGTGCGTGCACTTTCGCAACTGGTCGACGTCAGCGCTCCCCTGAAAGGATCATCTTACCGACATCCTCGTAATGCGTGTCGCGCGCCTGGATCTGCTGGGCGATGGCGTGCATGTCGCGAAAGCGGCGCTCGAACGGATTGCTGCGGAATACGGCGGTCGCGCCGGCCATGTGATAGGCGGTGTCGACCACCTTGGCCGACTGGTGAATGGTCCAGGTCGCGGCGAGGCGAACCGAGCTCCGATGCGCCGCGCTGAACGCGCCGGTCGCGCAGAGGTCGCGCCACATCGCGCTTGCGGTCGCATAGAGATAGGCGCGCGCGGCCCGCAGGTCGCCCTCGGTGCGACCGATCAGGCCCTGGACCGCCGGGTTGTCGTGCATGGCGCTGGCCGCCAGCGACTGATGCTTGCCGCGCGCCAGCGCGATCGCGGCATCCAGCGTGGCGCGCGCCCCGCCGAGCGACACCGCGGCAAAGCCGAGGCTGAAGGTCGAGCCGGTGCCGATCCTGTAAAGTGGACCCTGCTCGCGTAGCGCGGACGGCACGTCACGAAACGCGGTGAAGCGCTCGGGGACGAACAGGTCGGCGACCTCGTAGGAATCGGTGCCGGTGCCGGCGAGCCCGATCGCCTGCCAGACGTCGTGCAGCACGGCGCTCGCGACCGGAAACAGGATGGTGCGCACCTCTGCCGAGCCGTCGGCATTTTTCCGTGGCGTGCCGTCGGCGCCGACGATGCGGACATGCGCCCCGAGCCAGCTCGCCTGCCGCGAGCCCGAGGCAAAATCCCAGCGCGCCGTGACGCGATAACCGCCCTCGACCGCCCGCGCCTCATGCGCGATTGCGCCCCAGGCGAGGATGCCCGGCGCCGTGTTGAAGATCTCCTGCGCGGTGTCGTGGTCGAGCGAGGCCGCGATCATCGCACAGACGCTGCATTGGCCGAGACACCAGGCGGTGGAGGCATCCGCTTTCGCGATCTCCTCCAGCATCTGCATGAAGGCTTCCGGCGGCGCTTCGACGCCGCGAAGACTCTGCGGCAGCAGCGCGCGATAGAGCCCGTTCTCGATCAGCGCGTCGACGACGGCCGGCGTCAGCCGCCGCGTCCGCTCGATATCGTCAGCCTCGCCCGCGATGAGCGGCGCGATGGCGCGGGCGCGTTCGCCCAGATCGACGCCGGAAATAGTGTTCATTCGCGTTTCCTCGCCCCTTCTGCCGTGAGCGGTAAGTGGTGCGATGGTGGTCTATCTGGCAGGGAGGATCAAGCTGTCGCGCAATTTCGCGCGCACGCGGATGACATCACAGCGCGGGCAAGCCCGGCGGCGGCTTGCGAGCGTTGCTTGCTTGCTCGAAGGCATACGCCAGACGCAGCAGCTTGTGCTCGCTCCAGGCGCGCCCTGCGAAGGTGACGCCGAGCGGATAATCAGGCGTGTCTTTGCCGTCGAACGTTCCCGAGATGAAGCCGCCGGGCACCATGACGCTAGGATAGCCCGCCTTGGCGGCGATCGCCGCGCCAGTTGCGCCTGGGAATAGCACGGCGTCGAGCTCGTGCCGGTTCATGTAGGCGTCCATACCGTGCGTCTTGGCGGAGAGCAGATCCATGGCACGTGCAGATTTGTACACACGTTCGCTCAAGTCGCCTCTGGTCAGGTCGGCGGCGAGGAAGAAGTCCTGGCCGAAGCGCAGCGCCTTTCCCGCGTTCGCGTTGTTGAAGGCCACGACGTCGGCAATGGTCTTGATGTCAGTATTGGTGGCCCAGTCCCTCAGATAGAGATTAAGATCACTCTTCAACTCGTAAAGGAAGACGACCGGCGGCCGCACGACCGTGCCTTTTTGGCTGCTTAGGGGATTGCAATTGAGCACCGCCATAGTTGTGCCCGGCCCACCGATCCAGCCGAGCGTCGGCATGTTGGCGCGCACGATGACGGCGCCGAGATCTTCCAGCGTCTTGATCGTTTCGGTCATCAGCTTGAACCTGTCGGGCAGCAGCTTGCCGTAATAGCAATCGTTCAGCGGGTCAGCGGGGTCGCTCGGCACGCCGATGCGCGCGCCCTTAACGGCGTCCGACGCGAGGCCGGCGGTGTAGTCGGCCGGGCGCCGCTGCGCTTGCGTCACTGGGTCGAGCGGGTCCTTGGCAGCCAGCACATTCAGCAGCATCGCCGCATCGCGCACCGTGCGCGTCATAGGCCCGGCGGTGTCCTGGCTGTGCGCGAGCGGCAGGATGCCGGCACGGCTGATCAGCCCGACCGTCGGCTTCACGGTGACCAGTCCGTTCAGGCTGGCAGGAAACAGCAGCGAGCCCGAGGTTTCGGTACCGATCGAGGCCGCGCACAGTCCGGCTGCCACCGCGACGGCCGAACCCGAGCTTGAGCCCCCTGGGGTCAGAACCGGGATGCCGTGCTCGTCCATCAGGCCTGGTGCGTAGGGGTTCTTCACCTGCCCGCCCAGCGATGAATAGCCCGAGGGCATGTCGATCGCGAGCATGTTGGCGAACTCCGTCAGGTTCGCCTTGCCCAGGAGCACCGCGCCGGCGCTCCGCAGCAGCTTGACGATGGTGGCATCATCCCTGGCGTGCGCGCCCTCGAGCGCCAGCGAGCCCGCCGTGGTCGGCTGTTCGTCGCCGGTCGCGATATTGTCCTTCAGCAGGATCGGTACGCCCGCCAGCGGCCGCTGGACCGACGGCCTCGTGCCGTCGAGCGTGCCCGCGAGCGCATCGGGATTGAGCGCGCGGACCGAGTTGAGTTTAGGCCCATCGCGGTCATAGACCGCGATGCGGGCAAGATAGAATTCGGCCAGTGCCCTCGCGGTGATCCGCCCGCCGGCCAGGTCATCGACGATGTCGCTCATCGGCGCGTGCGCGAGCATCTGCATGGTCGGTGCCGACGGCGTCCGTTCAGTCAGGCCAACTCCAGGAAGCTCGGACATGCGCGTTTCCTCGCCCATTCTGCCGTGAGCGGTCAATCGCGCGATGGTGATCTATTTGCAGAGGAGGATCAAGGTGGTGTGGCGTCAATCCGGCAATCACTACGTGAAGTGCGGAATCGGAGATGATAGCGCAAGCTCGAAGAGCTCACGCCGGCCCCAAGAAACTATTGGTGCTGCTCGGACATTATCGTTGTCCAGAAGAGCATGATACTGTTCCGAAACAGGCAGCGATTTTGACCTCCAACCGGCAGCGGCAAATGTCCTCGTCTGATGCTCCAATGAAACGCGGTGACGCAGCCCGCCGAGGGCGGAGACAGACGAAGACCCTACTGCTGATTTTAGCCATCGGATTTCTCGTTTTCGGTGCCGCTGCGGGTACATTGTATTACGCGCTGCGGCCGATAACTCTTCGGATTGCCGTCGGACCGCCGGGAAGCAACGATCACAAAGTGATCGAGGCGATGACCGAGGCCTTTGTCAACGAGAGCAGGACCGTGAGGCTGTCTCCGATCACGACCGCCGGAGCGGCCGAAGCTCTCGCTCTGCTCGGTGCCGGCAAGGTCGACCTTGCGGTGGGTCGCGGCGATCTGGAAATGCCCGCCGACGCGCAAACAGTCGTCATCTTACGCAAGAACTTCGTCGTGCTGTGGTCTTCTTCGGGACCGGCGGGCAAGGGCTCCAAGCGAAAGCCGGCGGCGAAAATCAAGGAGGTCGCCGATCTCGCGGGACACAAGGTGGGGGTGATCGGCGCGACCCCGGCGAACGCCGCGTTGCTGAGGGTGATCCTGAGCGCCGCCGGTGTGGAGCCGGACAAGGTCACGGTCACTCAATTCGGCACGGGCCAACTCGAGGAGCTGGCGCGCGACCCGAGCCTCGACGCCTTCATGGCGGTCGGTCCGCTCGACAGCAAGATAACCGCCGACGCGATTGCCGCGACCGCCCGGATGCGGGGCGAGCCGAAATTTCTCGCGATCGACGCATCGGAAGCCATCGCCCTGAAGCATCCTCGTTATGAATCGGAGGAAATTCCGCCAAGCATTTTCAATGCGAATCCAGCCCGGCCGGATGACAAGGTGGAGACCGTCAGTGTCAGCCATTTGATCGTCGCACGGAAAGCCTTGTCCGAAACGACAGTGTCAGCGTTCTACCGCCAGCAATTCGCCCTCCGCCAGGCGATCGCCAGGCAGGTGCCTGGCGCTGCGCAAATCACCAAGCCGGACACAGAGAAGGAAGCCGAGCTGCCGGTTCACCGGGGAGCGGCGGCCGTGATCGACGGGACCGAGCGCACCTTCCTCGACAGGTACGGCGACTACTTCTGGTTTGCGCTCCTGCTTCTCTCCGGCATCGGCTCGGCCGGCGCCTGGCTGCGTCAATATCTGAATCGGGATGAAAGGGACGAGAACACCAGCCATCGCAACAGAATCCTGGCCCTGGTTTCCAAGGTGCGCACCGCGGAGTTCGACCACGAACTGCTGGCCATGCAGCAGGAGGTTGACAGCATCATCGAGGAAACGCTTGGCTGCTACGATGACGGCGCCATCGAGGAGGAGGAGCTGGCAGCCTTCGGCCTTGTGCTCGAACTGTTCGACCATGCCCTCAGTGAGAGGCGCGCAGCGTTGCAAACCCCTCCTTCGAACGTGCTCGCCGCGCGGCGGTAGGCGAAACAATAAGCCCGCTGCCCGCTGAATCCCAGAGAACAGTCCAAACCGGATCTAGGTCGGGTCCTTTAGCAGGCGCTCCATGATAATCGTGCGTTCGTCACCATGATAGCTGTCGTGCACCGCCTTGAACCCGAGCCGCGCGTAGAAAGTCTCGGCGGTAACGGAAGAAGGGACGGTCAGCGAAGCAATGTTTCGCGCGCGCGCCGTGCGCTCAATCTCGGCCATCAGCAGCTTGCCGATGCCCCGGGCCTGAACATCGGGAGCCACGAAAACGGTGCGGACCACATTTCCGTCGAGACCTGCGGTCGCAACGATGCGGCTGCGGATCGTGGCGACAAACACGGTGCGTTGTCCGATCAGTCGCCGTACGGCTTCGGGACTGAAGCTATGCGCGATCCTTTCGATGATCCCGTCCGCATAGTCCTTCGCGTTCGTTTCCCGCAGCGCCCACAAGATGACCGCGCTGATCTCATCGGCATCATCTGCGCGTGCAGGCCGGATTGCGCATTCCATGGGCCACTCCAGTCGGCGCGCCGGGTTCGCTCCGTGAAAAGCGCAATGACCCCTCGCTATTGCAGTCCCAGACCGCTGCAGTACCACGCCATGTCTTCGTGTCTCCAGCCCCGCTTGACGCCTGATTCCTTGCATTCGTTGTAGGTCTTGAAGTTTGCTCCGTTTCGGCAGCCTGACGGGTAGCTCCCGAAGCCGCCACCCGAGGTGGAACATGCGACCGGGCTGGCTGCCGTGGTCGGGGCGGCCGTGGCTTTGGGAGCTGCGTTCGCTGATGTGATCGACAAAATGATCAAGCCCCCTAACGCTAAAACCGAAGCTTTCATTGCCTTCTCCTGATCGCAGGGATGCGTCATGCTATCCCAGGATGTGTTGTAGCAGAAGATGCAACCGAGATGAAGGAACACTGTGCTGCGCGCGCTTTCTGGTTGTGCCATTCAACAGCAAACCCCCACTGCGTCGGTTCCTTCGGAGGAACGGTCATCAGCTCCAGGCGTTTGAGGTAGCGAAAGGACACTTGCATGACCGAGAAATTCGATCCGGCGCCGCCGGACAAGAACGCGGAAGATCTCAAGCGTGGCATCCGACGCGACAAGGCCAAGGACGACGAATTGGAAAAGGGCTTGAAGGACAGTTTCCCGGCGTCGGACCCGGTGAGCAGCACCCAGGCGTCGAAGGCGACGCCGGACGCATGAAGGAGGGATAGATTATGGGCATCGCAGCCTATGATATTGTTGGCAGGGATGGTGCATGGCACGTCGACCACGATGGTGAAATCAGGAACACTTACCAGACCAAGGAAGCCGCTTTCGAGGCGGCTGTTGCGGCGGCATCGCTTGCCATGCGGCAGGGTCACTCCGTCCGGCTGACGGTGCCGGAGAGCGAGAACGCCGTCGGCGCGGAAAATTCGGGCGGATGACCTTCGAGGAAATCCCCGTTCTACACGGCCGCCAGCAAATGAGCTGGCGCAAACGGCTTGCGCAAAAAAATCGTGTTGGGCGGCAGCGGCGCCATCACCGTCCCGGACATCAGCACGATGTTCAGCCCCGGATGGGCACTGCGAGCGTACTCTGCGAGCTCGAGCCCGGTCATTCTCCCTGCGAGGTTGTGATCGGTGATGAGCGCCCGCAGCTCCGTGCCCGTCGACGCCACGATAAGCTCCGCCGCTTCTGCGGTGGCACATTCGACGACTTCGAACCCTTCGTCCTTGAGGAGGTCGGATAGAACTTCGCGCTGGAGCGAGTCATCCTCGACCAGCAGCATGACGAAATTCGACATGCGGTCATTCCCAACTTATCGGATGTTAATGCGCATCCCGGAAGATTGTTCGGTTGTGATGTCTTCGTTCGCAGCAACCTGCGCACGGCATGATCAGTCGAACATGTTGCATTCTCCTTGAGGCTTCGACGGAGGCGCCGAAGCGGGGATCGGACAGGAGTGGCAATGGCAATCGTCTTCATCACGGGCAGCACGGACGGTCTGGGCCGCGCAGCTGCCCAGTCTCTCCTCGAACAGGGCCACCAAATCGTCCTGCACGCGCGATCGGCGGAACGTGCGGCGGCAATCTCCGAGCTTGAATCGCATTCCGCACGGGTCGTGATCGGCGATCTCAAGAGCGCCGCCCAGACGAGGCACGTGGCAGATCAGGTCAACGCAATCGGACGAATGGACGCGGTCATCCACAACGCCGGCGTCTATACCGAGCGCAGCCGCGGCCCGACGCCCGAAGGCCACGCCACCACCCTGGCGGTCAACACGCTCGCACCCTATTTGCTCACCGCCCTGATGAAGCGCCCCGATCGCCTGGTGTATCTCAGCAGCGGACTACATCGCGGCGGAGAGGGATCGCTAGGCGATCTCGACTGGACGAGGCGAGCCTGGGATTCGGCCAAGGCGTATGCGGAGAGCAAGCTGCACATGGTCGCACTGGCCTTTGCCTTGGCGCGGCGTTGGCCGCAGGTGCTGAGCAACGCCGTCGATCCCGGCTGGGCGCGCACCAAAATGGGCGGTGCCGGAGCGCCGGTCGGCGTGGCCACCGGACAACGGACGCAGACCTGGCTCGCTGTGAGCGATGATCCCGCCGCCCTGGTCAGCGGTCGTTACTGGCATGACCTCCGGCAACAAGAGCCGGCGCACGAAGCGACCGATCCCGATTTTCAGGACAGGCTTCTCGACAGACTGGGCGAGTTGACGGGGGTGATGCTGCCCCCGGCGTAGAAGCAATTCGCCTGATGCTCGTAGGATGGGTAGAGCGCAAGCGAAACCCATCAAACTTCCAGACAGCGCTCGTCGGCCGATGGGTTTCGCAAGAGCTCAACCGATCCTACGAGCTGATCGGGCGTTGGTCCAAATGACCGGAATGTGCACCGATGCCTCGTCGAGCCGGTGTTCCTCCAATCGCACCGAAGACCTCGCGTGAGGTCCGTCAGACGTCCGCTATCGGAAACACTTCCAGCTTGGCTGCTGATTTTTCCAGCAACGAGGCCTGACCTGTCCGCCGAGGGTCATTCCGATAGTTTTGAAAGTCCTCATCGGATGCGAAGCTGACGATGTGCATCTCGATGGTGCCATCCGGAGTTCGAAGCCGACGGTCCAGACGTCCGTTGAACTCGGGCAATAGCGGCAGAACCGCGCCCTTGTAGGCTCGAAAGTCCGCGATACCCTCTGCCGGTATTCGGGCCACGAGCACGACTGGTTTGCTTTGATGGGACATCGCCGCCTGCCGACCGCACCGCTGCCATGATGCCATCATGCTCCTGTTTTGCCCGACGAGTCAAACAGGATTCGTAAAATCGGAAGTTGGAAAAACCTTGTGCCAACAACGTGCCGGCTACTGTGCATGGGGTTGTTTTCGCGTTTTTTGTTATCCGGCCCCAAACATCCCTACCGGACCTGTGTTGTTTCGCTCGAGCCGGGCTAGGCCCCCGCCTCAGCTATCCACCTTCAGCGCGGCAATGAAGGCTTCCTGCGGGATGTCGACCTTGCCGAACTGCCGCATCTTCTTCTTGCCTTCCTTCTGCTTCTCCAGAAGTTTTCGTTTGCGCGTGATGTCGCCGCCGTAGCACTTTGCGGTGACGTCCTTGCGCAGCGCACGCACCGTCTCGCGGGCGATCACCTTGCCGCCGATCGCCGCCTGGATCGGGATCTGGAACATGTGCGGCGGGATCAAATCCTTCATCTTCTCGACCATGGCGCGGCCGCGCCCCTCCGCGCGGGTGCGGTGGACCAGCATCGAGAGCGCGTCGACCGGCTCGTTGTTGACGAGGATCTGCATCTTCACCAGATCGGCCGGCTTGTAGTCGGTGAGATGATAGTCGAACGAGGCGTAGCCTTTGGAGACCGACTTCAGGCGGTCGTAGAAGTCGAACACGACCTCGTTGAGCGGCAGATCGTATTTCACCATGGCGCGGGAGCCGACATACGTCAGCTCCTTCTGCACGCCGCGGCGATCCTGGCACAGCTTCAGCACGCTGCCGAGATATTCGTCGGGCGTGAGAATCGTGGCCTCGATCCAGGGCTCCTGGATCTCCGCGATCTTGACCACATCAGGCATGTCGACAGGATTGTGGATCGAGATTTCCTGCCCGTCGGTCAGGCTCATCTTGTAGATCACGCTCGGCGCGGTCGCGATCAGGTTGAGATCGAATTCGCGCGACAGACGCTCCTGGATGATCTCCAGGTGCAACAGCCCGAGGAAGCCGCAGCGGAAGCCGAAGCCGAGTGCGGCCGAGGTCTCCATCTCGTAGGAGAAGCTGGCATCGTTGAGGCGCAGCTTGCCCATCGCCGCGCGCAAGGTCTCGAAGTCGTCGGCGTCGGCGGGGAACAAGCCGCAGAACACCACGGGAATGGCCGGCTTGAAGCCCGCCAGCATCTCGGTGACAGGCTTCTTGTCGTCGGTGATGGTGTCGCCGACGCGGGTGTCGGCCACTTCTTTGATCGCGGCGGTGATGAAGCCGATCTCGCCGGGGCCGAGCTCGTCGACCTGCGTCATCTTCGGGGTGAAGAAGCCGACGCGCTCGATGTCATAGGCCGCGCCCGTGCCCATCATGCGAACCCGGCTGCCCTTCTTCATGACACCGTCGACGACGCGGATCAGCACGACGACGCCGAGATAGACGTCGTACCAGCTGTCGACCAGCAGCGCCTTCAGCGTCGCCTCGCGGTCGCCCTTCGGCGGCGGCAGGCGGGTGACGATCGCTTCCAGCACATCGGGCACGCCGAGGCCGGTCTTGGCCGAGATCATCACGGATTCGGAGGCGTCGATGCCGATGACGTCCTCGATCTGTTGCTTGACCTTCTCGGGCTCTGCGGCGGGGAGGTCGACCTTGTTCAGGACCGGAACGATCTCATGCCCCGCATCGAGCGCGTGGTAGACGTTGGCGAGCGTCTGCGCCTCGACGCCCTGGCTGGCGTCGACCACCAGCAGGGAACCCTCGCAGGCCGCCAGCGACCGCGAGACTTCGTAGGCGAAGTCGACATGGCCGGGC
The DNA here is from genome assembly GCF_055811035.1 of Bradyrhizobium sp. MI1.10. Classification (NCBI taxonomy): domain Bacteria; kingdom Pseudomonadati; phylum Pseudomonadota; class Alphaproteobacteria; order Hyphomicrobiales; family Nitrobacteraceae; genus Bradyrhizobium; species Bradyrhizobium sp. MI1.10. The sequence goes on from NZ_JBVVPN010000043.1 coordinate 35,335, forward strand.
GTGTCCATCAGGTTGAAGATGTAATCCTTGCCGTCCTTGGCGCGGTAGGCGAGGCGCACCGTCTGCGCCTTGATGGTGATGCCGCGCTCGCGCTCGATGTCCATGGAATCGAGCACCTGCTCCTTGCCCGCCATTTCCCGGTCGGTGAGGCCGCCGGTCATCTGAATCAGGCGGTCGGCCAGCGTCGATTTGCCATGGTCGATATGGGCGACGATGGAGAAATTGCGGATGTTGGAAATGGGGACGGTCGTCATGGGCGCGGGATACCACTCACATCCCCGTGCGGCAACCATATTGCTGTATTTTCAGGGCCTTTGTTCACGCCAAGCTGATTCCACGACAGCCCGAAACGCGCTACGCAACGCCTGATGTCCAGGCCCATGTCGACGACCTCGATCCCGTCTGCCCGAGCGCGCGCGAAGACCCGGGTGAGCTATGCCCGCTTTCGGGCCTGGCTGGTTGCCAGCGCGACCCGCCCCGAGGCGCGCCTGTGGCTGGTGATCCAGCTCGCCATCCTGCATGCGGTGCTCTGGACCTTCATCCTGATTAATCTCAAGGCCGCGCAGGACGTTCACATGGACGTCGCGGAAGCCTGGGGCTGGGGCCAGAAATTCCTCTGGGGCTACGGCAAGCACCCGCCGCTGTCCGGCTGGGTCGCCGGCCTCTGGTTCACATTGTTCCCGCCGACGGACTGGGCGACCTATGCGCTGGCGATGACGACCGTCAGCACCGGTATGGTGATCTGCTGGCTCATCGCGCTACGCGTCGTGGATGCGCGGCGCGCGTTCCTGGTCGTGGTGATGGTCGCGCTCTACCCGATCTTCAATTTCAAGGGTTTCAAGTACAATCCCGACCTGCTCCAGCTCGTCACCTTGCCGCTCGTCGTGCTCGCTTATCTCAATGCGTTCGAGAAGCGGGGCTGGCAATCCGGAGTCTTGCTCGGCCTTGCCGGCGCACTGGCGCTGATGACCAAATACTGGGTGCTGACCATGATCGGCGCCATCGGGCTTGCCGCGCTGATCCATCCGGAGCGGATGAGATTCCTGTCGTCGCCGGCGCCATGGGTTGCGATCGCGACGATGGTGGTGGCGATGATCCCGCACATCGTCTGGCTGGCGGACGCGCATTTCGTGCCGCTGACCTATGCGGGCGACACCTACAGCCTCGAGGACAGCGGCCAGGTGCATCAGCTCGTGGCCGGCTATGCCCTGCATAATGTCGCGCTGCTGGCATTGCCGGTGGCGCTGGCTGCACTGGCGATGGCGCTGGTGCCGCCTTGGTTCAGGCTGCTCCTGCGTGCGCCCTTGCGCATCGTCACGCGGGCCTGGGCGCGCGGCGCGAATGTGAGCGTGAACCTTTCGCAGGCGCGCAACGTCTGGATTATCCAGATCATCGTCGCGGTCGGCCCGGCGCTCGGCGCGCTCGCCTTCAGCATCTACATGAAGACCGATTGGGGCATCTCGCTGTTCTTTCTGGTGCCGCTCTCGCTGGTCGCGATCCCGGCGTTGCGGGTGCAGAGTGCGGCGCTGTTCAACATTGTCGCGATCTGGCTCGTGCTCAGCGTTGCCACGCTCGCTGCCTCGCCGTGGATCGCCGCGCGCGAGATGGCGGCCAATGCCGGCAACACGGCGACTTATGGCGCGCGCTCGGATCTCGCACGCGAGCTGACGCAGGCCTGGCACGCGCGCTTCGCCTCGCGCTGGGCGGTCGTCGCCGGCACCATGGAGTCGATCCAGCCGATGGTGTTCTACAGCCCGGATCATCCGGCCGCGTTCACGCCGCTCGAAGCCTGGGGGTCCGGGTTGATTTCGCCCGATGACGTCAAGCGATACGGCTTCATCGGCGTGTTCGACCCGGCCGACGGCCGCCTGCCGGCGTTCGAGAAATGGGTGTCCGAAGTTGCGCCAAACGCCGAGCGCATCGTCATGACGACGCGCCGTTTCACCCACGGCAAGGCCGGTCCGTCGATGAGCTGGAACATCTACATCGCGCCGCCGGGGAAATGATCGAGGCGAAGCCGCCTAAATCCCTTCCTCGTTGAATTTGCTTTCAACGAGTTCGGTGATCGCCGCGAGCGCGGCTTCGGCATCGTCGCCGGAAGCGGCGACCGTGATGGTGGTGCCGGGACCGGCGGCGAGCATCATCAGGCCCATGATCGAGGTGCCGCCGACGGTTTCGCCGCCGCGCGTCACCCAGACCTGCGCGTTGAAGCGCTCGACGGCCTGGACGAACTTGGCGGAGGCCCGCGCGTGCAGGCCGCGCTTGTTGATGATCAGGAGGTCCTTGGAGATCGCGCCCGCGGGCACGCCCGTCCCGGCTTGCGGCGCCTCGTCGCTCATTTGCCGGCGAGGACGCGGCTGGCGATGGTGACGTATTTGCGGCCGGCTTCCTGGGCCATCGCGATCGCGTCGGGGAGCGGACGCTCCTCGCGCACCTTGGCGAGCTTCACCAGCATGGGAAGGTTGATGCCCGCGAGCACTTCGACCTTCGGCCGGCTCATGCAGGATATTGCCAAATTGGACGGCGTGCCGCCGAACATGTCGGTGAGGATCGCGACGCCGTCGCCGGAATCGACGCGGTTAACCGCCTCGATAATGTCGCTTCGACAGAGATCGGAATCATCTTCGGCGCCGATCGTGATCGCTTCGATTTGCTTTTGTGGGCCCATGACATGTTCAAGCGCTGCCTTGAATTCGTCGGCAAGGCGCCCGTGGGTCACAAGTACTAGACCAATCATCGGAAAACTCCTCGCGGGCGCTTTTGGTGCACCGCACGAACGCGCCACTTTGACCATCCAGAGCCCCCGCGCAAGAGGGGATGTTGCGTATCTCCCTGAATCTAGACGGATGGATAAGGGGAGCTGCGCCGGTCTATTCGGTCGCGAGTGTGGGGTTCATATGGTTACCATTTCCCTTCAAACAATCGGCTGAAGGGTTAACGGAAGATGAACTCTTGGTAGTGGTCAAGGCCGCGACAACCAGAGGGAGGGGCAAATAGTCGCGGCCCACAGGTATTCGCGGTATTTCGACACCGAAAATGACTGTTTTCAAAGATTCTGCCGGCGGCAGTCGCTCCGCATCCGCGGCGTCCAGATCGACCACGAGGCCGACGGTCGCATGCTCCACAAAGTCGCAGCGGCGGATTCCCAGCCCCCGGATCTCGATCAGGCCGGCCAGGACCGGGGCGGGGCGGACCTCAATTTCGCGGCCGAGTGTCGCCAGATGGACACGGTCATCACCGACCAGAACGGCCCTTTCGAGCACGCCGCTACGTCCCGCCATGATCAAATCGAAGGCAAGGCGCGACTTGCCGGAGCCCGAGGGCCCGCGGATCAGCACCGCCAGATCTCCAACCTTGACCGCCGAGGCGTGAATGCTGGGGCCGCCGTCGCTCATAGCGCCGGCAGCCTCACCACGAAGCGCGCGCCGACAACACTCGGCGCTCCGTCCTCGTCCGCCGGGCCGGGGCGGTTCTCGGCCCAGATACGTCCGCCATGCGCGTCGACGATCTGCTTGGAGATCGACAGGCCGAGGCCGGAGTTCTGGCCAAAGCCCTGATGAGGTCGGTCGGTGTAGAAGCGCTCGAAGATGCGCTCCAACGCGTCGTCGCGGATTCCGGGGCCGTCGTCGTCGACCACGATCTCGATCTCTCCGCGCACGCGGCGGCAGGTGAGGCGCACCTTGTTGCCGGGCTCGGAGAAGGACTGTGCGTTCGAGAGCAGGTTGGAGACCACCTGTCCGAGCCGCGAATCGTGGCCGGTCACGGCGAAATTGTCGGTCGGGCTGCGGCCCTCGAAACGCATTTCGACCGCGACGTCATGGCCGAGCTTGGTTTCATTGGCGACGGAGACGAGCGTCGTCAGCAGGCGGCGCAGGTCGACCGGGATCGCATCCTGGCGCTGCAGTTCGGCATCGAGACGGCTGGCGTCGGAGATGTCCGAGATCAGCCGGTCGAGCCGCTTGACGTCATGCTCGATCACCTCGAGCAGCCGCGCGCGGCTGTTCTCGTTGCGCGCCAGCGGCAACGTCTCGACCGCGGAGCGCAACGAGGTCAACGGGTTCTTCAATTCGTGGGCGACGTCGGCGGCGAACATCTCGATCGCTTCGATGCGGCTGTAGAGTGCACTGGTCATGTCGCGCAGCGCACCGGAGAGATGGCCGATCTCGTCGCGACGACGTGTGAAGTCGGGAATTTCGACCCGGGTCCTGATGCGGCGGCGGATCAGCTCGGCGCTGTCTGCGAGCCGGCGGACCGGACCTGCGATCGTGCTGGCGAGCAGCAGCGACAGCATGATCATGACCGCGGCGGCGACACCGCCCACCTTGAGGATCGCGAGGCGCTCCGCGGTGACCATCTGGTCGATGTCGTCGCCCTGCGTCGACAGCATCAGCGCGCCGTGGATGGCGCGCGAGCGCAGTACGGGGACCGCGACCGAGACGATCACCTCGCCGCGCGCATTGACCCGCACCATCGAGCGCTTCTGGCCCTGAAGCGCGTCGCCCACCTCCGCATAGCCATTGCCGTTCTCGGGGCCGAGCTCGCGATAGAGCGGCAGGTCGCCGCGATTGAGCCAAGTACGAACCGCGACCATGCCGCGTTCGACCATGCCCGGCTTCTCGGCGGAGACTGACGGCAGGGGGAAGCGCACCACGGTATCGAGGCTGCGGCTGTCGACCAACAGGCTGCCGTTCGGGTCGTAGATGCGGGCGCGCGTCTTGGTCGGCGAGATCAGCGTGCGCAGCACCGGCGCCACGCGCTCCGGATTGATCGGAAAATCCAGCGGGGAATACTCGTCCGACCCGCCATAGGTCTCGCCCGGCTTGAGGTCGAGCAACCGGTCGGGGTCGATGGTGATGGCGTTGGTCTGCACCGTCGCGGAGGCCGCGATCGCGCCGGCGATGATCTCCGCCTGCACCAGCAGGCTCTGCGCGCGCGCGTCGATCAGGCCGGCGCGGAATTGCGACAGATAGAGGATGCTCGCCACCAGCGCGACGAGGCCGGCGAGGTTGAGCGAAACGATGCGGCGGGTCAGGCTCGAGAAGGACAGCGCGAAGAAGAACTGCCCGGCGCGTTTCAGCCAGTTCAGCGGACGCCAGCCCCGCACGGCCGGCTTGTCATCGGCCAATTGATCCGGAGCGCCGCGGGCGGTGACGTCCTCGGCGTTCTGGTTCTCGTCAGGCTGCGTTCGGTCAAGCAATGCTCACGCCCGCGTTAGGACAGCTCGTGCGAAGGTCCCCGCATCCTAGAGCCATCCCGGTCCCGATGGAATCAGAACCGGCGATGCTCTCGGTCTTTCGTGGAGGCGCGCGCGCCTCAGGCTTCCTTGAAGCGGTAGCCGACGCCGTAGAGCGTCTCGATCATCTCGAACTCGTTGTCGACGACCTTGAACTTCTTGCGCAGCCGCTTGATGTGGCTGTCGATGGTGCGGTCGTCGACATAGACCTGGTCGTCATAGGCGGCGTCCATCAGCGCGTTGCGGCTCTTCACCACGCCGGGCCGGGTCGCGAGCGCCTGCAGGATCAGGAATTCGGTGACGGTCAGCGTCACCGGCTCATTTTTCCAGGTGCAGGTGTGCCGTTCAGGATCCATGCGCAGCAGGCCGCGGTCGAGCGCCTTGGCGTCGTTCTCCTTCGGCGTGACGGTCGGATCCTTCGGCGCCGAGCGGCGCAGCACCGCCTTGACGCGCTCGACCAGCAGGCGCTGCGAGAACGGTTTGCGGATGAAGTCGTCGGCGCCCATCTTGAGGCCGAACAGCTCGTCGATCTCTTCGTCCTTGGAGGTCAGGAAGATCACCGGGAGATCGGATTTCTGCCGCAGCCGGCGCAACGTCTCCATGCCGTCCATGCGCGGCATCTTGATGTCGAGGATGGCAAGATCGGGCTGGGTGGTGCGGAAACCGTCGAGCGCGGAGGCGCCGTCGGTATAGGTCATGATGCGGTAGCCTTCGGCCTCCAGCGCGATCGAGACGGATGTGAGAATGTTGCGGTCGTCGTCGACCAAAGCGATTGTGGGCATGAGCCTCTGCTTTCTGCTTTCCGTTTGGGTCGTGGCTTGAAAACGGCGAGCAATCCACTGATGCGCCGCATACATGGGTGCCGATGTTGGCATTCGAACCTTGTCACCGAGCAATGCAAGCTAGGCTGAAGTGTGACCAAGTTCCACGAAACACGGCAGATTCGCCGCATCTCGACCCATATCCGGGCCCCGGTTTACCCGAAAAAAGGCCCTCCATGCAACCACCTGACCCGAGAAAGCCGATGCAACCGACCTCCGATTTCGACCCCGGAAAGCTCGCCAAATCGCTGCTGCGGCGGTCACGGCAGGGGGCCCTGGCGACATTGATGGCCGGCAGCGGCGATCCCTATTGTTCCCTGGTCAATCTGGCGAGCCATCCGGATGGCTCCCCGATCCTGCTGATCTCGGGATTGGCCGTGCACACCAGGAACATCCTGGCCGACAGCCGGGTGTCCCTGATGCTCGATGAGCGGGCGGCGGGCGATCCGCTGGAAGGTGCCCGAATCATGCTGTCCGGCCATGCCGAGCCGGCCGATGCGGACAAGGATCTGCTCCGGCGACGGTATCTCAATGCTCATCCCTCAGCGGAAGCCTTTGTTTCGTTTAAGGATTTTTCTTTCTTTCGGATCCGACCTACGGGAACCCATCTGGTCGCCGGCTTCGGCCGGATCGTCGATCTCAAGCCGGAGCAATTCCTGACGGACCTCACGGGGGCCGAGGACTTGCTGGCGGCGGAGCAGGGCGCGGTCGAGCACATGAATGCCGACCACCGCGAGGCCATGGGCCTCTATGCAACAAAACTGCTGGGCGCTGCCGCGGGCGACTGGCGCTGCACCGGCTGCGATCCGGAGGGCCTCGACATGCAGGACGGCCAGACCGCCTTGCGGCTGGACTTCCCGGAGCGGGTTACTGATGGCACCTTGCTGCGCAAGATGCTGGTTCGCCTCGCCGGCGAAGCGCGCACCAGGATGGACCAGAGCGCAAAAGATTGAACGCTGCTGCCCATCGCCGCGACCCAAGACCATAATTGGTCAGAAGGCGGCGGCGAGAGCGTCATGGCAGAATGGAATAGACTGACGCTGGTTGCGGGTTTGACGCTCGCGATCACCGCATCGTTTGTCACGCCCAGCCTTGCCCAGACAAGCCTTGCTCAGAAAGGTCTCGCCGCGGAGGGCGAGCGGATCAACGCACTCATGAGCGCCGGCAGATATTCGGAAGCACTGCCGCTGGCGCAAGGCATGGTCGCGAGCCTGGAGAAGAGCGACACCGGTCGCGACCTCGCCGCCGCGCTGAACAACCTCGGCCAGGTTCATGCCGGTCAGGGCCACGACGATCTGGCGGAGCCGCTCTACAAGCGCGCCATCATGCTGATGGAAAAGTCGCTCGGTCTCGAAACCCCGTTGATTGGAGCCGAACTGAGCAATCTCGCCGCGCTTTACCAGCGGCAGAGCCGCTACGCCGAGGCCGAGCCGCTGTTCAGGCGAGCGCTCGCCGTTCGCGAGAAGGGGCTGTCGCGCGAGCATCCCGATGTCGGGCAGTCGCTCAATAATCTCGCCACGCTCTATGTGAAGCAGCAGCACTATGCAGACGCCGAACCGTTGTTTCAGCGGGCGCTCGCGATCTATCAGAAGGCCGGCGGCCCCGAGCATCCGGCGGTGGCGACGGTCCTGAACAATCTCGGCCAGGTCTATCGCGATCTCAACCGCGATGCCGACGCGGAAGCGCCGATCAAGCGCTCGCTCGCGATCCGCGAGAAGGTGCTGGGACCGGATCATCCCGACGTCGCCCGCTCGCTGAACAATCTCGCAGGCCTCTACGAGCACCAGCAGCGCTACGGCGACGCCGAGCCGCTCTATCGCCGCGCGCTGCTCATCCGCGAACGCGCGCTTGGGCCTGATCATCCCGAGGTCATGACCTCGACCAGCAATCTCGCTTATTTCCTCTACGTGGCCGGGCGCACCGCGGACGCATTGCCGTTCGCGGAAAGGACGCTTCGGGGCGATCGCGCCCAGTTGCGCGTCGTGTTGCCGGTCCTGTTTGCCGCACGCCAACAAGATCTGCTGCCCGGCGACAAGGCGCTGGACGAGGCCCTCGCCGCGATCCAGCGCGGCACACAATCCTCCGCCGCATCCGCCGTGAACAAGCTCGCGGTTCGGCTTGCCGCCGGCAGCGACCGGCTCGCCGAGCTGGTTCGCCGGGACCAGGATCTTGCGGCTGAATCCGAGGCACTCGACAAGGCGATCGTCACCGCAGTGTCGAAGCAATCCGCGCAGCGCGATCTCGCAACCGAGCAGCGCAGCCGCGCGCGGATTGCAACGATTGCCAACGAGCGTGCGGGCTTGCAGAAGACGCTCGCGGTCGAGTTTCCCGACTACGCGTCGCTCTCCAATCCCCAGCCGTTGACGGCAAAGGACATCCAGCTGCTGCTATCAGCCGACGAAGCGATGGTGCTCTACTCCGTCGTCGACAAGCAGAGCTATGTCATCGCGATCACGCGCGAGGGCGTCGACTGGATGGCCATCCCACTCGGCGCGGATGCGCTGACGCAGAAGGTGACGGCATTCCGCAAGGGACTCGACGTCGGCAAGGCGCGCGATGCCTCCGGCAAATCCGGATTGTTCGATCTCGCGCTCGCCAACGAACTCCATGTCGCGCTGCTCGGTCCGGTCGAGGCGTTGACAAAGGACAAGCGCAGCCTGCTGGTGGTGCCGTCGGCTGCGCTGACCGCATTACCGTTTCATCTGCTCGTCACCGAGAAGCCGCAGGCTGCGATCCCCGACACGCTCGAAGGCTATCGCAGCGCTGCCTGGCTGCTGCGGCGTCAGGCCGTCTCGGTGCTGCCGTCGGTGGTCAGTCTGAAATCGTTGCGGGCCTTTGCGCGTCGGACCAAAGCGTGAAGCCGATGACCGGCTTCGGCGATCCCGTGTTCAATCCTGCACTGGAAGCGCCCGCCGAGCGGCGCGCCGCGAACGGCAAGGTCGCCGCGCGCAGCATCGCGACCATTGCCTATAGCGATTTCTGGCGCGGTGCCGGCGTCGATCGCGCGCGGCTTGCGCAGGCGTTGCCGCAACTGCCCGACACCGCCGACGAGTTGAACGCGGTGGCCAGGGATGTCGGCGCTGCCGAGGCCGATATTCATCTCGGCCGCGACGCCAGCGAGACGACGCTCAAGCGTGCAGCGCTTGCTCAATACGGCATCATCTACTTTGCCACCCACGGCCTCGTTGCCGGCGACATCAAGGGACTGGGTGAGCCCTCGCTCGCGCTCTCCATTCCCGATCAGCCGACAGAGCTCGACGACGGTCTCCTCACTGCAAGTGAAGTCGCTCAGCTCAAGCTCAATGCGGATTGGGTTGTGCTGTCGGCCTGCAATACCATTGCAGGCGACAAGCCGGGCGCCGAGGCTCTGTCGGGACTGGCGCGCTCGTTCTTCTACGCCGGTGCGCGCGCACTCCTGGTCTCGCATTGGGCCGTGGATTCGGAAGCTGCCACCCGCCTGACCACGATGACTTTCGAGCTGCTCAAAAACGAACCAAAAATGGGGCGTGCCGAAGCCTTGCGCCGCGCGATGTTAACCTACGTTGACGACACCTCGTCACCGCGCAACGCCTATCCTGCGATGTGGGGGCCCTTCGCGCTCATCGGCGAAGGCGCGGTAAGATAGGGTGGGCTTGGAATTTTCGCTGCGACTGTCTTCGGAATTGTGCGTCGCAACAACCTTGGGAAACGCCGAAGCGCGCATTTGGTTGCGCGATCATTGTCGATTTTTTGACGCACCTGCTCAGAGCTGACATGCGCGACGTTTGGCGCGGTCCTTGAATAAACCAAATCCTAAGGGATCAGCTTGGCAACGCCTGCGTTCATCAGTATTAGGTCGTTCCAACCGAGGCCGAACGGCCTGTAATCACGGTGACCGCGGCGGCGCCAAGCATGATCGCGCTGAGTGGGTTCTAGGAGGATTTTTCGTGCAAGAGACGGGCGTGCGCAACGGTGCCTTCGGCGCCGACAAATTCGGCTTAAAGAATCTCAAGCAGGTTCACTGGAACCTCGGTGCGCCGCAACTCTATCAATACTCGCTCTCCGCGGGCGAGGCGGTGCTGTCGGCCGATGGCGCTCTCTGCGCCGACACAGGCGAGTTCACCGGCCGCAGCCCCAAGGACAAATTCACGGTGCGTGATGCCACCACCGACAAGAAGATGTGGTGGGCCGGCAACCAGTCGATCACCGCAGAGCAGTTCGAGACGCTCTACCAGGACTTCCTCAAGCACGCCGAAGGCAAGTCGCTGTTCGCGCAGGACCTCTATGGCGGCGCCGATCCGGCTTATCGCATCAGGACCCGCGTCTTCACCGAGCTCGCCTGGCACTCGCTGTTCATCCGCACGCTGCTGATCCGTCCCGAGGCGGTCGAGTTGTCGAGCTTCATGCCAGAACTCACCATCATCGACATGCCGAGCTTCCGCGCCGATCCGAAGCGCCATGGCTGCAAGTCGGAGAACGTCGTCGCGATCGATTTCGCCCGCAAGATCGTGCTGATCGGCGGGTCTTATTACGCCGGCGAGATGAAGAAGTCGGTCTTCACCACGCTGAACTACTATTTGCCAGAGCGCGGCGTGATGCCGATGCATTGCTCGGCCAATGTCGGCGCCAAAGGCGACGCCGCGATCTTCTTCGGCCTGTCCGGCACCGGCAAGACCACGCTGTCAGCCGATCCGAACCGCACGCTGATCGGCGATGACGAGCACGGCTGGGGCCCGAACGGCGTCTTCAATTTCGAAGGCGGCTGCTATGCCAAGTGCATCAAGCTGTCGCAGGAAGCCGAGCCCGAGATCTACGCCGCCTCGACCCGCTTCGGCGCAGTGCTCGAGAACTGCGTGCTCGACGAAGACACCCGCGTGGTCGATTTCGACGACGGCTCAAAGACCGAGAACACGCGCTCGGCCTATCCGCTCGAATTCATCCCGAACGCCTCGCGCACCGGTCGCGCGCCGCAGCCGAAGAACGTGGTGATGCTCGCCGCCGACGCCTTCGGCGTGCTGCCGCCGATCGCCAAGCTCTCGCCGGCGCAGGCGATGTATCACTTCCTGTCGGGCTACACGGCGAAGGTCGCGGGCACCGAGCGCGGTCTCGGCAATGAGCCGCAGCCGGAATTCTCGACCTGCTTCGGTTCGCCCTTCCTGCCGCTCGACCCCAGCGTCTACGGCAACATGCTGCGCGACCTGATCGCCCAGCACAATGTCGACTGCTGGTTGGTCAACACGGGGTGGACCGGCGGCAAATACGGCACCGGCTCGCGCATGCCGATCAAGGTGACGCGCGCGCTGCTCACCGCTGCGCTCGACGGCTCGCTTCGCAACGTCCAATTCCGCACCGACAAATATTTCGGCTTCGCGGTCCCGACCGCGCTGCCGGGTGTGCCGAGCGAGATCCTCAATCCGGTCAACACCTGGAAGGACAAGGACGAGTTCGACAAGACCGCCCGCGCGCTGGTCGGGATGTTCCAGAAGAATTTTGCCAAGTTCGAAGCCCAGGTCGACGCCGAAGTCCGCGCCGCTGCACCGGACGTGAAGCTCGCGGCGGAGTAAGATCGCCGCGCTTGAAATCGAAAGGGCGGCCGCGAGGCCGCCCTTTTTTATCTTTCCTTCTCCCCTTGCGGGAGAAGGTGGCGCGAAGCGCCGGATGAGGGGTTCTCTCCGCGCGTTCAACCGCAAGAGAAGCGCTCGCGGAGAGAACCCCTCACCCGTCTCGTCGCTCCGCGACGAGCCACCCTCTCCCGCAGGGGGAGAGGGGAAGCAGCTACGCCTTGAAATACGCGATCTGCGTGCTCGTCGCGAGCAACCTTCCGTTCGGCGACCACAGCTCGGCGTTCTGGTCGGCGTAGCTCTTGTGCATGATCTTGGAATCTGCGGTCGCCAGCACGCGGGTGATGTCCTCGGCCGCGAGCTCTTCGCTGTCGGTGTGGAAATACGTCGTCAGCGACACCGTGCCGAACGGCACCAGCTCGCGCCGCGCATGGAAGATGCGGCCGAAGAAGGCGTCCGACATCGACATCAGCGACGGCATGTCGAGCTTGCGCGGCTCGCGATCACTGATCCAGAGCTTTGAGTAAGTGCTGGCGAGCTCGGCCCGCGGCGGGCCGATCCGCATCTCGCCCTCGACGAAGCGGAATTCATACTGGTTGGCCCAGGACGCCGCGATCTTCGGGAACGGCATCGTCTGTTCGAACGGCTTTGCATCGGGATATTGCGCCACCCTGTGCTCCCAGGACGGCCGGCGTTCGGCGAATACGGCGGTGGCGAGCGTTGCGACCTCGCTGCCGCCTTGCGACAGTTCGACGCTCCAGTGCTGGCTGGAGCGGTTGGCCTTCACCAGCCGCACGTCGAGATCGAACGGTCCCTTCGCGATCGGCGCGCAGTAATTCACGGTGAGCGCCAGCGGATCGCCGGCACGTTCCGGATGCTCGATCAGCGCACGCAAAATGGTCGCAGCAGTGGCGCCGCCGAACGGGCCGACAAAGGCCCAATAGTCGTCGCTGGTGTGTCCCTGCCAGCTCGAGTCACCGGCGGTGACGCGGGTGGCGTCGTCGAAAGGGTGCGGGAGCTTGGCGTGCATCGTTTGATCCGGCGTTCAATGACGGACGTCATATCACGTCCGCCGCCGGCTTGTGCAATTACCTCGCGGGTAACCGATTTCACGCAGCGGAAAATCAGCCCGCGACGTCGCGCAGGGTCGGCAGCAGCGGTGTGGTCGGATTCACCGGCACGTTCCAGATCTCCTCGGCGTATTCGCGGATGGTGCGGTCGGAGGAGAACCATGCCATGCGCGCGACGTTGAGGATCGAGGCGCGGGTCCAGGCCGGCGCCACCTGCCAACGCGCATCGACGCTGCGCTGCGCCTCGTAATAGGAATCGAAGTCCGCGCTGACCATGTAATGGTCGAGATAACGCAGCGCGTGCGCGATCGATTCGAAGCGGCCGGGATCGCCGGGCGAGAACTCGCCGGCGCCGATCGCGTTGATGGCGCGCTGGAGCTTTGGCGAATTGCGGATCACGTCGGAAGCGTCCAGCCCCTGCTTGCGCCGGATCATGACGTCGCCGGCTTCCATGCCGAAGATCGCGATGTTCTCCGCGCCGACATGGTCGCGGATCTCGATGTTGGCGCCGTCGAGCGTGCCGATGGTGAGGGCGCCGTTCAGCGACAGCTTCATGTTGCCGGTGCCGGAGGCTTCCATGCCGGCCGTCGAGATCTGCTCGGACAGGTCGGCGGCGGGAATGATCACCTCGGCAAGGCTGACATTGTAGTCGGGCAGGAAGACGACCTTGAGCTTGCCGCCGATCGCGGGATCGTTGTTGACGGCTTCCGCAACGTCGTTGATCAGCTTGATGATCAGCTTGGCGTAACGGTAGCTCGCCGCAGCCTTGCCCGCAAAGATCTTCACCCGCGGCACCCAATTGCCGTTGGGATCGTCCTTGATCGCCTGGTACAGCGCGACGGTCTCGATGACGTTCAGGAGCTGGCGCTTGTATTCGTGGATGCGCTTGATCTGCACGTCGAACAGCGCGGTCGGATCGACCTTGATGCCGAGCCGCTCGCCGATCAGGCGCGCCAGCGCGGTCTTGTTGTGATGTTTGACGGCGCGGAACTTCTTCTGGAATTCGACGTCGCTGGCGCGGGCCTCGATCAGGCTGAGCTGCGTCGGATCGTCGAGCACGGCATCGCCGCAGGTCTCGCGCAACAGATCGGTCAGCTTCGGGTTCGCCAGCATCAGCCAGCGGCGGAAGGTGATGCCGTTGGTCTTGTTGGTGATGCGACCGGGATAGAGATGGTTGAGGTCGTGGAACACGGTCTCGCGCATCAGGTCTGAATGCATCGCGGAGACGCCGTTGATGCGGTGCGAGCCGACGAAGGCGAGCTGGCCCATGCGCACGCGCCGCCCGCTCCTCTCGTCGATCAGCGAGACCGAGGCGCGGAAGTCGATGTCGCCGGGGGCGCGCGCCTCTGCGAGCGCGAGATGCTGCACGTTGATGCGGTAGATGATCTCGAGATGCCGCGGCAACAGCCGTTCGAACAGCTCGACCGGCCAGGTCTCCAGCGCTTCGGGCAGCAGCGTGTGGTTGGTGTAGGACAGCGTGGCGACCGTGATCTTCCAGGCCTCGTCCCAACGGAAATTGTGGTCGTCGATCAGGATCCGCATCAGCTCGGTGACGGCGAGGCTCGGATGGGTGTCGTTGAGCTGCACCGCGACCTTGCTCGACAGGCTGCGGAGTTGGCCGTCCGACGTAAGATGCCGCTTGATTAGGTCCTGCAGCGAAGCCGAGACGAAGAAATATTCCTGGCGCAGGCGCAGCTCGCGGCCCGCCGGGCTCTCGTCGTTCGGATAGAGGAATTTACAAATGGCTTCCGCGCGCGACTGCTCGGCGCTGGCGCTGACATAGTCGCCGGTGTTGAAGGCGTCGAGCTTCAACGGATCGGGCGAACGTGCCGACCACAGCCGCAGCGCGTTGACGTGCTGGCCGCGCCAGCCGACGATCGGCGTGTCATAGGCCATCGCCTGCACGGTCTCGGACGGATGCCAGATCGCGCGATCCCGGCCCTTGTCTTCGACGTGCTCGACACCGCCGCCGAAGCGAATGTCATAGATCACTTCGGGCCGCTGCAATTCCCAGGGGTTGCCGAAGCCGAGCCATTCGTCCGGGTATTCCTGCTGCCAGCCCTGATTGATGATCTGGCGGAACAGGCCGTAATCATAACGGATGCCGTAGCCGATCGCGGGGATCGACAGCGTCGCCATGCTTTCCATGAAGCAGGCGGCGAGACGGCCCAGGCCGCCGTTGCCGAGCGCCGCGTCCGGCTCGCATTTGCGCAGCTCAGGCAAGGAGACGCCGAGATCGCCGAGCGCGACCTCGAAGATCTTCAGCAGCCCCATATTGTTCAGCGCGTCGCTGAAGAGGCGGCCGATCAGGAATTCGAGCGAGAGATAGTAGACGCGCTTGCGTCCCGCATCGTAGCTGTGCTTCTCGGCCGTGAGCCAGCGATGCACGATGCGGTCGCGCAGCGCCAGCGCGGCGGCCTGGTACCAGTCGTGCTTGGTCGCCATGCCCGCATCCTTGCCGATGGCAAGGCGCAGCTTCGCCAGAATCGCGCCCTTGATCTCAGCCAGCGCGAGCTCGTCGATGGGCTGGTTGGCGGCGGGAAAATTGGGCTGGAACGATGAATCTTGCAAAGTCGTCACTTCCTGGTCGCGAGAACACTACTGACCCTACGCATCTTGCCTCTGTACCGGAACCATTGCTGGTGCGACCGTGCACTGCGCTGGCGTAAAATTATGCAAGGAACGGGCCGATTTGGGAACCCGGACGCATACGGGGAAACGTGGATTTGGTGCTAGAATGGCGGCCAATTCAGCCATCAGTGTGGAGGAGACATCCATGAAAGCTCTGATGAGACCTGTGACGCGACGGCTGATCGAAATCGCAGCGGCCATCTTTCTCGTCGTCTGCATCACCGCCTCCAGCGCCGCCTTCGCCGCCGGCAAGATCGGCCGCAGCGTCGACGGCCTGAGCTGCGCCGTCACACTCCCGCAAAACGCATCCCCCGCCGCCCGCTGCGCCGCCATCAAGCGCCAATGCGGCGGCAAGTTTTATGCGAGCGCGTGCGGGGATAAGCTGATGTCGGCGGCGAATTGAGGAGGGCCTCGCGACAAAATTGGCGTCGTCCTGGCGAAAGCCAGGACCCATTACCCCGACTGTGAGATGAGGCCCGACCGGTCATTCCAATCGGGATTTTCTTCTTCGATCAGTTTGATCTTCCAATCCCGCTTCCAGAATTTGAGCTGCTTCTCGCGCGCGATCGCCTCCTGCGGAGTTGCGAAGGCTTCGACATGAACGAGGCCGAATATCTTGTATTTGTGCACGAACTTCGAGCCGCGACCCGAACGATGTAGCTCAAGCCGCGCGCGGATGTCATTGGTCACGCCGGTAGATCGTGCCGTGGTGGCGGCTCGCCAAGATGTAGACGTAGTAGCTGCTTGCGCTCATGGCCTCAGCTCGCAAGGGCAACGCTGACCGGGGTAATGGGTCCTGGCTTTCGCCAGGACGACGCTCTCCAACAATCGCGCCTAGCGTCAGAACAAATTAAGAACACTTTAGCAAGTCTTTGATATATCATTGTGATTCGGCGCGTTGCCGACACAATATCTAGCGTCCGCCAGACTTCGCGAGGACTACATGTCCACCATTGCCTTCGACCAGTTTGCCCTCACCAGGATCGCCGATTTCGCGCGCTCGCTGTCGCGGCTGCATCAGGCGGCGCGGCGCTACGCGGTCGATGACGACCAGTTCGACCGCGAGTTCAATGCGGTGTGCCAGTCGATCTGGGGCTACACCATCGACGACGTCAGCGACGATCTGTTTTCTGCCGAGGACCATCTGTTCCTCGACACGCTGGACGAAGCGCAAGCGCGCATCTTCGCCGCCGAGCAGGGTTATGACCTCGTCGACGATCAGGGCATGCTCACCGACTGGTGGGGGTTTTGCTGGATGATCCTGGCCGAGAAGCGCGGCCTGCTCACGGCAGACAACCGCGCCGCCGCGCGCGCGGCGATCGAGGAGAAATATCTGGCGGCGCCGAACGTGATCGGCGTGATCATCGGACGTTGACGGTCTCAACCCTCATCCTGAGGAGCTTGCGCAGCAAGCGTCTCGAAGGATGAAGGCCGAGCCGTAGCAGCCGGGCCTTCATGGTTCGAGACGCGCGTTCCGCGCTCCTCACCATGAGGATTTCAGTCCAGCCCCGCCCGCTTCGCTGGCTTTTGCGTTTTCGGCACCGTCACGTCGGGCAGCGTCTCGCGCACGATCTCCGTGGCGGGGCCATCCGCCGCCACCGTGTCGGCGCGCACCGGCGCCACCTTCATCTCGCCGAGCCGTGCGCGGACCTGCGCGGTGAGACCGGGATAGGAGGCGACCGGCGTGAAGTCCGCGGCCTGGTCGTTGCCGACGCGAATGCCGGTATAGGCGACGAGGCCGTCGCTGGTGGCGATCACGTCGCCGGGTTTTAGCGACGAATCCAGCGCCAGATCGACCGGAGCAAGTCCGACCGGCTCGCGGCCGTTGCAGGTGCAGTCGGCGCGCAGCGCCTTGCGATAGGCGAACGCGTTCTCGCTATCGGCGTAGCGCTCGCCGGTCTGCGACGCGGCGCCGTCGATCGAGGAGCCGAAATAGATCTTTGTCGCGCTCGCAGGACAGAAGGCCTGACACATCTGCGCGGGCGAGGTGAGACCGCGCATCAGCGGAAAATATTTGCCGTCGCAGCTGCGCACGCAGAACGCCGGTCCCGAGCCGCCGGCTGCGGCCGAACGTGTCGGCGGCACGTATTGCGGGGATGCGGCATTCTGCTGGCCAGTGAAGGGATCGGCGTAGGAGCTCGCCTGCTGCGGCACCTCACGCTGCGGCCGCTGCTGCTGCTGCATTCCGCCGAAGAAGAATTCGAACAGGCCTTCGGCCGAAACCGGCGCCGGAGCCGCGAGCAGCGGTGCTGCCAGTGTCGCGGCGACGAGCATCGCGCGACGCCGCCGGCGCGCATGGGACATGACTGTACGCAAACGCTTACTCCACCCGACGCTACCGAACCGGCCGGGACCATCAGGCCCAGCACATGATTCACCATAGAGCGGGATGGTAAATGAGCGGTTGAGGGGGGAGCGGTGTCGCCGGACGGGGTGGACCTCGTCATGGCCGGGCTTGTCCCGGCCATCCACGATCTCTGGTGCGGCAAAGACGTGGATGCCCGGGTACGACGGCGGAGAAAGTCTAGCCGCTCAAGCCTTCAAGAACTCCGACGCCTTGTACAGCGAGCGGAATGGCAGCCCGGCCGCGCCAAAAGTGTCGTCGGCGCCTTCCTCGCGGTCGACCATGGTCAGCACCAGCACCACCTCGGCGCCGGTCTCGCGCACCGCTTCCACTGCCTTCATCGCCGAGCCGCCGGTGGTGGTGACATCCTCGACTATCACGACGCGCTTGCCCTCCAGCGTCTCGCCCCTGGGCAGCCCCTCGATCGCGAGCTTGGCGCCGTGCTCCTTCGGCTTCTTGCGCACGAAGAACGCCGCGATCGGATGGCCCTTGATCCAGGAAATCTGCGCCAGCGCGCCGGCCAGCGGCACCGCGCCCATCTCGAGCCCGCCGATGAAATCGAGATTGTCGTCCTTCAGCGCCTCATAGGTCAGCTCGGCCAGCAGGGTCGCGCCCTCCGGGTCCAACATGGTCGGCTTGAGGTTGAAGTAGAAGTCGCTCTTGCGGCCCGACGCGAGCGTCACCTCGCCGCGGCCGAAGGAGCGCCGGCGGATGATCTCGAACAGGCGGGCGCGGGAGGCTGATTTAGACACGGCGGGCCCTCGGGAGCATTTTTGGAAGTGGCGGAATTTATCCGCGACGGCCCCGACATTCCAGAGGGGGCTTCCCCCGTCAACAGGGATCGGCCATCCCGGCCCGCCGGTTGTGGGGGTGCAACCTTCTGGAGTAGGTGGATGCCGGATATCTCGGGCAAGAAAACCGGCAAGAAGGCTGGGCAAGGACACGCGAAAATGACCATCGAGCTGCACACCTGGAATACGCCGAATGGCCGCAAGATCTCGGTCGCGCTGGAGGAGATGGGGCTGCCCTACAGGGTGATCCCGGTGAATATCAGCAAGGGCGAACAGATGGCGCCGCAGTTCCTGAAGCTCTCGCCCAACAACAAGATCCCCGCGATCCTCGATCCTGATGGCCCGGACGGCAAGCCCGTCAGCATCTTCGAGTCGGGCGCGATCCTGCTTTATCTCGGCGAGAAGACCGGCAAATTCCTGCCGAAATCGCTTTCAGGCCGCATCCCCGTCTATGAATGGCTGATGTGGCAGATGGGCGGTTTCGGGCCGATGCCGGGCCAGGTGCACCATTTCATCGCGCTCGAGAACGAGCAGGACCGCGCCTACGGCCTCAAGCGCTACATGGCGGAGACGCGACGGCTCTACGGCGTCCTCGATCGCCGGCTAGAGGCCCGCGATTTCGTCGCCGGCGAGCTCTCGGTTGCCGATTTTGCCATCCTGGGCTGGGCCTGGCGTCACCCTCGCCACAAGGTTGACCTGGCCGACTTCCCCCACGTGAAGCGCTGGTACGAGGCCCTGATGGCACGCCCGGCGGTGAAGCGGGGCATGGAGGCGAAGCTGGATTGAACTGACGGTGTCATCGCCCGCGAAGGCGGGCGATCCAGTATTCCAGAGGCGGTGGTGATTTACCGAGAGGCCGCGGCGTACTGGATGCCCCGCCTTCGCGGGGCATGACAGCGTTGCGCCTCACACCTTCCGCGCTTCCACCGCCATCCGCACCGCAAGCCCGGCCAGCACCGTGCCCATCAGCCAGCGCTGGACCAGCATCCAGCTTGGCCGGCTTGCGAGAAACAGCGCGATCGATCCGGCCGCGAGCGCGATCATCGCATTCACGCTGACACTGATCGCGATCTGGATCGCGCCGAGCACCACCGACTGCGCCAGCACGCTGCCGGCGGTGGGATCGATGAACTGCGGCAGCAGCGCGAGATAAAGCATCGCGATCTTCGGGTTGAGCAGATTGGTGACGAACCCCATTGCGAACAATTTGCGCGGGCTGTCGATCGCAAGCTGCTTCACCTGGAACGGCGAGCGACCGCCCGGCTTCACCGCCTGCCAGGCCAGCCACAACAGATAACCGGCGCCGGCAAAGCGCAGCGCGTCGTAGGCGAAGGGAACGGCGAGCAGCAGCGCCGTGATGCCGAACGCCGCGCACAGCATGTAGAACACGAAGCCGAGCGCCACGCCGCCGAGCGAAACGATGCCCGCTGCCGGCCCTTGCGTGATCGAACGCGAGATCAGGTAGATCATGTTCGGCCCCGGCGTGAGCACGAGGCCGAGGCAGACGAGGGCGAAGCCGAGCAGGGCGGAGGTGTGGGGCATGGCTGAACCGGTGCGGGAGACGGCACGGTTCTAATATGGGTGGCGCGGTCGGGCCATCGCGCAATTGCACGGAGGACAATTCAACCCGACCGGCCGGTGGTGAACGCGAACCAGACCGCTATCGCGACCAGTGCCAGGGCGAACAAGCGCCGCACCACGTTGCGGTTGTTCGCGACGTCGATGGTCGATTGCAGCGAGCCCGCCAGCGCGACGATCGCCGCATGGATCAGCGTGGCGATTGTCACGTAGATGACGCTGAGCATCAGCGTCTGCCGGACCACGGAGCCGGCATCGGCGCGCACGAACTCCGGCAACACCGCCACGTAGAACATCGCGGCTTTCGGGTTGAGCAGGTTGGTGATCAGGCCGCGCCGGAACGCCGGCCACGGCCGCGCGTCGGCACCGACCGTCCTGCCCGGCGAAGCGTCCTCCTTGCCCGACCACGCGTCCCAGGCAAGCCACAGCAGATAGGCGACGCCACCCCATCGCAGCAGGCCATAAAGCCACGGCGAATGGTCGATCGCCGCGGCGAGGCCGAAGGCCGCGATCACGCCATAAGTCATCAGCCCGAGCGCGATGCCGGCCACCGCGGCAAAGCCCGTGCGCATGCCGCGCGAGAGCGACAGCGCGGCGAGATAGGTCATGTTGGGACCGGGCGTGATCTCGATGACGAGCGCCGTCAGCGCGAAGGCGAGCAGCGGGCTGAGATCACTCACGCAGTTCGCCTCTGGACTCGATCACGGTGACGGATCAGTGCGCCTCGTCCCAATTGTTCGCCGCGCGTGCATCGACATGCAAAGGCACCGAGAGCAGCACGGCCGGGAACGGCGCGTCCTGCATCACGTGCTGCACGACGGGGAGCGTGGCCTCGACCTCCGCGTCGGGCACCTCGAAGATCAATTCGTCATGCACCTGGAGCAGCATCTGCGCCGACAGCTTCTTCTCGGCCAGCGCAGCCTCCATCCGCGTCATGGCACGGCGGATGATGTCGGCGGCGGTGCCCTGGAGCCGGGCGTTGATCGCGGCGCGCTCGTTGAAGGCGCGCACCGAGGCGTTCGAGGCCTTGATGTCGGGATAGTACATCTTCCGTCCGAACAGCGTGGTGACGTAGCCGTGGCTGCGGCAAAAGTCGCGCGTCTCGTCCATGTAGGCGCGGATGCCGGGGAAGCGCTCGAAGTACTTCTTGATGTAGGCGGAGGCTTCCTCGCGCGCGATGCCGAGCTGGTTGGCGAGGCCGAATGCCGAAATGCCGTAGATGATGCCGAAATTGATCGCCTTGGCGCGGCGCCGGATTTCGCTCGGCATGCCCTTGATCGGCACGCCGAACATTTCCGATGCCGTCATGGCGTGAATGTCGAGGCCGTCGCGGAACGCCTGCTGCAGCACGGGAATGTCCGCGATCTCGGCGAGCAGCCGCAGCTCGATCTGCGAATAGTCGGCGGAGACCAGCTTGTGCCCTGGCGTCGCGATGAAGGCGCGCCGGATCTTGCGTCCGTCCTCGGTGCGCACCGGAATGTTCTGCAAATTCGGCTCGTTCGACGACAGCCGGCCCGTCGTGGTCGCGGCCAGCGCGTAGGTCGTGTGGACGCGGTGGGTCTGGGGATTCACGTAGGTCGGCAGTGCGTCGGTGTAGGTCGATTTCAGCTTGGAGACCTGGCGCCACTCCAGAATTTTCTTCGGGAGGTCGTGGCCCTGCTCGGCGAGCTCGTCGAGCACCTGCGCGGTGGTGGACCATGCGCCGGTCTTGGTCTTGGTGCCGCCGGACAGTCCCATCTTGCCGAACAGGATGTCGCCGATCTGCTTCGGGCTGCCGACATTGACGGGCTCGCCCGCGATCTGCTGGATCTCGGCCTCGACGCGCGACGCGGTCTGGGCGAAATCGCCGGAGAGACGCGACAGCACCTGGCGGTCGATCGAGATGCCGCGCCGCTCCATGCGTGCGAGCACTGCGACCAACGGGCGTTCCAGCGTCTCGTAGACCGTGGTCATGTGCTCGGCGACGAGGCGCGGCTTCAGCACGCGCCAGACCCGCAAGGTCACGTCGGCGCCCTCCGCCGACAGCGACGCGGCCTTGTCGATCGGCACCTGGTCGAACGTGATCTTGCCCTTGCCGCTGCCGAGCAGCTCGTTTTCCTTGAGCATGGCGTGACCGAACCAGCGCTCGGACAGCTGCTCCAGCGCATGCGAGCCGCGGCCGGCATCGAGCACGTACGAGATCAGCTGCGCATCGTCGGTGTTGCGCAGTGTGATGCCGTGCTGCGCCAGCATCACCGCGGTGAATTTGACGTCGAAGCCGATCTTGAGAATGCCTGACGATTCCAGCACCGGCCGCAACGCCTCGACCGCCTCGGCATGCTTGACCTGATCGGGCGCGAGGCCCGCGTCGAACAGGCCGGCACCGCCACCGGACTGCTTGTGCGCCAGCGGCACGTAGCAGGCCTCGTTCGGCGCCAGCGCCAGCGCGATGCCGCAGAGATCGGCCTGCATCGGGTCGATCGAGTTTGCCCGGATCTCGACCGCGACATGGCCGGCATCATGGATGCGCGCGATGAAGGCGTTCAGTTCCGCGAGGCTCTTGATCGCCTGGTACTTGCTGCGGTCAACCGGGAGCTTGCGCAAAGCCTCTTCGCGCGCGGCGGCGAGAGAAATCGGCGCGCCCTTCGGGCTCGCGGCCTTGTCCTCCTTGGTCGCCGATGCGTTGCGTTGGCCCACTGGCGCTTGCGGCGGCGCGCCGGTTCCCGGGGCTGGCACGACGTCCGAAGGCGGCAGCGGCGAGAACACGCTGGCGCCGCTGGAATAGCCTGGATCGGCATCGACGTTGGCCGGATCGATCTGCGAGAACTCGGCGACGCGGCGCGTCAGCGTGGAAAATTCCATCGCCTTCAGGAACGCGATCAGCTTGCGCGCATCGGGCTCGTGGACGGCGAGATCGTCCAGCGGGACTTCGAGGTCGACCTTGTCGTCGAGCAATACGAGCTGCCGCGAGATGCGCGCCTTCTCGGCGTGCTCGATCAGCGCCTCGCGCCGCTTCGGCTGCTTGATTTCGGTGGCGCGGAACAGCAGCTGCTCGAGATCGCCATATTCGACGATCAACTGCGCCGCGGTCTTGATGCCGATGCCGGGCACGCCCGGAACGTTGTCGGTGGAATCGCCGGCCAGTGCCTGCACTTCCACCACCTTCTCCGGCGGCACGCCAAACTTCTCGATCACCTCGGGGATGCCGATGCGGCGGTCCTTCATGGTGTCGTACATGGTGACGCAATCGGTGACGAGCTGCATCAGGTCCTTGTCGGAGGACACGATCGTCGCGCTCGCGCCGCGCTCGCAGGCCTGCCGCACATAGGTCGCAATCAGATCGTCGGCCTCGAAGCCGACCTGTTCCAGGCAAGGCAGGTCGAAGGCGCGTACCGCTTCGCGGATCAGCGAAAATTGCGGGATCAGATCGTCCGGCGCCGGCGCCCGGTGCGCCTTGTACTCAGGATAGATCTTGTTGCGGAAGGTGATTTCCGACTTGTCGAAAATGATCGCCAGATGCGTCGGCCGGTTGTCCTCGGGCATCTCGCGCAACAGCTTCCACAGCATGTTGCAGAAGCCGAGCACGGCATTGACCTGCAAGCCGTCGGACTTGCGGTTCATCGGCGGCAGCGCGTGATAGGCGCGGAAGATGTAGCCGGAACCGTCGACCAGGAAAACATGGTCGCCCTTGCCGGCGGCCTTGGCGGCGACGGGCTTGGCAGCAGCTGTCGCTGCAGCGGGCTTGGTTTCGGCGGCCTTGGGCGCGGCAGCCTTGGTGTCAGCTTGGGCGGTGGTCTTTGGGGAGCTCTTGGGCATGGCCGCAATGTATGAATTTTTGCGGGATTTGACAGCCTCGGGAGGTGGATTTTTGGCTTGCGGATGCCGCTATCCCCACTGTCATTTCCCGCATCCCCCGCTGTCATTCCCCGCGAAGGCGGGGAATCGAGTATGCTGCGGCTTATCCGTATACGACTGCTGCCTCTGGAATACTGGATCCCCGCCTTCGCGGGGATGACAACAGAGCATCACTCCGCCGCCTGCAATCGCGCCTCTGTCTTCTTCGGCGCGATGCAGAACGCATCGGGCCGCTCGAACAGGAAATTGCCGCCAAGCCGCAGAGCGATCTGCCAGATCGCGAGCGAGCCGATCACGCCAACGATGGTCACGATCAGCGACACCGCACCGATGTCGGGAATGATGCCCGTGCGCAAGAGCAGCGTCCGTGTCGCCGCCATCGGCAGGAAGAAGGCGAGATAGATCACGATCGAATGCTCGCCGCAGAAGCGGAAGACATTCAGCCATTGCGCGCGCGCGAGCAGCGTGCCCATCGTGATGATGGCGCAGGCCCCGGCGAAGCCGAGCACGAGCGATACGATTTTCCATTCGCTGGCCCCGAGCGCAACGAGGCCGGCATTGACCAGCGCCCATGTCGCGAGCGCTGCCAGCGCCCATGCAGGATGATTGCGCGCGCGGTCCGACAGCGCGAACACGAAGGGCGCGAACAGATAGCCCGAATAGAAATAGACGAAACGCGCGCAGAACTCGTCGATCGCGGTCCAGCCGGTTGCGACACGTGCCGTCTCCAGTGCGGCCGCGATGAGCCAGATCGCGGGCGACGGGACTCGCCGTGTCAGTTTTGTGACGACGAAGAAGATCGGCAGGAGGTAGATGAACCATAGCGTGCCGAACGGCTCGACGAAGGATTCCAGATACAGCAAGCCGGCGTCGCGCCAGCTCGTTTCCGCCGCGAATGCGGGGGCCTTGAAGCCGAACTGGATTGTCACCCAGACGACATAGAAATAGGCGAAATGCACCACCTTGCGGTCGAGATAGGTTCGCCAGTCCCGGTCGATCACCAGTGGCAGGAACAGGCCCGAAATCAGGAAGAAATCCGGCATCCGGAACGGCTTTGCGAAGGCGACCAAAACATGCATGAAACCGGTCTCACCGGCAGCAAGCTCGACCCCGAGCACCGAATGCATCATCACGACCATGACGATGCAGATGCCTTTGGCGTAATCGACCCAATCGACACGCGCAGCAGCCGGGGCCTTGAGTCCCCCGCTCGCGGCGATTGTGCCTGATGGTGCCATGGTGTCTCTTTTTGAGGCGTGTTCCGCCAGGATCTGCGTGAACGCGGGGCAGTTTGCCGCCTTGCGGCTTACGATTTCTTTACCGGTACAAGTGCTGTGCCGTTTTTTGTACGCGGGCTGTTCCCTCACCCCGGGAAAATGCTAAACCGCCTTGGAATAGGGGTTTTGTTAACCAAGCCAAACAGGGTTTTTCATGCGCATTGCTATGATCGGCACGGGCTATGTGGGACTGGTGTCCGGGGCCTGCTTTGCGGATTTCGGTCACGACGTCATCTGCGTCGACAAGGACGAGAAGAAGATCGCGGCCCTTCATCGCGGCGAGATCCCGATCTACGAGCCCGGGCTTGACGAACTGGTCGCGACGAATGTGAAGGCCAAGCGGCTGGAGTTCACCACCGATTTGTCCAGGCCGGTCGCGGATGCCGATGCTGTCTTCATCGCGGTCGGCACGCCGTCGCGCCGCGGTGACGGCCACGCCGATCTGTCCTACGTTTATGCCGCCGCGAAAGAGATCGCGCAGTCGCTGTCCGGCTTCACCGTCGTCGTGACCAAATCGACTGTCCCGGTCGGCACCGGCGACGAGGTCGAGCGCATCATCCGCGAGACCAATCCCAAGGCCGACGTGGTCGTCGCCTCGAATCCCGAATTCCTGCGCGAGGGCGCGGCGATCCGCGACTTCAAATTCCCCGACCGCATCGTCGTCGGCACCTCCGACGAGCGCGGCCGCAAGGTGATGAGCGACATCTACCGTCCGCTGTCGCTGAATCAGGCGCCGCTGATGTTCACGGAACGCCGCACCGCCGAGATGATCAAATACGCCGCCAACGCGTTCCTCGCGACCAAGATCACCTTCATCAACGAGATCGCCGACCTCTCTGAAAAAGCCGGCGCCAACGTGCAGGAGGTCGCGCGCGGCATTGGCCTGGACAACCGCATCGGCACCAAATTCCTGCATGCCGGTCCGGGCTTCGGCGGCTCGTGCTTTCCGAAGGACACCAAGGCGCTGATCAAGATCGCGCAGGACTACGACGTGAGCCTTCGCATCGTCGAGTCCGTGCTGGCGGTCAACGAGAACCGTAAGCGCGCGATGGCGCGAAAAGTGAGCCAGGCGCTCGGCGGCTCGCTGCGCGGCAAGACCATCGCCGTGCTCGGCCTCACCTTCAAGCCCGACACCGACGACATGCGCGATGCGCCGTCGATCCCGCTGGTGACCGGCCTGATCGACATGGGCGCGAAGGTGAAGGCCTTCGATCCCGTCGGCATGGAGCAGGCGAAGAGCGAGCTGCCCAGCATCACCTATTGCGAGGACGCCTATTCCTGCGCGGAAGGCGCCGATGCGATCGTGATCGTTACCGAATGGGTGCAGTTCCGGGCGCTCGACCTCGACCGGCTGAAGGCGACCATGGCCCAGCCCGTCATCGTCGATCTGCGCAACATCTACCGCCCCGAGGAGATGGCTGCGGCCGGTTTCGTCTATGAGAGCATTGGACGACCGCCGGTGCAGGGCTGATAGCCACATATGATTGTCATACCCCGCGAAGGCGGGGTATCCAGCAATCCGCGATCTTCGTAATAGCCGGGATCCGAGTTTACTGGATCACCCGCACCAGTGCGCAAGTGCGCACAAGGCGGGTGATGACGGAAGCGAGATATTTGCCCCGCAGTTTCGACACGCCCCTCCCGATCGATGCCGTGCTCGACGACCTCTCGCGCACGCTGGAGGCGCATAATGCCGCCGTGCTGGTGGCGCCCCCGGGCGCCGGCAAGACAACGCGCGTGCCCCTGGCGCTGCTCGATGCCCCCTGGGCCAAAGGCAAGAAGATCATCGTGCTGGAGCCGCGGCGCATCGCGGCGCGCGCCCGCGCCCCCCGCCAGGCCCAATCCCGCGGCGGCCGCGCGGGGGGGACTGGGGGCGGTCGCCGCCGCGTCGGGGGGCAGGTCGCGCGCGGGCCCCGCCGGC
>NZ_JBVVPN010000044.1:0-5565 GCF_055811035.1 Bradyrhizobium sp. MI1.10
AGGGAGAGGGGTGGCCCAGGAAGCGGTGTTCGTCGTCACGCGCCAGATGTTCTTCGTCACGCCCGGAATCCCCGTGTGGCACCCCTCTCCCTAGCCCTCCCCCCACAAGGGGGAGGGAACGACTGAACCAGCGGCCGCGTCTCGTTCCAAGTCCGTGCGAAGAAGAGCGACAGAACATGACCAATCTCGCCTCCACCGGCTTTCTCAGCATCGATGGCGCCAGCCTCGAATACAAATGGCTGGCGCCGCAATCCGCCGATTCACCCACCATCGTCATGCTGCACGAAGGCCTCGGCTCCGTCGGCCTATGGGGTGACTTCCCGGAAAAGCTCCAGCAGGCCACCTCCGCCGGCATCTTCGTCTATTCGCGTGCAGGCTATGGCCAATCGAGCCCGGTGACGTTGCCGCGGCCGCTTGACTACATGCAGCGCGAGGCGCTGGACGTGCTGCCGAAGATCCTCGATGCGATTGCCTTCAAGCGCGGCCTGCTGCTCGGCCATTCCGACGGCGCCTCGATCGCGACCATCTACGCCGGCGCGCATCAGGATCATCGCCTGAGCGGCCTGGTGCTGATCGCGCCGCATTTTATCGTCGAGGACATCTCGGTGAAATCCATCGCCGCGATCAAGACCGCCTTTGAGACCACCGATCTCAAGTCAAAGCTCGCGCGCTGGCACAAGGAGGTCGACAACGCCTTCTATGGCTGGAACGCCGCCTGGCTCGATCCGAAATTCCGCGACTGGGATATCTCGGAATCTCTCGCCTATATCCGCGTTCCGGTGCTGGTCCTTCAAGGCGTGGACGACCAATACGGGACGCTGCGTCAGGCTGAGATCGCGCAGCAAGAATGCTATTGCCCGGTCGATTTGAAAGTCATGTCAGACGCGGCGCATTCTCCGCATCGCGAGGCGCCGGGAGCGACCCTTGACGCGATTGAGCAATTTGCTGCAGCGGCCCTGCGAGAAGACATGCAACAAAATGCATGTGGGAGCCGTTAAGGACTAGACGCGCGCAATAATATGCATTATTGTGCATCTAACGGTAAAATCAAAACGAACTCAAGGGTGGCCCATGGCCGGGGAAGATCGACGCCTCTCAGGCGGCGCGACATTCATCGATTTCCAGACCGAGCCGTCCCGCTACCGGCACTGGAAGCTCGCGGTCGACGGTGACGTCGCCACTCTGACCATGGACGTCGACGAGAATGGCGGCCTGTTCGAGGGCTATCTGCTCAAGCTCAATTCCTACGATCTCGGCGTCGACATCGAGCTTGCCGACGCGGTTCAGCGCCTGCGCTTCGAGCACCCCGAGGTGAAGGTCGTGGTGATGCGCTCGGCCAAGAACAGGGTGTTCTGCGCCGGCGCCAACATCCGCATGCTCGCGGGCTCGACCCATGCCCACAAGGTCAATTTCTGCAAGTTCACCAACGAGACCCGCAATGGCATGGAAGACTCGTCGGAGAATTCCGGCCAGCGCTTCATCACCGTCGTGAACGGCTCGGCCGCCGGCGGTGGCTATGAGCTCGCGCTCGCCACCGACTACATCATGCTCGCCGACGATGGCGCATCGGCCGTTGCCCTGCCCGAAGTGCCGCTGCTCGCGGTGCTGCCGGGCACCGGCGGCCTCACCCGTGTGGTCGACAAGCGCAAGGTGCGCCGCGATCACGCTGATTTCTTCTGCACCATCGAAGAAGGCGTGAAGGGCAAGCGCGCCGTGCAATGGCGCCTGGTCGACGAGATCGCGCCGAACAGCAAGCTCGAAGGCAAGGTTGCCGAGCGCGCGAGGGAATTCGCCGACAGCTCGAAGCGCAAGGGCAGCGGCAAGGGCATCGCGCTGACGCCGCTCAAGCGCATCATCGACGAGACCAGCATCCGCTACGGCTTTGTCACGGTCGATATCGACCGCGCGGCGCGGATCGCCACGATCTCGATCAAGGCGCCTGAAGCCGCGCCGCCCGCCGACATCGACGGCATGATGGCGCAGGGTGTCGCGTTCTGGCCGCTTCAGGTCGCGCGCGAACTCGACGACGCCATCCTGCATCTGCGCATCAACGAGCTCGAGATCGCCATGCTGGTGTTCAAAAGCCATGGCGACCGCGCCCATGTGCTCGCCTGCGACGCCTTCCTCGAAGCCAACAAGGCGCACTGGCTGGTCAACGAAATCAGGCACTACTGGAAGCGTGTCTTGAAGCGCATCGACGTCACCTCGCGGACGCTGGTAACGCTGGTCGAGCCCGGCTCCTGCTTTGCCGGCACGCTCGCCGAGCTCGTCTTCGCCGCCGACCGCTCCTACATGCTGATCGGCACGCGCCAGGGCGACAACCGCCCGCCGCCGTCGATCGAACTGTCAGCGATGAATTTTGGCCCGTATCCGATGAGTCATGGCCTGACGCGGCTTCAGTCGCGCTTCCAGGCCGATCCGTCCGATGTGGAACGCGCGGAAGCCACGATGGGAACGGCGCTGGACGCCGAGCAGGCCGAAGAGCTCGGCCTCGTCACCTTCGCGCTCGACGACATCGACTGGGATGATGAAGTTCGCGTGTTCCTGGAAGAGCGCGCCAGCTTCTCGCCCGACAGCCTCACCGGCATGGAAGCGAGCCTTCGCTTCGTCGGCCCCGAGACGATGGAATCGAAAATCTTCTCGCGCCTCACCGCGTGGCAGAACTGGATCTTCCAGCGCCCGAACGCGGTCGGCGAGGAAGGCGCGCTGCGCCGCTACGGCAGCGGCCAGAAGCCGAAATTCGATATGACGCGGGTGTAACGATTCTCGTGTCCCGGGCGCGCTGCGGCACCAAAAGCGCAACGCGCGTCTTCAACGCGCTATGGTGACGCTGCGCAGAACCGGGACCCATGTGGACCGAACAATGGGTCCCGGCTCTGCAGCGCACCGCTTCGCGCTGCGCAGGGTCCGGGACAGAAGACAGACCAAGGAGCACGGCCATGAACATGAACATCATGAACGTCGACTACTCGACCAAGATTCCGAACAACGTCAATCTCGCCGAAGACCGCCAAGTGCTCAAAGCGCTGGAGGGCTGGCATCCCGGCTACATGGACTGGTGGAAAGACATGGGGCCGGAAGGCTTCCAGGAATCGCTGGTGTACTTGCGCACCGCCTATTCGGTCGATCCGCGCGGCTGGGCCAAGTTCGATTACGTGCGGATGCCCGAGTATCGCTGGGGCATTCTCCTTGCTCCCCAGGAAGAGAACCGGGTCGTGCCGTTCGGCGAGCATTTTGGCGAGCCGGCCTGGCAGGAAGTCCCGGGTGAATATCGCGCCATGCTGCGCCGTCTGATCGTGATCCAGGGCGACACCGAGCCTGCCTCCGTGGAGCAGCAGCGCCACCTCGGCAAGACCGCGCCCTCGCTGTACGACATGCGCAATCTGTTCCAGGTCAATGTCGAGGAAGGCCGTCACCTCTGGGCGATGGTGTACCTGCTGCAGAAGTACTTCGGGCGCGACGGACGTGAAGAGGCTGACGATTTGTTGCGCCGCCGCTCGGGTGACGCTGACTCGCCGCGCATGCTGGGCGCCTTCAACGAGGCGACCCCGGACTGGCTGTCCTTCTTCATGTTCACCTATTTCACCGACCGCGACGGCAAGATGCAGCTGCATTCGCTGGCGCAGTCCGGCTTCGATCCCTTGTCACGCACCTGCCGCTTCATGCTGACGGAAGAAGCGCACCACATGTTCGTCGGCGAGACCGGCATCACCCGCGTCGTGCAGCGCACCTGCGATGCGATGCGCGAAGCCGGCATCACCGATCCCACCGACATCGCGAAGGTCCGCGCGCTCGGCGTGATCGACCTGCCGACTATCCAGAAGAAGCTGAACCTGCACTATACGCTGTCGCTCGATCTGTTTGGCTCGGAAGTCTCCACCAACGCGGCGAACGCCTTCAACACCGGCATCAAGGGCCGCTATCACGAGACCCAGATCGACGACGATCATCAGCTCAAGAACGCCACCTATCCGGTGCTGAAGTTCATCGACGGCGAGATCAAGCTGGTGGACGAGCCGGCGCTCACCGCGCTCAACATGCGCCTGCGCGACGACTACAGCCAGGATTGCGTCAAGGGCATGCTGCGCTGGAACAAGGTGATCTCGACCGCGGGCTACCAGTTTCAGCTCAAGCTGCCCAACGTCGCCTTCCATCGCCATATCGGCGAGTTCAAGGGCATCCACGCGACGCCGGATGGTCTGTTGATCGACGACGCAAATTGGGCCCGGCGCAAGGACGAATGGCTGCCGTCGACCGCGGACGGCGACTTCATCACCTCGCTGATGCAGCCCGTCACCGAGACCGGCCAGTTCGCCTCCTGGATCTCGCCACCGAAAGTCGGCATCGACAACAAGCCCGGCGATTTCGAGTATGTGAGGATCGAGTCGTAAGTGTCTTCTTCACCCCCCGCTTGCGGGGAGAGGTCGGATCGCTCTTGCGATCCGGGTGAGGGGGTACAGGTGCGGCGACAATCTCACGCGCGGAGAGAGCCCCTCACCCCAACCCTCTCCCCGTAAGAACGGGGCGAGGGAGCGCACTGTCCGCGCGGCGGGCTCGAGCCCCTACCCCGCGATCTCCAGCCCCGCGTTCGCGTACACCACGCCGCCATCCACCGCGATGGTGTTGCCGACCACGTAGTCACCCGCGCGCGAGGCGAGATAGATCGCCACGCCGGCCATGTCCTCGTCGGTTCCGATCCGCCGCGCCGGAATGCGCTTGGCGACATCCTCCGAATGGTCGCGCGCAGCCCGGTTCATGTCGGACTTGAACGCGCCGGGCGCGATCGCGGTGACATTGATGTTGTCCTTGATCAGTTTCGTCGCCATGCGCCGCGTCAAATGGATCACCGCGGCCTTGCTCGCGGCATAGGAGTAGGTCTCGCCGGGATTGACGAAGATGCCGTCAACCGAGGCGATGTTGATGACCTTGGCGGGCCGCTCATGCGAAGCCGCCGCGCGCAGCGGCTTGGCCAGCGCCTTGGTCAGGAAGAACAGCGACTTGACGTTGAGGTCCATCACCTTGTCCCAGCCGCTTTCGGGGAATTCGTCGAACTCCGCGCCCCAGGCAGCCCCTGCATTGTTGACGAGGATGTCGAGCTTCGGCTCCAGCTTGATGATTTCGCCAGCGAGCCTGTCGCAGCCGTCGACGGTCGAGATGTCGATCGGCAGCGCGATGCACTCACCGTCATATCGGCCTGACAGCTCGTTCGCGGTGGCTTCGCAAGGCCCGGCCTTGCGCGCGGTGATATAGACCTTCGCGGCCCCTGCGCTGAGAAATCCCGCCGCGATCATCTTGCCGATGCCGCGCGAACCGCCGGTCACCAGTGCGACGCGGCCTTTGAGCGAGAACAGATCGTTGAACATGGTGCCTCCCTTTGTTTGCGCCGGTTGTGGGCGGGGTGGGGAGGGGAGTCAAGGAAGGCGCCGCATCGTGGGGGGGGGGGGGGGGGGGGGGCCCCGCCCCCCCCCCCGGCCGGGGGGGGGGGGGGTGGGGGGGGGGGGGGGCGCGGCGCGGGCGGGGGGGGGGGGGGGGGGGGGGGGGGGGGGGGGGGGGGGGGGGGGGGGG
>NZ_JBVVPN010000044.1:5575-58669 GCF_055811035.1 Bradyrhizobium sp. MI1.10
CTACAACATTCTTTTAAATTTGGTGCATCTTTTTGTTTGCGGGGGTGGGGGGGGGGGTGGGGAGGGGAGTCAAGGAAGGCGCCGCATCGTCGTCCTGGCGAAAGCCAGGACCCATTACCCCAGGATAGAGTTGTTTGAATGAGCTGTGGCCCGAGCGCGTCGCAAAATGGACAGCGGTGTCAATGGGTCCTGGCTTTCGCCAGGACGACGGCTGAATTCGGGACGACAGCGGAGATTCGAAACTACGCCGCCGCGATCCTGCGGAAGCCGTTCCACATCGCGGTCGCAGCGCCCGAGGTCAGCACCGGCAGAATCCGCGTGTCCTGGTAATTGCCGTTGAGCGAGACCCGTGGCAGCGCGGTCATGTGGCCGGCGTTTTCGGCGAACAGCATGCCGGGCCGCGTCGTCACCGCGGTCTTGAAGCCGGCGGATGCAGCGAGCACGAATTCACGCTCGCCCGCCGCCTCGCGATCGCCATAGGGATAGGCCAGATGTTGAACGTTGCGGCCCAGCGCCTGCTCGATTCGCGCGCGGCTCACGGCCATCTCCTGCGTGGCGATCGCTTCGCTTTGCTTGGCGAGATTGCAATGGCTGACGGAATGCGCGCCGATCGTGACCAGGGGATCGGCGGCAAATGTCTTCACCTCCTCCCAGGACAGGCAGAGGCTGCGGCACAGCGCGGCCATGTCGACGCCGTATTTCGTGCAGAGCGCCTCGATCTCGCGCTTGAGATCGTGCTCGCCGGGCAGCGCGCGCAACCAGTCGTGCAGGCGGTCGAACGCCGCCTGCTTGGCGGCTGGCGTCGTCGCATCGAGCCGCAGCGCGGCATTGCCGATCGTCACCTCGATCTGCTCGGTCTTGGCGATGACGGCCTCCAGCGCCTCCCACCACAGCCGGCCCGTGCCCTCCGCGAAATCGCTGGCGACATAGACCGCCAGAGGCGCGTCAAATTCGCGCAGAACCGGCAGCGCAAAATCGAGATTGTCGCGATAGCCATCGTCGAGCGTGAAGGCGGCGAAGCGGCGGTCGAACCGGCGCCGCACCAGCCGCTCATGCAGCTCGTCCATGCTGACGATGTCGATCTCGCGCGAGCGCAGATGACGCAGGGTCGCGCGCAGGAATTCGGGGGTGACTTCGAGATGCCTGTTCGGCTGGAACGCCGCCGCGCGGGCCGGCCGCACGTGATGCAGCATGAAAATGGCGCCGACGCCCGACAAAAGCGGCCGCAACAGGTGGTGGGCGCCGCTGAAATAGAGTGCTTCCAGCCCGGCGCGGATGACGTTGTTACGGAGTTGTTTCATGACCCGCTGGCGGACTTTGGCATTCCGCCTTCAACTTACGGAAGAACCCTTGAAGAAAAAGTTATTCCAATTGTCCACGCCCGGCCTTCGGAAGGGCGTCATTTCCGGTTTGACAGCCCGCCAAGGGTTTGTTTTGTCTCCGGTTCCAGAGTTCGGGTCGTCGAATGCAGAAGCTTTTCAGGTGGGCCAGCAAATGGTGGCCGGGGCTCATCCCCCTGGCCGTCATGTGGGGATTTGCGGCCTGGAATAACACTTTGCCGGTCGAGGCGGACCTTTCCGCCCGCAGCTCGGCGGCTCTGAAGGACACCGTTCTGGACAAGACCCGGATCGCGGTGGACGGCCGCGACGTCAGCCTGGCTGCGGACGCGTTTTCCGAGGAGGGTCGCCGCGACGCTGTTGTGGCGGTCGAGACCGTGCCCGGCGTGCGCCTGGTCGACGACCGGACCCGCCTTGTGCCCGAGGCAAAGCCCTTCGTCTGGAACGCCGAACGCGACGTGGTGCGGGTCACGCTGTCAGGCTCCGCGCCCCTGCCGTCGATGAAGGGCCGCCTGACTGAGGCGGCCCGCAAGGAGGTCGCCGGTACCGAGGTGGCCGATCAGATGGGTTTGGCGCGCGGTGCACCGCCGCGGTTCGAGGCGGCTGCGATGCTGCTGCTCGATCAGATCGGCAAGCTCAAGGACGGCAAGATCACGATCACGGACACCAAAGTCACTCTGTCGGGGATGGCGCGCGATCTCGGCGGCCGCGAAGCGGTCGCAGCGGCGCTGAAAAACCTGCCCGAGGGCTTTTCGATCGCCGCCAACGACGTCAAGGCGCCGCCTTACGTCTTCCAGGCCTACAAGGATCCGGTGGCTGCGACGGTGACGCTGACCGGCTATGTTCCCGACAACAATGTCCACGCGGCCATCGCCACCAGCGCGTCGCGGAAATTCTTCAACGAAAAAATCGTCGACAATCTCAAGGCCAGCGTCGGCGCGCCCGGCTCCTTCAGCCCCGCCGTGGTCGCGGCGCTCGGCGCGCTGTCGCGACTGTCGACCGGCACGCTCGTCGTGTCCGACCGCGAGGTGAAGCTGTCGGGCGATGCGCTCTATGAAGGTGCCGCCAACGACATCCGCGCAAGCCTCGGCAAGGATTTTCCGAAAAACTGGCAGTACAAGCCGGAAATCACGGTGAAACCCGCGGCCGGGCCGGTCGACGGCACCGTGTGCCAGCAATTGTTCTCCGAGCTTTTGGCCAAGGCCAAGATTCGCTTCGGGGCGAAGCGCGCCGAGATCGATCCGGATTCCGCCGGCATTCTCGATCATCTGATCGAGACGGCATTGCGCTGTCCCACCACCAATATCGAGGTCGCCGGGCATACCGATGCCGACGGCGAGGATTCCTTCAACCAGGCACTCTCGGAGAAGCGCGCGCAGGCGGTGATCGACTATCTGGTCAAGGCCGGCCTGCCTGCCAGCCGCTTCACCGCGGTCGGCTACGGCAGCACGCAGCCGGTCGCCGGTAATGACAGCGAAGACGCCAAGGCGCAGAACCGCCGCATCGAATTTCTGGTGAGGTGACGATGCCCTATCTCGTCTCGTTCCATCTGGGCTGGCTGATCGGCTCGCTGCTACTCGGCTTCTGCATGGGCTGGATCTCGGTGGTCCAACGCGGCAACGGCACCTCGAAGGTGACCGCGCGCTGGCTCGCCGTGTTTGTTGCCGGCCTGGTCGCGGCCTCGTTCGCGCATGTGGTCCCCGGCCGCTTCGGCTACTGGCTCGACCTCGGCCTGATCATGTTCGCCTGCTATCTCGTCGGCGGCGCCATTGGCGCCTGGCTGCGCGATCGGGTGGTCGCGCGCAGCATGCCGCCGGCCTGAGCGGCTGAGCTGAGAGGCAAACGCGCGCCCGCTATCGCGCTCATCACCTGCTCCGCCATCAGATTTCAAGGGCGAGGACGTGGCGCTTGACATCAATACGTACGTACGTATTATAACGCCATGCCAAAGCCCTCACTCAAAGACGCCATTCTCGACGCCGGCCTGAAGGTCATGTTTCGGACCGGCTATCACGGCACCAGCGTGCGCGACGTCACCACTGCTGCGGGCGCGCCGCAGGGGTCCTTCACCAATCATTTCCGCTCAAAGGAAGCATTCGCCTCCGAGGTGCTCGACCGCTACTTCGAGATCACAAGGGCGCTGGTCGCCGAGGCGCTCGACGACACCTCGCTGACCCCGCGGGCGCGGCTGAAGCGCTACCTGGACATCATCACTGGCCGGCTCGAAGCGGACGGCTACGGCCGCGGCTGCCTGATTGGCGATCTCAGTCTGGAGGCGACCGGCAGCAGCGAGATGCTGCGCGGGCGCCTCGCGGCCATCTTTGCTGAATGGCGCATGCCGTTCGCCGCCTGCATCAGGGATGCCCAAACCAGCGGCGAGATTGCCTCCGATTTCGAGCCTGAGGAGCTCGCCGACTTCCTGCTCGCGTCCTGGCAGGGCGCGATCCTGCGCATGAAGGTCGACCGCAATCCCAAAGCGCTCGAACGTTTCAAGACCATCGCATTCCAAACCGTGTTCAAGGAGCTGACATGACCAAGCAGATCGAGATCAAGATTCGCAAAGCGTCCGTCCTCGGAAGCAGCATGGCCTATCGTGAGGCAGGCGCGCAGAACGCGCCGGTCGCGCTCTTCCTGCACGGCAATCCGACTTCCTCGTACATCTGGCGCAACATCATGCCCTTGGTGTCACCGGTCGCGCATTGCCTCGCGCCCGACAACATCGGCTTCGGTCAGTCCGACAAGCCCGACATCGACTACCGCTTCTTCGACCACGTCCGCTATCTCGATGCCTTCATCGAACAGCGCGGCCTTACGTCGGCATATCTGGTCGCGCAGGATTGGGGCACGGCGCTCGCATTTCATCTTGCGGAGCGCCGGCCGGATTTTGTGCGCGGCCTCGCTTTCATGGAGTTCATCCGTCCGATGCCGACCTGGCAGGACTTCCACGACACCGAGGTTGCCGAAGAGCAGGAGCATGCCGAGGCGGCGCGGGCGGCCTTCCGTAAATTCAGGACGCCGGGCGAGGGCGAGGCGATGATCCTCGAGGCGAATGCCTTCGTCGAGCGCGTGCTGCCGGGCGGCATCGTGCGCAAGCTCAGCGAGGACGAGATGGCGCCCTATCGCACGCCGTTCCTGACACCGGAGAGCCGCCGGCCCGTTCTTGCGCTTCCGCGCGAACTGCCGATCGCAGGCGAGCCTGCTGACGTCTATGAGGCGCTCCAGTCCGCGCATGCAGCGCTGACCGCGTCGTCCTATCCAAAGCTCCTGTTCACCGGCGAGCCCGGAGCTCTGGTCGCACCGGAATTTGCCGAACGGTTTGCAGCCTCCCTGAAGCACTGCGCGCTGGTTCGTCTCGGCGCCGGCCTGCATTTCCTCCAGGAGGATCACCCCGAGGCGATCGGGCGCTCCGTCGCCGGCTGGATCGCGGGCATCGAGGCGGTGCGCCCGCAGCTTGCGGCCTGAGCAGAACGCTACCTCCGAACGACATGCTCATCGCGGCCGCTGGCCGGCGGCCGCGATGACGTCTGTGATGTCGCAGTGCAACCGGATGATCGAGCGCGAGCCGTCGGCCACGTAATCGTGCGCGCCGCAGCGGCCGCGCGCGGAGCGACCCTCTTTCAACAGCGGAATCCCGCCCATAGATTGATTTCGACTTAAGCCGTGACGGAACATTGTACGGCCGAAATCATCAAAACTTCATGGCGTCTGCGCAGGATTGCCATGGAGATTCGCGTCAGGCTTGCCGCCGAAAGCGCCAAACCGTGCATCAGGAGCCCGCAACCTGCCTAAAACCTTGAAGCCACGACTTTTTGTTCGAATTGTCGAATTCCACTCCGCCCCAAAACGCGCTAGTGGAGGGGCAGGGGGCATGCGCGATGCCGGAGCCGCTGACGAGGATTCGTCGAGTGCCCGTGCGTCGTCCGCCTGTTCGCTGGCCACCCCGGCCGCTGAAGCGTTGTTCGAGGTCTAGATGCTGGAAGCCATACGCAGAGCGATGACGTTTCTGCGCCAGAAGCAAATCCTGCATAAGCTTGGAGTTGTGATCAGCGTCGCTGTCATCGGCATCGCTTGCTATGTGCTCTACCACATGCTGCGCGGCATCGATGTCAACGAAGTCCTCGAAGCGATCAAGAGCACCGAGCCGAGCCAGATTGCGCTGGCGGCTTTGTTCGTCGCCGCGGGCTATTTCACGCTGACCTTCTACGACCTGTTCGCCGTGCGCGCGATCGGCCACGCCCACGTCCCCTATCGCATCAACGCGCTCGCCGCCTTCACCAGCTATTCGATCGGCCACAATGTCGGCGCCAGCGTCTTCACCGGCGGCGCGGTGCGCTACCGCATCTATTCCGCCTACGGCCTGAACGCGATCGACGTCGCAAAGATCTGCTTCCTCGCCGGCCTGACCTTCTGGCTCGGCAATGCCGCGGTGCTGGGCCTCGGCATCTCCTATCATCCGGAGGCCGCGGCCTCGATCGACATGCTTCCGCCGTGGCTGAACCGGATGCTGGCGATGATGATCATCGTCGGGCTGGTCGCCTACGTGGTCTGGGTCTGGACCCAGCCCCGGATGGTCGGCCGCGGGCCCTGGACCGTGATGCTGCCGGGCGGCCCGCTGACGCTGCTCCAGATCGCGATCGGCATCATCGATCTCGGCTTCTGCGCGCTGGCGATGTACG
This sequence comes from Bradyrhizobium sp. MI1.10, assembly GCF_055811035.1. Lineage (NCBI taxonomy): Bacteria > Pseudomonadati > Pseudomonadota > Alphaproteobacteria > Hyphomicrobiales > Nitrobacteraceae > Bradyrhizobium > Bradyrhizobium sp. MI1.10. Next base: position 11,589 of record NZ_JBVVPN010000044.1, read on the forward strand.
TGCTGGTCCCGGACGAGCCCAATCTCGGCTTCGTGGTGGTCGCGGTGATCTTCGTCTCGGCCACGCTGCTCGGCTTTGCCAGCCATTCGCCCGGAGGCCTTGGCGTGTTCGACGCGGCCATGCTGGTCGGGCTCTGGCAGATGGACCGCGAGGAGCTGCTGGGCGGGATGCTGCTGTTCCGCGTCCTCTATTATCTGTCCCCTTTCGTCATATCTGTAATCTTGCTGACGTTTCGCGAAGTTATCATCGGCGCACGATCGAAGCGCCTGCAGCAGGCGGCGCTCAAGCTCGACCCCGGGCCCGCGCCTAAAGCCGCTTACGTGAGAAAGCGCAGCGACAGCGGCGCCTGACCGGCGCAACGTCCTTTGGAGAAGCCCGCCCCGATGGCGATCGACGCCCCATCTTCTCCCTCCTCCCAGCCCTGGTCCGACCGGCTGCGGCACTCGACCGTCATCCTGATCGCCGCGGCGCTGGCGCTGTCGGTGGTGGTCTCGCTGGGCGAATTGTCGGCACTGCATGCCATCGCAGTGTTCTTCTGCGTCGCGGCCGCAGCGCTGATCCCGTGGCGCCTGCACGATACTGCCGCCTCGCGCGAAGAGACCCGCCGCGTCAATCCGGTCGAGAGCGCGGCGGTCGCCGCGGTGGTCGCCGGCATGCCCGATCCCGCGGTGCTGCTCGACCGCGCCGGCCGCGTCATCCATCTCAACGCTGCTGCCGCCCAGCTCGCGCCGGCGCTGCGCCGGAATGAGCTTGCCCAGTTCGCGCTGCGCTCGCCCGAGATCATCACGGCGCTGCGCGAGTCGATCGCGACCACCGAGCCGCGGCGCGCGACCTATCTCGACCATGTCCCGGTCGATCGCTGGATGGAGCTGACCATCACGCCGGTGCCGGTGCCGACCACCTTCGGCGGCGCCGACAAATGCATGCTGATGACCTTCCACGACCAGACGCCGCTGCGTCGGGTCGAGGAGATGCGGGCCGATTTCGTCGCCAATGCCAGCCACGAGCTGCGCACGCCGCTGGCCGCGCTGTCCGGCTTCATCGACACGCTCCAGGGCCAGGCCAAGGACGATCCCAAGGCGCGCGAGCGCTTCCTCGGCATCATGCACAACCAGGCCACCCGGATGGCGCGCCTGATCGACGATCTGCTGTCGCTGTCGCGGGTGGAACTGTCCGCCCATGTGCGGCCCGACACCCTGGTCGACCTGCTGCCGATCATCTTGCAGGTCGCCGACGGGCTCGAGCCGCTGGCGCGGGAACGCCAGGTCGGGGTCGAGACCCAGCTCCCTGAGACCCCGGTACTGATCGCGGGGGACCGCGAGGAGCTGCTCCGCCTGTTCGAGAATTTGATCGAGAACGCGCTCAAATACGGCGCCGCGGGCGGTCGCGTCATCGTGTCGCTGATGCCAGGCGCCGCCCCTGATGGAACTCAGGAAATCCGGGTCCTGGTCCGGGATTTCGGCCCCGGCATCGCGCCGGAGCACCTGCCGCGGCTAACCGAACGGTTCTACCGGGTCGATGTCGGCGATAGCCGCTCGCAGGGCGGCACCGGCCTCGGATTATCCCTGGTGAAACATATTCTTAACCGCCATCGCGGCCGGCTTTTGATCGAAAGCGTGCCCAAACAGGGCGCCACTTTCACCGCCTGTTTCCCCCAGGGCAAGCCTGCGGCTCTGAGCTAAATTCCAGCGATTTCAGCTGCTTAACGCTGTCATCCGACTGTCACCAAACCTTCGTAAAAGCTCAGCTGTCCGCTCCTAAAGGGGCGGCACGGGGAGCGCGATCGGGCGCGGATGGCGCTTCGCTCCCCTGTATGGAGACCAGCATGAATTTCCTCAAAACACTCGTCGCTGCTGGCATGGTCGCCGCATCGACGACGGCGGCCTTTGCTGCCGATATCACCGGTGCCGGTGCGACGTTCCCGTTCCCGATCTATTCCAAATGGGCTGACGCCTATAAGAAGGAGACCGGCAACGGTCTGAACTACCAGTCGATCGGCTCCGGCGGCGGCATCAAGCAGATCCAGGCCAAGACCGTGACCTTCGGCGCCAGCGACGCGCCGCTCAAGGCCGAGCAGCTCGAGAAGGACGGCCTCGTCCAGTGGCCGATGGTGATGGGTGCCATCGTTCCCGTCGTCAACATCGAGGGCGTGAAGCCCGGCGAGATGGTGTTCGACGGCGAGACGCTGGCCAGCATCTATCTCGGCAAGATCACCAAATGGGATGACGCCGCGATCAAAAAGCTCAACCCGAACGTGAAGCTGCCCTCGGAGGCCATCACCGTGGTCCGCCGTTCGGACGGCTCTGGCACCACCTTCAACTTCACCAACTACCTCGCCAAGGCCAGCGCGGACTGGAAGAGCAAGGTCGGTGAGGGTACCGCGGTCGAGTGGCCGGTCGGCGTCGGCGCCAAGGGCAACGAAGGCGTGTCCGGCAACATCAGCCAGACCAAGAACTCGATCGGCTACGTCGAGTACGCCTATGCCAAGCAGAACAAGCTGACCTACACCGGCCTCGTCAACAAGGCCGGCAAGCCGGTGCAGCCCACCGTCGAAGCCTTCCAGGCGGCCGCCTCCAACGCCGACTGGGCCAAGGCTCCCGGCTACTACGTCATCCTGACCGACCAGCCCGGCGAGAAGTCCTGGCCGATCACGGCGGCGACCTTCATCCTCATGCACAAGGACGCCACCGACAAGGCGGCCTCGCAGGAAGCCATCAAGTTCTTCCGCTGGGCCTTCAAGAACGGCGGCAAGGCGGCTGAAGAGCTCGACTACATCCCGATGCCGGACCCGGTCGTTCAGCTGATCGAGAAGACCTGGGCTGCCGAAATCAAGAGCTAGGTTCGCGACGCTCGTGCCCCGGATGCGCTGAGCCGCATCCGGGGCACGGACCAACAAAAAACGTATACTATTTTAGTACAGGGGATCGGCGTGGCAGAGATGGCCGTTCAGAGCGATGTAATCGACGACGCCGGACCTTATGATCGCGCCAAGGCCTTGAGCGCGTTCAAGCTCGGCGACGTTACCTTCTACTGGATCACGCGGCTCTCCGCGATCTCGGTGCTTCTGATCCTCGGCGGCATCATCATTTCGCTGATCGTCGGCGCCTTCCCCGCGATGAAGGAATTCGGAGTCTCTTTCCTGTGGACGCAGCGCTGGGCGCCGTCCGCTGATCCGCCGGTGCTCGGCGCGCTCGGGCCGATGTACGGCACGCTCGTCACCTCCTTCATCGCGATGCTGATCGCCATCCCCGTGGGTCTCGGCATTGCGATCTTCCTCACCGAGCTCTGCCCGCAATGGCTGCGCCGCCCGATCGGCATGGCGATCGAGCTGCTCGCCGGCATCCCCTCGATCATCTACGGCATGTGGGGCTTCTTCGTGTTGGGTCCGTTCCTCGCCAACACGTTCCAGCCCTTCATGATCAAGATCTTCGACGGCGTGCCCGTGCTGGGCGCGATCTTCGCAGGTCCCCCGTCCTATCTCAGCCTGTTCAATGCCGCGCTGATCCTCGCCATCATGGTGCTGCCCTTCATCACCTCGATCTCGGTCGACGTGTTCAAGACCGTGCCTCCGGTCCTGAAGGAAGCCGCCTACGGCGTTGGCTGCACCACCTGGGAAGTCGTCCGCAGCGTGGTGATCCCCTACACCCGCGTCGGCGTCATCGGCGGCGTCATGCTGGCGCTCGGCCGGGCGCTCGGCGAGACCATGGCGGTGACCTTCATCATCGGCAACTCGTTCCGGATCTCGTCGTCGATCTTCGCGCCGGGCACCACGATCTCGGCGGCGATCGCATCCGAGTTCGCCGAGAGCGACGGCCTGCACCAGTCCGGCCTGATCCTGCTCGGTCTCCTGCTGTTCGTGCTGACCTTCTTCGTGCTTGCAGCGGCGCGGCTGATGCTGATGCGGCTGGAAAAGAAGGCGGGGAACTAGCGCCATGAATCCGATCTATTCACGCCGCCGCCGCAAGGACATCGTCGTTCGCGGGCTCTGCATCGCCGCAACGGCCTTCGGCGTCACCTGGCTCGCGCTGATCCTGATCACGCTGCTCTACAATGGACTGGCGGGACTCAATGTCCAGCTGTTCACCGAGAACACGCCGCCTCCCGGATCGAACGAGGGCGGCCTGCTCAACGCCATCGTCGGCTCGCTGATCATGACCGTGATCGGCGTCGGCATTGGCGCGCCGCTCGGCATGTTCGCCGGCACCTATCTCGCCGAATACGGCCGCAATGACCGGCTGACCTCGGTGATCCGCTTCATCAACGACATCCTGCTCTCGGCGCCCTCGATCATCATCGGCCTGTTCATCTACGGCGCGGTGGTGGTGCCGATGCGCGGCTTCTCGGCGATCGCAGGCTCGCTCGCGCTCGCGGTCATCGTGATCCCGGTGGTGCTGCGCACGACCGAGGACATGCTGCTGCTGGTGCCGAACGCGCTGCGCGAGGCGGCCTCGGCGCTCGGCCTGCCGCGTTCGCTGGTGATCAAGCGGATCGCTTATCGCGCCGCGCGCTCCGGCCTCATCACCGGCGTGCTGCTCGCAACCGCTCGCGTCGCCGGTGAAACTGCGCCGCTGCTGTTCACCGCGCTGTCGAACCAGTTCTTCAGCCTCGGCCTGAATAAGACGATGGCGAACCTGCCTGTCACCATCAACAACTTCGTGCAGAGCCCCTATGCCTATTGGAAGCAATTGGCCTGGAGCGGGGCGCTGCTCATCACCCTGACCGTTCTTGCCCTTAATATTGGCGCGCGCATCCTTGGCGCCGAGAGGACCGCAAAATGAGTGATCTTTCCGTATCGATGAGCGCGGCCGGTGGGCTGCCCCACGCGCCGGTGCTGCCGGAGGCGCCCCCGAAGGTGACCGTGCGCAACCTGAACTTCTATTACGGCGAGCACCACGCGCTGAAGAACATCAACCTGACGCTGGGCGCCAATCGCGTCACGGCGTTCATCGGTCCGTCGGGCTGCGGCAAGTCGACCCTGCTGCGCATCTTCAACCGGATGTACGACCTCTATCCCGGCCAGCGCGCCACTGGTCAGCTGATGCTCGACCAGACCAACATCCTCGACGGCAAGCTGGACCTCAATTTGCTGCGCGCCCGCGTCGGCATGGTGTTCCAGAAGCCGACGCCGTTCCCGATGACGATCTACGAGAACATCGCGTTCGGCATCCGCCTGTATGAGAAGATCTCGAAGTCCGAAATGGACGGCCGCGTCGAGAAGGCGCTGCGCGGCGGCGCGCTGTGGAACGAGGTCAAGGACAAGCTCAACGCCTCCGGCCTGTCGCTCTCCGGCGGCCAGCAGCAGCGCCTCTGCATCGCCCGCACCGTCGCGGTGCGGCCCGAGGTGATCCTGTTCGACGAACCCTGTTCGGCGCTCGACCCGATCTCGACCGCCAAGGTCGAGGAGCTGATCCAGGAGCTGTCCGAGGATTACACGATCGCGATCGTCACCCACAACATGCAGCAGGCGGCGCGCGTCTCCGACAAGACCGCCTTCATGTATCTCGGCGAGCTGATCGAGTTCGACGACACCAGCAAGATCTTCACGTCGCCGACCGACCGGCGCACGCAGGATTACATCACCGGCCGGTTCGGCTGAGGAGACGCGACATGGCTTCCGAACATACCGCAAAGGCTTTCGACACCGACCTCCAGGAACTCACCCGCCTGGTCGCCGAGATGGGCGGCATCGCCGAGCGCATGATCGTCGAGTCCGTCGACGCGCTGATCCGCCGCGACGTCCCGCTCGGCCAGCGCGTCGTTGCCATCGACACCGAGCTCGACGCGCTGCAGAAGCGCATCGAGGAGCGTGCGGTGCTCACCATCGCCCGCCGCCAGCCGATGGCGGTCGATCTGCGCGAGATCGTCGGCGCCATGCGCGTCGCGACTGATCTCGAGCGCATCGGCGACCTCGCCAAGAACATGGGCAAGCGCGTCGCGGCGCTGGAAACGGACTTCCATCCGCTCAAGCTGTTCCGCGGCCTCGAGCACATGACCGACCTCGTGCAGCAGCAGGTCAAGTCGGTGCTGGACGCCTATGCCGCGCATGATTTGCCGGCGGCGATGGCGGTGTGGAAGGGCGACGAGGAAGTCGACGCCATCTGCACCTCGTTGTTCCGCGAGCTCCTCACCTACATGATGGAGGATCCGCGCAACATCTCGTTCTGTATTCACCTGATGTTCTGCGCCAAGAACATCGAGCGGATCGGCGACCACGCCACCAACATCGCCGAGACCGTGTTCTACATGATCGAGGGCCAGGCGATCACCGACAAGCGGCCGAAGGGCGACATGACGACCTTCGCCAACACGGTACCGAACACCTGAAGACTTAAGGGAGCGACGACCCGATGGGCGCACGCATTATGGTGGTTGAGGACGAGGAAGCCCTGACCGAGCTTCTCCGCTACAACCTCGAAGGCGACGGCTATGACGTCGAGACGGTGATGCGCGGCGACGACGCCGACACCCGCCTCAAGGAGCACATCCCCGATCTGATCGTGCTCGACTGGATGCTGCCGGGCCTGTCGGGCATCGAACTGTGCCGGCGGCTTCGCACCCGTCCCGAGACCAAGCAGCTCCCGATCATCATGCTCACCGCGCGCGGCGAGGAGAGCGAGCGGGTGCGGGGTCTTGCGACCGGCGCCGACGATTACATCGTCAAGCCGTTCTCGGTGCCGGAGCTGCTGGCGCGCGTGAAGGGCCTGCTGCGGCGCGCGAGCCCCGAGCGGCTCGCCACCGTGCTTGCTTTTGGCGACATCGAGCTCGACCGTGACAAGCGCCGCGTGGCGCGCTCAGGCCGGCCGATCGATCTCGGTCCGACCGAATATCGCCTGCTGGAGTTCTTCCTGGAGCACCCGGGCCGGGTGTTCTCGCGCGAGCAACTGCTCGACAGCGTCTGGGGCCGCGACATCTATATCGACGAGCGTACCGTCGACGTGCATATCGGCCGCCTGCGCAAGCTGCTCAATCTCGGCCGCGAGCAAGACCCGATCCGCACCGTCCGCGGCGCCGGCTACGCGCTGGATGATCGGTTTGCGAAGGCGGAGCAGGTGTAGGGTTGCAGGCTTGTTTGTTGGCGAGCTGTCCCTGCATTCTCCGATGTCGTCCCGGACAAGCGAGCGCTGATCCGGGACCCATAACCACAGGGAGTGGTTTGGCGAAGACTCCGAGTTACCCCTTTCGCACGACTACTTCGTGCTCGGAGTATGGGTCCTGGCTTTCGCCAGGACGACACTGAAATTATTGAACTGTCTTTGCGCGACGACTTGCCGTGATTACCGCGGACCCGGCTTCACCGGTGCGCGGCGCCGATCCGACGCCGGCTGGTACGCAACACGCGAGTGCTGGGCGCAATAGGGCAGGCCGGACAGCGCCCGTCCACCGCAGAAGAAGAAGTCCGGGCTCGAGGGATCGCCGACCGGCCAGTGGCAGGTCGCCTCGTTCAATTCGAGCAGCGACAGCCGCTGGCTCATCGGCACCACGTTGTCGTAGGTGACCGGATCCGGCTCAGCCTCGACCTCGAAGGCCTGCGCCAGCGCGGTGTTGCCGCGCGAGATCGGGCGGCTCACCCGCATCATGTGCTGCGCGGGGCGCGCCTTGCGCGGCCGGGGCGCTGCCGATGATGGGCTCTTGGCGCGGCCCGAGAGGCCGAGCCTGTGCACTTTGCCGATCACGGCATTGCGGGTCACATTGCCGAGCTCCGCCGCGATCTGGCTGGCCGAAAGTCCGGCCTCCCAGAGCTTTTTCAGCTGCTCGACGCGATCATCGGACCAGGTCAAAACCGTCATTGCACCCTTTCCCTCGCTGCGCGCCAGCCATCCTGGGGCCTCGCAGCGAATGCCTAAGCCTTCAAAAACCCGTGCCGCCAGAATCCCTTAAGGCTCGCCGGGCGCGTCTTGAACGCCCGAACGTTTACGCCGGTACATAAGGACTTAAAGATCAGAACCACTGCACGAGATGTCGTATCTGACAATCCAAACGCTACAATATGGCGTGACTCCCGCGCAAGAGTCCGCCGACTCGCTTCCACATGTTCCGTGGCTAAATCCCGCAAAATCGGCACCGCAAGACTACGGATTCAGCGTTTCGCGAGGCTTTCCGGGCGGCATTGACACCCGTTTCACCAGGCCTAAGATAGTCGCACGTGCCGCCCTCAAGAGGCGGCACGTTTCGTTTTCCGGGCCGGTCGATGGTGCGTTGCGTAATGCACGCTCACACCGTCCGCAACATTCAAGTGACCGTCATGACTAACAGCGCAGCGCCGCATTTGCTCCCCGTTTTCGCCAGGTCCGACCTCGGTTTCGAGCGTGGCGAAGGCTGCTGGCTGATCGCGACCAATGGCGAGCGCTATCTCGATTTCACCTCCGGGGTGGCGGTGAATGCGCTCGGCCATGCCCATCCGGCGCTGGTCGCGGCGTTGCAGGAACAGGCCACGAAGCTCTGGCACATGTCGAACCTGTTCCAGAGCCCGGACGGCGAAAAGCTTGCCGCGCGCCTGTGCAATGAAAGTTTCGCGGACTTCGTGTTCTTCTGCAATTCCGGCGCCGAAGCGCTGGAATGCGTGATCAAGGTCGTGCGCCGCTATCACGCCGCGAAGGGCCATCCAGACCGCTATCGCATGATCACCTTCGAAGGCGCCTTCCATGGCCGCACGCTGGCGACGCTGGCCGCGACGGGTTCGGCAAAATATCTCGAAGGTTTCGGCCCACCCATGGAGGGCTTCGACCAGGTTGCGCATGGCGATCTCGAGGCAGTGAAAAAGGCGATCGGTCCGCAGACCGCCGGCATCCTGATCGAGCCGATCCAGGGCGAGGGCGGTGTGCGTTCGGCAACGCCCGCCTTCCTGAGGGCGTTGCGCCAGCTCTGCGACGAGCGCGGCCTGTTGCTCGCCTTCGACGAGGTGCAGACCGGCATGGGCCGCACCGGCGATCTATTCGCGTACCGCCGCCTTGGCGTCGAACCCGACGTGATGTCGCTGGCCAAGGCGCTCGGCGGCGGCTTCCCGATCGGCGCCTGCCTTGCGACCGCGGAAGCGGCGTCCGGCATGACGCCGGGCTCGCACGGCTCGACCTTCGGCGGCAATCCGCTCGCGATCGCGGCGGCGAATGCCGTGCTCGACGTCATGCTCAAGCCCGGCTTCTTCGACCACGTGCAGAGGATGTCGCTGCTGCTCAAGCAGAAGCTCGCTTCCGTGATCGACCGTCATGGCGATGTCGTCAGCGAAGTGCGCGGCGAGGGCCTCCTGATCGGCATCAAGGCCGTGGTGCCCTCCGGCGATCTCGTTGCCGCCTTGCGCGACCAAAAACTGCTCACCGTCGGTGCCGGCGACAATGTCGTGCGTTTCCTGCCGCCTTTGATCGTCACCGAAGCCGAGATCGAGGACAGCGTCGGGCGGCTCGAGCGCGCCTGCGCGGCGTTGTCTGGCAACAAGCGGGCGGCAAGCTGATGAGCACGTCGCCCGATAAAACGCCCAAGAAAACACCGAAGCACTTCCTCGATATCAACGAGCTGCCGCTGTCGGAGCTCAAGCGCATGCTGGCCGCGTCCTCCGCGATGAAGGCGAAGCAGAAGGCGCATCAGCCGGTCAGGCCGCTCGAAGGCAAGACGCTGGCGATGATCTTCGAGCGCCCCTCGACGCGGACGCGGGTGTCGTTCGATGTCGCCATGCGCCAGCTCGGCGGCGAGCCCATCATGCTCACAGGCGCCGAGATGCAGCTCGGTCGCGGCGAGACCATCGCCGACACCGCGCGCGTGCTGTCGCGCTATGTCGACGCCATCATGATCCGCATCCTCAATCACGATGCGCTGCTGGAGCTTGCGGCAAACGCCACCGTGCCCGTCATCAACGGCCTGACGCGGCGCTCGCATCCCTGCCAGGTCATGGCCGACCTCATGACCTACGAGGAACATCGCGGCCCGATCGAGGGCAAGACGGTGGCCTGGACCGGCGACGACAATAACGTGCTGGCGTCCTGGGCGCACGCCGCCGAGCGCTTCAAGTTCCAGCTCAATGTCGCGACGCCCCCGGAGCTCGCACCGAAAAAGGCGATGCGCGACTTCATCAAGGCGACCGGCGCGCCGATCATGCTCGGCACGGATGCCGAAGCTGCCGTGCGCGGCGCCGATTGTGTCGTGACCGACACCTGGGTGTCGATGGGCGACAAGGAAGGCGAGCACCGCCACAACGTGCTCAAGCCCTATCAGGTCAATGCCCAGCTGATGTCGCTGGCCAAGCCCGATGCGCTGTTCATGCACTGCCTGCCCGCCCATCGCGGCGAGGAGGTCACCGACGAGGTGATCGACGGTCCGCAATCCGTCGTATTCGACGAGGCCGAAAACCGCCTGCACGCGCAGAAGGGCATTCTGGCCTGGTGCTTCGACGCGGTGAAGTAACGCGGGCCGGTGAAGTAGCTTTGGATCGTCGGGGGGGGGGGGGGGGGGGCGCCCCCCCCGGGGGGGGGGGGGGGGGGGGGGGGGGCGGGGGGGGGCGGGGGGGGGGCCCCCCCCCCCCCCCACACCGAGTTTGCCGTGCTTGCGTACGATCCGTTCTGCATTCCGGATGCAGCCGCCCCCTTCCAATTTCGCCTTCCGACCCCAGATAAAGCGCCATGGTTTCCCAATCCCCTGACATGAAAACCGGGCCCGAAGGCCCGGTTCGCGCGCCATCCGCGGTTCCCATCGATGACGCCGTGCTGCCCTACGAGGTCGACGCGCTCGACGTGCGCGGTCGCCTGGTGCGGCTTGGTCCGGCGCTCGACGAGATCCTGACCAAGCACGATTATCCGGCGCCGGTCGGCAAGCTGCTCGGCGAGGCCATCGTGCTGACCACGCTGCTCGGCTCGTCGCTGAAGTTCGAAGGCCGCTTCATCCTCCAGGCCCAGACCGACGGTCCTGTGTCGTTCCTGGTCGTGGACTATCAGGCGCCGGATCGCCTGCGCGCCTATGCGCGCTATGATGCCGCGCGCCTCGGCGAAGTCCAGGATTCCGGCAAGACTTCCGGCGCGCTGCTGGGCCACGGTCATCTGGCCATGACCATCGACCAGGGCCCCGACATGAGCCGCTACCAGGGCCTGGTCGCGCTCGACGGCGGCAGCCTCGAAGACGCCGCTCACGAATATTTCCTGCGCTCCGAGCAGATCCCGACACGCGTGCGTCTCGCCGTGGGCGAGGAGTGGCGTTCGAACGACGGCGGCAAGCATCGCTGGCGTGCCGGCGGCATGCTGATGCAGTTCCTGCCGAAGGCGCCCGAGCGCGCGCGGCAGGCCGATCTGCATCCCGGCGATGCGCCCGAGGGCGTCGAGGTCCATGCCGTCGCTGAAGACGATGCCTGGGTCGAGGCGCGCTCGCTGATCGAAACCGTCGAAGACGTCGAGCTGATCGATCCCGAGCTGTCCGGCGAGCGGTTGCTCTACCGTCTCTTCCACGAACGCGGCGTGCGCGTGTTCAATCCGCTGCCCTTGAAGGCGCAATGCTCCTGCTCGCGCGATGCGGTGGCATCGATGCTGAAGAGCTTTTCGTCCGACGACCGTGCCGCAATGGTCAAGGACGACAAGGTCGTCGTGACCTGCGAGTTCTGCAGCTCGGTGTACGAGTTCACACCGGATGAGGCGGGCGTCGAGGACGCGTAGCGCGGTGCCGTAGGGTGGGCAAAGCGAAGCGTGCCCACCATTTCCAGCGCTAGTTCAACACCCGCTTGTTATCCGGGCTGTCCAGCGAGAACGTCGGCACGTCGATCTCGAAGCGTTCGCCGCTTGCGCTGACCATCTGGTAGCGGCCGGTCATGAAGCCCGAGGCGGTCGTGAGCGGCACGCCGGAGGTGTATTCGAAGCGTTCGCCGGGCGCGAGCGTCGGCTGCTCGCCGACGACGCCCTCGCCTTTCACCTCCTGCTGCCGGCCGGTGGCATCGGTGATGATCCAGTGCCGCGTCTTGAGCTGCACGGTCTCATCGCCGGAATTGGTGATGACGATGGTGTAGGCCCAGAAATAACGGGAGCGGTCGGCCGACGACTGCTCCGGAACAAAGTTCGGCTCGACGGTCACTTCGATCTGGCGGGTCACGGCGCGGTACATGATTGCCATCATACCGAAAACCGCCCGGGAACCAAACGCCGGAGGCGGCCTTGGCGACATCGTCCCGCCTGAATTCGCAGGGAAGTACACGTCCAAGTGTAGGTCCAAACGTACTTGCATGTGATCCGGTGGCTTTGCGAGATGACGGCCGGACCGGTACACTCCTTGCCACGTCGCGATTTGCGGAAGGGTTTTTAGGCCCCCGATGACTATTGCCGACCAAGTGACGGGATCGACGATCGCGGGAACCGCTAAACCTGTGGAGGTCAAGTCCGCGGGGGCAAAGCGGCGCGCGGCCGCGCCGGCCATTTCGCTGCCCGCCATCGGGGAGCGCGAACTCCGGCTCGACCTGTTCCGCGGCCTTGCGCTGTGGCTGATCTTCATCGACCATTTGCCGCCGAGCCTTCTGACCTGGTTCACGATCCGCAATTACGGCTTCAGCGACGCCACCGAGATCTTCATCTTCATCTCCGGCTATACCGCCGCCTTCGTGTACGGTCGGGCGATGCTGGAGTCCGGCATTGTCGTCGCCACCGCGCGCATCCTGCGGCGCGTCTGGCAGATCTATGTCGCCCACGTCTTCCTGTTCACGATCTTCCTTGCCGAAATCTCCTACGTCGCGACCAGGTTCGAGAACCCGCTCTACACCGAAGAGATGGGCATCATGGATTTCCTCAAGCAGCCCGACGTGACGATCGTGCAGGCGCTGCTGCTGCGCTTCCGTCCGGTCAACATGGACGTGCTGCCGCTCTATATCGTGCTGATGCTGGCGCTGCCCTTGATCCTGTGGCTGATGAAATGGCGCCCCGACGTGACGCTCGGCCTCTCGGTCGCGCTCTACGCGGTGACCTGGGAATACGACCTCTATCTGTCCGCCTATCCGAACGGCTTCTGGGCCTTCAATCCCTTCGCCTGGCAATTGCTGTTCGTGTTCGGGGCATGGTGCGCGCTCGGGGGTGCGCGACGCATGTCGCGCATTCTGGCTTCGCGGGTGACGATGTGGATCGCGATCGCCTATCTGGTCGCGGCATTCTACGTGACGCTGACCTGGTATGTGCCGCAGCTCTCCCATTTCATGCCGAAGCGGCTCGAGCAGTGGATGTATCCGATCGACAAGGCCGACCTGGACGTGCTGCGCTTCACGCATTTCCTGGCGCTGGCCGCGCTCACCGTACGCGTCCTGCCGCGGGACTGGCCGGGCCTGAAATCGCCATGGCTGCGGCCGCTGATCCTGTGCGGCTCGCATTCCCTGGAGATATTCTGTCTCGGCGTCTTCCTCGCCTTTGCCGGCCATTTCATCCTGGCCGAGGTCTCGGGCGGCCCGGTCATGCATGCGCTAATTAGTCTCTCCGGAATTCTGATCATGTGGGCCATGGCCTGGCTGATTTCGTGGTACAAGCGGGTGGCTGACAAGAGCGGTTCGAAAACCAAAAGCGCCGTCGGCAGCGCCGATATGGCGGGAGGGGGCTGATGAAGGCGAAGGTTTTCCTGAGCCTGATCCTGCTGTGCGGTGGTCTCGCCGCGCCTCCGGCGCGCGCGGACGATGCTGCGCCGGCTGCTTCAGCCGCGCCCGCAGCCTGTGAAGTGCCGTCCTATCTGCTCACCAGCGAAAGCCAGCTTCCCAAGGTCGCCGATGCCGTGAAGGCCGGCAAGCCGCTCGAAATCCTGGTCATCGGCAGTCGCTCGACCACAATTCCGGCTTCCGAGGACGCCTCTTATCCGGCGCGGATGCAGGCCATTCTGAAGGACAAGCTGTCGCCGTCCGAGATAGTCCACGTCTCCGTAGAAATACAGAGCAAGAAAACGGCCGAGGAGGCGGCCGCCAGTTTCGTTAAGCTGATGGAAGCAAAAGCACCTACTTTGGTTATCTGGCAGACCGGGACTGTCGATGCTATCCGAGCCATCGATCCCGATGATTTTCGCGGCGCAGTGACCGGAGGGGTTGTTGCGCTGCAAAAGGCAGGGGCTGACGTCGTCTTGATGAACTTGCAGTACAGTCCGCGTACCGAAACCATGATCTCGGTGCCGCCATACCTCGACAATATGCGGGTGGTGGCGCAGGAGCACGATATTCCGCTGTTCGATCGTTTCGCGATCATGCGGCAGTGGAATGACCAGGGGCAGTTCGACCTGTTCAGCCCGTCGCGCGGGCCTGAGCTGGCGAAGCAGGTCCATGATTGCCTTGGCCGGGCGTTGGCACAGTTCGTGATCGACGCTGCGCATCTGGAGCCGGCCCAGCAGCAAAATTGAGGTCTAGCGTTAATGAGTTCTCTCCGCCCTTTTTGCCTGACGGCATGGCTGGCTGCGCCTGCAGCAGCGGTGCTGCTGTTGCTGAGTCCGGCCTGGCAATCGCACGCGCAGACGCAGGGCGCGCAGGCAACGCCGGCCCCGCAGCAGTCGGCTAATCCGGCTCCCGCTTCACCGTCCCAGACGACCGTCGCAGCGACGTCCCCCGACCAGCGCGGCATCACGGCGCGCGCCATCGACAAGGTGAAGCAGGTCGCGAAATCCGCCGGCGACGTCTTCAGCCGCGTGCCCTGCCTGTCGCCGAAGGGCGGCGCTAAGGCGATGGGCTCGCTGCCGCATGTCGCGGGCAAGCTCGTCGCCGGCCAGCCCGTCGTCATCGTCGCATTCGGCTCGTCCTCGACCGCGGGATTCGGTGCGAGCTCGCCGGAGTTCAACTATCCCAATCGTCTTGCCGCGCAGCTGCACCGGCACTATCCGACAGCCGACATCACCGTCGTCAATGCCGGCGTCGGCGGCGAGGACGCGCCCGAGATGATGAAGCGCCTTCAGAAGGAGGTGATCGACGTGCATCCGGATCTGGTGATCTGGCAGGTCGGCACCAATGCGGTGCTGCGCAATCTCGATCCCGGCGATACCGCCAAGCTCGTCGAGGACGGCATCAGCCGCATCCAGGCTGCCGGCGGCACCGACGTCGTGCTGGTCGATCCGCAGTATTCGCCAGCCGTCAACCAGCGCGCCGAGAGCGCCGGCAAGATGGTGAAGCTGCTCGGCAAGGTCGCTGAGCTCCGTCACGTCGGCATCTTCCCGCGCTTCGAGGTGATGCGCGACTGGCACGAGAAGCAATCGCTTCCGGTCGAGAGCTTTGTGATCGCCGACGGCCTGCACATGAACGATTGGGGCTACGCCTGCTTCGCCCAGCTCCTCGGCGACGACATCATCCGCTCCGTCGGCCAGATCAAGCTCGGCGTGAACGTGCCCGCGGACGTGCGGACGTACCGGCCGATGTAGCTTGGTGCCGTAGGGTGGGCAAAGGCGCGCTCTTCGCGCGCCGTGCCCACCATCTATCGGCACCGCGATCGTGAAGGGTGGGCACGCTTCGCTTTGCCCACCCTACGATTCCGAGTGTGTGGCTACGCCTTCTCCAGCGCCGCGGTCAGATCCTCGATTAGATCATCCGCGTGCTCCAGCCCCGCCGAGAAGCGGATGAATCCCTCGCTGATGCCGAGCGCGGCGCGGTCCTCCGGCTTGAGGCGCTGATGCGTCGTGGTGGCGGGGTGCGTGACGAGGCTCTTGGCGTCGCCGAGATTGTTCGAGATCTTGGCAAGCTTGAGCTCGTTGAGCACGCGGAACGCCGCCTGCTTGCCGCCCTTGACCTCGAGGCCGACCAGCGTCGAGCCGCCGCGCATCTGCTTCTTCACCAATGCCGCCTGCGGATGATCGGCGCGGCCGGGAAACACCAGCCGCGAAATCTTCGGATGGCTCGCCAGCACGTCCGCGATGCGCGCGGCCGTCTCGGTCTGCGCGCGCACGCGCACGGCGAGCGTCTCCAGGCCCTTGAGCAGCACCCAGGCGTTGAACGGCGAGATCGACGGGCCGGTCTGGCGCATGAAATTGTGGATGTGCTCGGCGATGAACGCCTCCGAGGACAGGATGATGCCGCCGAGACAGCGGCCCTGGCCGTCGATGTGCTTGGTCGCGGAATAGACCACGACGTCGGCGCCGAGCGCGAGCGGGCTCTGCCAGATCGGCGTGGCGAACACGTTGTCGACGACGAGCCGCGCGCCGCCGCTGTGCGCGATCTCGGCAATGCCGGGAATGTCGAGCACGTCGAGCGTCGGATTGGTCGGGCTCTCCAGGAAAAACGTCTTGGTGTTCGGCTTCATGGCGCGCTGCCACTGGTCAAGATCGAGGCCGTCGACCAGCGTGGTCTCGATGCCGTAGCGCGGCAGCAAATCCTGCACGACGTAGAGACACGAACCGAACAGCGCGCGCGAGGCCACGACGTGATCGCCGGCCTTCAGCGGCGCCAGGATCGCCGTCGTCACCGCGGCCATGCCGGTCGCGGCGGAACGTGCCGCTTCGGCGCCTTCGAGCTCGATCATGCGGCGCTCGAACATCGCGATGGTCGGATTGGAGTAGCGTGAATAGATGAAGCCGGGGTCCTCGCCCTTGAACCGCGCCTCGCACTCCTCGGCGCTGTTGTAGACGTAGCCCTGGGTCAGGAACAGCGACTCCGAGGTCTCGCCATATTGCGAGCGCAGGGTGCCGGAATGAACCAGGCGAGTTTCGGGACGGTATTGCGCGGTTGGCGGCGGGGACTTCGACATAGGACCTCCTGAAGTGACCATCGAAAATGGCCACAAAAAAACCGGCCTGGAATATTTCCACGGGCCGGGATCACAGAGGTCCCCGGCCTGTTTAGCGACTTATTTAACGTGGCTGCAAGCCGGCCGGCTCAAATCACCACGGGATAAGTCATGCTCATATTCCGCAATGCCCTTTCCGTCAAGACGTCCATCGGATAGCCGTAAAACGCTCATATTTCCCGCATGTCGGGATGTGTTTGATCCCTGATGAGGACCCCCGGTTGACGTTCACGGTCGCCGCCGACGCCAATGGTATCCTGCCCGACCGCATGATCGCGGCGATGGCGGAGGGCGGTCTCATCCTGCCCGCTTACGACTTCGTCGAAAGCCAGATCCAGCCGGCGAGCCTCGATTTGCGTCTTGGCGACATCGCCTATCGCGTTCGTGCCAGCTTCCTGCCTGGTCCCGGCGCCACCGTTGCCGAGCGCATCGACGAATTGAAGCTGCACGAGTTCAGCCTCGCCGACGGCGCGGTGCTGGAGACCAACTGCGTCTACATCGTGCCGCTGCTCGAAAGCCTCGCGCTGCCGCCGGAGATCGTCGCGGCCGCCAACCCGAAGAGCTCGACCGGTCGGCTCGACGTCTTCACCCGCGTGATCGCCGACGGCACCCGCCGCTTCGACATGATCGGTGCCGGCTATCACGGCCCGCTCTATGCCGAGATCAGCCCCAAGACGTTCCCGGTGCTGGTCAGCGAGGGCTCGCGCCTGAGCCAGGTACGCTTCCGCACCGGCGATGCCATCCTCAACATCGACGACCTCGAGGCGCTGCACGCGACCGAACGTCTCGTCGATATCGACGATGCCGATCTCACCGGCGGCGTCGCCGTCTCCGTAGATCTCTCCGGCGAGAAGAGCGGCGGCTTCGTCGGCTACCGCGCCAAGCGCCACACCGGCGTGAT
The DNA here is from genome assembly GCF_055811035.1 of Bradyrhizobium sp. MI1.10. Lineage (NCBI taxonomy): Bacteria > Pseudomonadati > Pseudomonadota > Alphaproteobacteria > Hyphomicrobiales > Nitrobacteraceae > Bradyrhizobium > Bradyrhizobium sp. MI1.10. The sequence goes on from NZ_JBVVPN010000044.1 coordinate 29,172, forward strand.
CGACGTCGATCGCCGCGCCGGCTATTCCGTCGAGGAGTTCTGGGAGCCGATCTCGGCCCGTCCCGACGGCAGCCTGATCCTCGATCCCGGCGAGTTCTATATCCTGGCGTCGAAAGAGGCGGTGCAGGTGCCGCCCGATTACGCCGCGGAGATGGTGCCGTTCGATCCGCTGGTCGGCGAGTTCCGTGTGCATTATGCCGGATTCTTCGATCCCGGCTTCGGCTATGCCGGCGCCGGCGGGTTGGGGTCGCGCGCCGTGCTCGAAGTGCGCTCGCGCGAGGTGCCGTTCATCCTCGAGCACGGCCAGATCGTCGGCCGCCTCGTCTATGAAAAGATGCTGGCGCGCCCCGACGCCATGTACGGCCAGCGCATCGGCTCAAATTACCAGGCCCAGGGGCTGAAGCTGAGCAAGCATTTCCGGGTGTAGGGATAGGCTCACCTTCCGCTGTCATGCCCCGGCTTGACCGGGGCATCCAGTACGCCGCAGCCTATCGGTTCGATCACATCCGCCTCTGGAATACTGGATCGCCCGATCAAGTCGGGCGATGACACCGAATCTGTGTCAGGATAAGAAGCGAATCCGGGCTACGTCCGAGGTGGCGAAATGACAGATCAATCCGAACTCGACGCAAAAATCCTCGACGACGTCGCAGACGCGCTGATCTATTCGGATCGCTCCGGCACGATCATGCGGTGGAATCGCGCATCGTCCGCACTGTTCGGATTCTCCGCGGACGAAGCGCTGGGTCAGAATCTCGACCTCATCATTCCCGAACATCTGCGTGCCGCGCACTGGAAAGGCTTCGAGGCCGCGCTTGCCAGCGGCGCGATGAAGCTTGCGGGCAAACCGACACTGACCCGCGCGCTGCACAAGGACGGACGCAAGCTCTACATCGAGATGACCTTCGCGCTGGTGCGGGACGCCGCTGGCGTGGTGCAGGGATCGGTGGCGATGGCGCGCGACGTGACCGAGCGCGTCGAGCGCGAGCGTGCCGCCAAAGCTGCGCAAAATTAAGCCTGCGCAAAATTCGCGATGCGGAATTGGCGGCGTGCAGGGCGCCCTGCGTGCGGCTTAGCTTGTCCGTCACCGGATGCAGTGACACACTCGATCAAAACAACGATCGGGAGCGAACATGACCGCCGCATCAGACCCCGCGCAGGAAGCTCAATGGAAACGCTGGCGCGCGGTTGCCGATCTCTATCACGCCTATTTCACCGGCCTGATCCTCACCGTGGTCACGCGTCGCGGCACGGTGGATGCTGCGGAGTTCGTCTTTCGCGTGTTCCGCCGCCAGCAGCAGGAGCGCTTTCTGCCGGGGCTGGAGAAGCTCGGGTTGACCCATCTGCCGCCCGCCGTGGCGGCCGCGCAATATCACTACCTCTCCAACTGGATCGGCGGCGTGCACGTCGAATACATGCATGAGAGCGATCGCAAAGCCTGGATCCGTTATCCGCCGCCGCGCTGGATCTGGAAGGGCACTGCCATCTGCGGCGTGCCGGGCGAAGTCTCGCGCGCGATGCTGCGCGGCTGGCACGCCAACAACGGTGTGGCGCTTGGCGATACCAGATTAGGGTTCGTCTGCACCAAGCAGAGCGTCGACGGCCAGGACGGGCTCGAAGGCTACTATCACCAATATGACCAGCCGCTCGAGCTCGACCAGCGCCTCGTGTTCGCGCGGCATCTCGAAGCGCCGCTGTTCGATGCCGCCGCGGCTCCGGCGTTGCCAGTCGCAAGCTGGCCAAGACCGCGACTGGAAAAAGCCTATCGCAACTATGCGATGGAATATGTGCGCACAGCCGCGCCCGTGATGGTGCAGCTGTTCGGTCCGGAGGATGCCGGCTATCTCCTGCACCTCACGGGCAAGCTGATCGGGATGCAATATTTCGATGAGGTCGCTGCGGCGCTGTCGATGGGCCGCGGCGGTGCGAGCGAATTCGCGACGTTCCTCAACGCGCTGTTGGTCGCGCAGGACGATGTGGCTGAGACGACGCAATCCGAAGGCATGTTCGAAATCCGTCAGCAGAGCTGGAAGTTGATGGACGGCGTCGCCGATGACCACCCTGCCTGCACCAAGGTGCTGGCGGGGTTGTTCGAAGGGCTCGCGGCCGGATGCGGGCGGCACATCGGAGTGCACCTGTCCCCGACATCGCGCGGCCGTCCGCCATTGCTCTGGACGATTGGGTAATGCCGCGCGGGCGTTGGCCTCGTGGTTCGAGACGCCAGCTTCGCGGGCTCCTCACCATGAGGGTCCGACATGTCACCGCGAAACAAGACCTCATCCTGAGGAGCCCGCGACGCGGGCGTCTCGAAGGATGGCCCCACGGAGACTGAGAGCCGCAATTCCACGGGCTGAAATGCGCTGCCGCAGGGCACGCCTGCACCTAGCGCAGGAGGAATCGCTGCGCATCGTGCTAACAAGCCTGTCGTTGCGCCCTGCGCGCGAACCAATTCATTGGTACACCCAAGCATTGCCGCGCCGCAAATGGCGCTTTCGCCCGGAGAGGACATGTCAGACATCGCCGAAATCCCGGTCGATGAACAAGAGCGTCCGCTGCCGCCGCCCCCGCGCCCTGTGAGGAGCGCGCTGATGGACGGGCCGATCCTGCGCACGCTGCTCGGACTGGCCTGGCCCAACGTCGTCGCGCTCTCAGCCGGCACTTGCACGGTGATTGCGGAGACCTCCTATATCGGACGTCTTGGTGTGGAAGCGCTGGCCGCGATGGCGCTGGTGTTTCCGACAGTGATCCTGACCATGACCATGTCGGGCGGTGCGATGGGCGGCGCGGTGGCCTCCGCCATCGCGCGCGCGCTCGGCGCCGGCGATCGCGAGCGTGCCGGGACGCTCGCCGCGCACGCGCTGCTGATCGGAATCAGCTTCGGCCTCGTCTTCATGCTGGGCATGCTGATCTTCGGACCGCGCGTTCTGGAAATGCTCGGTGGCCGCGGCGACGTGCTGACGCATGCGATCGCCTACACCCAGGTGTTTTTCGGCGGCGCCGTGCTGCCCTGGCTACTCAACACCATGGCCGGGGTCCTCCGCGGCACCGGCAACATGAAGCTGCCGTCGCTGTTGATCCTCAATTCTGCGGCCTGGCAGATCGTGCTTGGCGGCACGCTCGGCCTCGGGCTCGGTCCGGTGCCGCAATTCGGCATGCGCGGCGTCGCCGCCGGCGCGCTGATTGCCTATTGCATGAACATCGGCGTGATGGGCTGGTACCTGTTCTCCGGCCGCGCCCGCGTGACGCCGAAACTGCGCGGACTTCGGATCCAATGGGCGATGTTTTTCGACATCCTGAAGGTCGGCGCCATCGCCTGCTTCTCGCCGCTGCAATCGGTGCTGACGATCTCGATCTTCACCCACATGCTTGCGAAATTCGGCACCGCGATCCTCGCCGGCTACGGCATCGGTGCGCGGCTGGAATTCCTGCTGACCTCGATCGCGTTCTCGTTCGGCATCGCCTCGGTGCCGATGATCGGCATGGCGGTCGGCGCCGGTCGCATCGCCCGCGCGCGGCGCATCGCCTGGATCGCGGCCGCGAGCGCCTTCGTCGCCGTCGGTGCACCGGCTTGCCTGGTCGCGATCTTCCCCGATCTCTGGGTCAACATCTTCACCGACAGCGCGACCGTGCGCGCCACCAGCCATCAATATTTGTCGACGGTGGCGCCGTTCTACGCCTTCATCGGCCTTGCCTCGACGATGTATTTCTCGTCGCAGGGCGCTGCCAAGGTAATCGGCCCGGTGCTGGCGCAGACCGCGCGGCTGATCTACATCTCGGCGGTCGGCTGGTGGCTGTCGACGCACGATGCCACCGCGCAAAGCTTCTTCTGGCTGGCGGCGAGCTCGATGGTCGTGCTCGGCCTGCTCTCGTCCTCCAGCGTGGTGCTGACGCGCTGGGGACCGCGCCAAACCAAACCTGCGATCAGGCCGGCTCTGTCGGCCGCTGCGGACTAGCGATGCCTGTGGCGGCGATGGCCGCCACCGCCGCCGACATTGGCGAGCCGCATCAGTTGCGGAATCATCGCCATCATGTCGCCGCCACCGGCGCCGCCGAGCATGCCCATGATATCGCCGCCGCCCATGCCGCTCATTCCAGTCAGCATATATCCGCCTCCGCCCATCGGTGCGTAGCCGCCGTAATTGGGCGCCCCGAAACCGCCGCCGAGATTGCCGCCGCCGAGGCCGCCAATTCCGCCGCCGCCATTCTCCATCATGCGGCTCATCATTGGGCCCATGGTCTGCATCATCATGCCGAAGCGGCGCTTGCCCATCTTGGCCTTCATCATCTCCAGCATCGGCGCCATCTGGGTCATCATGTCCTCGCCGCCGGCACCGCCGCCGCCGAGGAATTGCGCCTTTGCCGGCGCGCTCGAAATCGAAAACATCAGCAGCACGGCGGCCGCCTGGCAGATCACCTTGTCCGCACCTCTCATGGCCTGCTCCTCGCGTGCGTGGCGCCGCCGGGAGAGCGGAGCCAACCGGGCGCACGCCGCCATGGTTACGGCGGACAGGGGCGGGGCTCTGTGAGAAATATCACGCAGCCGCCGCTGGAAACGCTCGGTGTATGGCGGCGACAGCGTCCTTGGTCTGTCCCTGCACATAGGGCGCGAGCTCATTCGGCAGCATGTCGATGATCCAGACCAGGCGGCTTCTCGCCTCGCCCCCGGCGATCACCTGCACCGAGGCGCTGTAATGCTTCAGCCGCTCGTTGTTGATCGCGTAGACCAGCCGCTGCCGCGCATCGTCGCAATCGACCAGCACCTCGCGCGCCACCGATCCATTGGCGAAGGTGACGACGCGCGCGTCGCCGTCGAGCGCGCAGGCCGTGACGAAGCCCGGCGCCAGCCGCCGATGCAGCGCGCCGAAATCACGCACCGCATCCCAGACGTCGCGCGCCGGGGCGTTGAGGGGAATGTCGTTGTGGATGGAGGCCATTGTTGAATCCTGGTTGAATCCTGTGATGTAGAGAAGCGAGCGATAGCGCCGTCATCTCAGCTGTCATCGCCCGACTTGATCGGGCGATCCAGTATTCCAGAGGCCGCTGTGATGAATCGAGAAGCTGCGGCGTACTGGATGCCCCGGTCAAGCCGGGGCATGACAATGTGTGTGGTGAGGCCTGCCGTACTCACGTGCAAACCGCCTCGACATTGTTGCCATCGGGATCGATCAAAAACGCCGCGTAGTAAGTCGGGCTGTAATCCTTGCGCGGGCCGGCGCCGCCATTGTCTCGGCCGCCGCTCTTCAGGCCCTCGCTATGGAATGCCTTGACCGAATCATGATCCCCAGCGCGAAACGCGATATGCGCGCCATCGGCTTTCCGCCCCTTGTTCAGGTGCAGCCACAGCGCCGGCGCGCCCTGCGGTCCGAAGCCGGCATAACCGTCGCCGCTTGAGCACAGGACATAACCGAGCGGCGCCAGCACTGCGGTGTAGAAGCGCGTTGCGGCGTCGAGGTCGGCAACGCGCAATCCGATATGGTCGTACATGGTCGTCTCCATTTCCAAACCGCGCCGCAATCGGCGCGCGCCGGAGACGAACCTAGTCAGTTGAGGGCGAGCTGCTCTTGGAGAATCTTGCGCTCTCCCTTCGAGGCCTGACGGAACTTGGTCGGCGAGACGCCGGCGGCGCGGTGAAAGGTGCGGACGAAGTTGGAGAGATCGCCGAAGCCGACGTCATAGGCGATGTCAGTGACTGCGATGTCGTCGTCGGTCAGCAGCCGCGCCGCATGCCGCAGGCGCGAGCGCACCAGATATTGATGCGGGGTGACGCCGAGCACGGCGGAGAACAGCCGCAGGAAATGGAACGGGCTGAGCCCTGCCTGCCGCGCGGCCTGTTCGAGGTCGACCTCGGCATGCGAATTGGCGTCGATCCACAGCGCGGCTTCCACGGCGCGGCGGCGGTCGCGCGCGGTCGGCGTCGTCGGCTTGCGCGCCTTGCCCGAGACGACATCGACGAAACGGCCGGCGAGGATCTGGCCGACCTCGTCGAGACCGAGGTCGCTGTTGCCATCTGCCGCCGTCTGGGCGAGCTCGCCCAGCACCATCAGCTCGGGCAGCGGCGGCGTCGCGCCGACCTGCCAGACGTCTCGCCGGCCGCCGAGCGCGTCGACCAGATCCTCGCCGAGGAAAAAGGACAGGCAGACGTCGCCGGCGACATGCTCATGCGTGCAGGTGTATTCCTCGCCCGGCGCGCCGACCAGCATCGAGCCCGCCACCAGATCGAAGAAGCCGGCGCGGCAATGACAGCCAAAGCTTCCCGCGCGGACATAGGCAATGGAATGGCCGGTGCGACACTCCGCAAACGGGCTGTCGTCCGGTCCCGCGTCGCAGCGAAACTCCGAGACGGTCATCGAGGGGGTCGTCAGCAGCGTGGTCGCGTCCATGCCACCTATCTAGGTGGAGGGTCTCGGCGAGGCAACGGGCAGCAGCACGTCGAACAGCGTCTTGCTGGCGATCGGATGGGCGCCCTCCAGCGACAGCAGCCGCCGCTTGGAGATCACCCCGCCATAGGGCGAGAGCCGGTCGGTGTAATTGCCGGCCTCCAGCACCCGGTGGCACGGCACGATCAGCATGTAGGGATTTTTCGCGATCGCCTGTGCCACAGAATGCGCGGCGCCGGAGGCGCCCAGCGCCTTGGCGATCTCGTGGTAGGTGCGCGTCTCCCCGCGCGGGATGGCGCAGGCGGCTTCATAGACCCGCCGGTTGAAGCCGGGCACCCCGCTCGCATCCAGGCTGACCTCGGAAAAATCGGCATCGCTGCCTTGCAGCAAGCCCACGATGCCCTCGATCGCAAACGCGGCGTTCGCGGAAGGCCGCTGCTCGCGCGCCTCGGGATGGACCTGGAAAATCCGGCGGCGGGTGTCGATCTCCCGCGCCTCCGGCAATTGCACGGCGACGACCCCGGTGCTGCTCCAGATGATGCCGCAGCGCCCTATGGTCGTGTCGAATATCGCGTAGCCACGCCCCACCATGCACACGCCCCACTCAGTGCACGTCTCCCCAGACAGGCGATCATAACACCGCCACAATCCGGCGCACCCAAAATCTTACCGGAAACTTAAGAAGGGTCAGGCGGCCTGCGCCAAAGCGCTTGGCGAGATGCGCCGTCTCGGCTAATCAGAGCGGGCGCAGGCTGCGCATCCGCGGGCGTAGTTCAATGGTAGAACGGCAGCTTCCCAAGCTGCATACGAGGGTTCGATTCCCTTCGCCCGCTCCATCCTTTAGTTCGGCAGGCTCCGCAGAAATTCCACGATCGCCGCATTCACCTCCGCCGGCCGTTCCTGCTGCGTCCAGTGTCCGCAGCCCGGCAACATCTTGATCTCGCGCAGTTGCGGCACAGACTGCTTCATGTTGGCGATCTGCTCTCCGGCGCCGGGGAAGGAAACGACCATATCGTGGTCGCCGGCGATGAAGAGCGCGGGCACGACCACCTTGACGCCCTCGAAGGCGCCCATCAGCTCCCAGTTGCGATCGATGTTGCGATAGTAGTTGAGCGGTCCGCGAAACCCACTGTGGGCAAATTCGGCACCGTAATAGTCGAGGTCCGCGCTACTCAGCCACGGCGGCAGCGGCACCTGCATTTTCGGCAGCAAGCCGTCCTTGCGAGAGACCATGCCGACACCGGCGGTCCGCCCTTGACGCTCGGCATTGGCGCGGATCACCGCCGCGCCCTCGCCGGAACCGCCATAGAGCATGGCGCCGAGCGTTGCGCGCGGATCCCTTTCGAATTCCGCTTCGGCGACACCCGGCTCCTGGAAATACAGTTGATAGAACTGCGCGTCCGACGTCTGTGGCATTACACTCGTCGGCGGCACCGGACCGCGCGGTCGATAGGGCACGCTGAGAATGGCGGCGGCGCGGAAGCGATCGGGCCGCAGGCGCGCGGTGTGCCAGGCGATCGTCGCGCCCCAGTCGTGCCCGACGATGACGGCGTCCTTCGCCTCGAAAGCGTCGAGCACGCCGACGAGGTCGCCGACCATGTGGAGGATCGTGTACTGGTCGATCGCCTCGGGCTTGTCGCTCTTGCCGTAGCCGCGCATGTCGGGCGCGACAGCGTGGTAGCCGGCCGCGGCCAGCGCCGCGAGTTGGTGACGCCAGGAATACCAGCTTTCCGGAAAGCCGTGGCAGAGCAGCACCAGCGGCCCTTCGCCCTGTTCGGCGACGTTGAGGCTGATGCCGTTTGCCTTGATGATCCGTTGCGTCGGTCCGTTCATGCCACACCTCCCGCTGCATCGTGATTGCGCCCATCCTAGACGTTGCTGCCCGGCGCGCAAAGATTCCAATATATTAGCCCCTCGATCCCGGCATACGCCGCTGCTCCGGCCTAATCTTCTCGTCCGGCGGATGCGGTCCCTGCGACGGGCAACGTTTGGATCAGAGATCATGGACCAGCAAAAGCTCGACCGCGCGATCGGTCGCCGATTGAAGACGGTGCGGACGCAAGCCGGCATGACGCTGAATGAGCTTGCCACGCGCTCCGGCGTCAGCCGGGCCATGATCGGGCGGGTGGAGCGGGCGCAGAGCAGTGCGACGGCGTCGCTGCTCAACAAGCTCTGCGCGGCGCTCGATGTGTCCTTGAGCGACGTGGTGGCGCTGGCCGAGAAGCCGCCGGAGCGGCTGGTGCGGCTCGCCGACCAACCGCACTGGCGCGATCCCGACAGCGGCTATCGCCGCCGTCACGCCTCGCCGACGGACGCGGCGAGCGGCATCGAGGTTATCGTCGTCGATTTGCCGGCCGGCGCGCGGGTGCCGTACAGCCCCTGGGGGCGCAACGCCTTCACCCAGCAGCTGCTGATGCTGGAGGGCGCGATCGCCGTGCACATCGACGCCAAGGCGGTTCGCCTGCGCGAAGGCGACTGTCTCGACTTCGACGTGATGCGCGCGGTGATCTTCGAGAACGAGACCAGACAGGACGCGCGCTACGTCATCATCACGCGCCGCGGCGCGTCCTACGGCAAGATGTGAGGCCCTGACGATGCAGATCCGCACCGGCGACACCTTTGATCCGCGCGTCATCGCGCTGCTCGACCATCACGTTGCGGCGGCGCGAGCACAGACCGCGCCGGGCAGTGCGCATGCGCTTGATCTCGCCGGGCTTCGTGCCCCGGAAGTCGCGTTCTGGACCGGCTGGGACGGCGACACGCTGGTCGCCACCGGTGCGCTGAAGTCGCTGTCGGGAGCGCATGGCGAGGTGAAGTCGATGCACACGCTCCAGACCACGCGGCGGCGCGGCTTTGGCGGTGAGATGCTCCGCCACATCATCACGGAAGCCCGCGCGCGCGGCATGGCGCGGCTCAGCCTCGAAACCGGCTCCTGGGACTATTTCAAGCCGGCGCACGCGCTCTACCAGGCGCATGGCTTTGTCCTCTGCGGCCCGTTCCAGGGCTATGTCGAGGATCCCAACAGCCTGTTCCTGACCCTGGATCTGTCGGCGAGCCGATAGCTCAGGAGCGCGTCTCCTCGATCCTGTCGAGCACGCGCTCGGGGGCGATGTCCCGGCTTGCCTCCTCCAGATCGCGCTTCGAATCGGGCTGGACGTCGAGCCGCTCGGCGATCTGCGTGAGCAGGCGGGCAACCTTGGTCAATTCGTGCTCGGCGAGAAGGCTGATCTGGAGATCGAGATCGGCGCGCTTGTCCGCTGCTGCGCTCATGCGGTTCTGCGAGATCAGCACGAATGTCGACAGGAAGATCGCCTCGACCGAAGCAATCATCGCCAGCACCACGAAGCTCTCGTCCCAGGCCGGGATTCCCGGCAGCCAGTGCAGATTGGCGATGATCCAGAAGCCGAACACCGCGACATGGAGATAGACGAACGCCATGCTGCCGGTGAACGCCGTGATCGCATCGGCAAGTTTTTCCTGACCCCTGGCACCGCGCTGCTCGCGGCGGCGGCGCTCGACCAGGGCCTGGATGTTGCGCTCGAGCGTCGGGCTCAATCCCTCACCGGGATCATGGGTGATATCGTTATGCACGGGGCAGCAACGGCGGACGGGAAAAGCTGTTCCTGGGCTCAGCCGAGCGAAAATGCTCGCCGCCCCTCAAAATGAGTTGCGTACCTCAAAACACCTCTGCTAGCCTTCAGCCATGGCCGAGACGCTCACCACGACTGCGCTGACGCTGAAGGACATCGCCCGCCAGGCCGGCGTCAGCCTCGCGACGGTGGACCGCGTCCTGCACAATCGTCCGGGCGTGCGGCCGGATACGGTCCGGCGCGTCAAGGAGGCGATCGAGCGCAATTCGTTCCAGCCGCACGTGGCCGCCGCCGAGCTCGCCCGCGGCCGCGCCCGCCGTTTCGCCTTCGTGATGCCGTCGGGGCCGAACCCGTTCATGCAGCAGATCCAGGACTATCTCGGCGAGATGTCGGGCTGGCTGTCGTCCCGCCGCCTCGGCGTCGAGACGGTCGCGACCGACGTCTTCGATCCGTCCGTGCTCGCCGCTTCCCTTGAAGGGCTCTCGGATGATTACGACGGCATCGCCGTGGTCGCGCTGGACCATCCCGGCGTCCGCGCCGCCATCGACGATCTCGTCGATGCCGGCGCCAAGGTCGTGACGCTGGTCTCGGACGTGCCGTCGTCGCGCCGGCACCATTATGTCGGTATCGACAATATTGCCGCGGGGCGCACCGCCGGCGCGCTGGTCGGGCGGCTGGTCGGACAAAAGTCCGGCAAGGTCGCGATCGTCGCGGGCTCGCAGGGCCTGCGCGACCATGCCGAGCGCATTTTTGGCTTCAACCAGGTGATGGCGTCGGAATTCCCCGGCCTCAGCGTGCTGCCGGTGCTCGAAGGACGCGACGAGGACGCGCGTTCGGAACAATTGTTGGCGCGGCTGCTGGGCAGGCATACCGATATTGTGGGTCTTTATAATGTCGGCGCCGGCACGCAAGGCGTCGCCAACGCGTTGAATGAGAAGGCCTTGAGCGATGCCGGCCGCGACAGGCAGGTGGTGTTCGTCGGACACGACCTCACCGCGCTGACGCGCCGGCTGCTGCTGCAGGGCGTGATGCATGCCGCGATCTCGCAGAACCCCGGACACGAAGCGCGCGCCGCCGTGCGCGTGCTGCTCGCGCTCGCCCGTGGCGAGCCGATCTTGCGCGAACAGGAGAAGATCAGGATCGACATCGTGATGCGAGACAATCTGCCTTAACGGCAGGTGGAATTCAAAACGACCCCGTTGCGGATAAGGCGACCTTGAGTTCGCGCACCGCAACAGGCGAAAGGGAGGACGGCGTGTTTCTCGGAATCGACATCGGCACATCAGGTGTGAAAGCGGTGCTCGTCAGCGAAGCCGGCGCGGTTGTCGCGACGGCGGCGCGAGAGCTCGCGCTGTCGCATCCCGCGCCGCTGTGGTCCGAGCAGGATCCCGATGGCTGGGTCGATGCGGCGGTCGGCGCGGTCGACGATCTTGCCGCCCGCCATCCGCGCGAGGTCGCGCGGATGCGCGGCATCGGGCTATCCGGCCAGATGCATGGCGCGACGCTGCTGGACGAGGACGGACGGCCGCTGCGTCCCGCGATCCTCTGGAACGACGGCCGCTCGCACGCCGAATGCGTCGCGCTGGAGCGGCGCTGCCCCTCGTTGCACACCATCGCCGGTAATCTGGCCATGCCCGGCTTCACCGCGCCGAAGCTGCTCTGGGTCGCCAGGCATGAGCCAAAAATCTTCGCGCGCGTCGCAAAGGTGCTGCTGCCGAAGGCCTATGTGCGCTATCGACTGACCGGCGAGATGATCGAGGACATGTCGGACGCGGCCGGCACGCTGTGGCTCGACGTCGGTCTGCGCCGCTGGTCGGCGCTGCTGCTGCATGCCACCGGGCTCGATCTCCACCACATGCCGCGCCTGGTCGAGGGCAGCGAGGTCAGCGCGACGCTCGCGCCGGATTACGCCCAACGCTGGGGCATGGCAAAGAATGTCGTGGTCGCCGGCGGCGCCGGCGACAATGCCGCGAGCGCGATCGGGCTCGGCGCCATCGCGCCGGGCGATGCCTTCCTGTCGCTTGGCACATCCGGCGTGGTGTTCCGCGTCACTGATCGGTTCGCGCCGGCGCCGGCCTCGGCGGTCCATGCGTTCTGTCACGCGCTGCCCGGCCGCTGGCATCAGATGGGCGTGATGCTGTCGGCTGCGGCTTCGCTGGCCTGGCTCGCCGGCGTGATGGAGGTTCCGGCCGCAGCGCTGCTGGCGCCGCTCGGCGAGCGCGTCGATGGACCGAGTCCGGTCAAATTCCTGCCCTATCTCGACGGCGAGCGCACGCCGCACAACGATGCCGCCGCCAGCGGTGCCTTTGTCGGCCTGCGCGGTGCGACCGGGCGCTCCCAGATCGTTCAGGCCGTGCTCGAAGGCGTCGCCTTCGCCGCGCGCGACAATCTGGCGGCGCTGAGCGCGGCCGGCGGACCGCTTGCCGAGGTCGATCTCGTCGGCGGCGGCTCGCGCTCGCCGCTGTGGGCGCAGATCTGCGCAGATGTGCTCGGCATTCCCGTCCACCGCGTCGAGGAGGGCGAGGTCGGGGCGGCGCTCGGCGCCGCCAGGCTCGGACGGCTCGCCGCCACCGGCGAAGACGCGGCTGCGGTTTGCACCCGTCCGCGCCGGCTCGCGAGCTTTACGCCTCGCGCATCCGTGGCTGCGGCCTATGACGAGGCCTATCGCCGCTGGCGCGAACTTTATCCCGCGTTGAAGGAGTGTGCCTAAGTGACTGCGTCAGCGAAATTCTTCGATACAAGCGTACCTGTCGCCTTCGCCGGCGGGGATGCGGGAAACGCGCCTGCCTTCCGCTGGTACGATAAGGACCGCCTCGTCCATGGCCGCAGGATGGAGGACCATCTGCGCTTTGCGGTCTGCTATTGGCATTCGTTGTGCTGGCCCGGCGGCGATCCCTTTGGCGGCGAGACGTTCCTGCGACCCTGGCATCACGGCGCCGATGCGATGGCGCAGGCGCGCGCCAAGGCTGACGTCGCCTTCGAACTGTTTCGTCTGCTCGACGTGCCCTTCTTCACCTTCCACGACGTCGATGCGGCGCCGGAAGGTAACTCGCTTGGCGAATCCGTCGCCAACCTCAATGCCATCGCCGATCTGTTCGAAGCGAAGATGGCCTCGAGCAAAGTGCGCCTGCTCTGGGGCACCGCCAATTTGTTCACGCATCGCCGCTACATGGCGGGCGCGGCCACCAATCCGGACCCCGAGATCTTCACCTATGCCGCCGGCCAGGTCCGCGCCGCGCTGGAGGTGACGCACCGTCTCGGCGGCGAGAACTACGTGCTGTGGGGCGGGCGCGAGGGTTACGAGACGCTGCTCAACACCGATCTCAAGCGCGAGCTCGACCAGCTCGGCCGCTTCGTCTCGCTGGTCGTCGAGCACAAGCACAAGATCGGCTTCAAGGGACCAATCCTGATCGAGCCGAAGCCGAAGGAGCCGACCAAGCATCAATATGATTTCGACGTCGCCACCTGCTACGGCTTCCTCGCGCGTTACGACCTGCTGAAGGACGTCAAGCTCAACATCGAGCAGAACCACGCCATCCTCGCCGGCCACTCCTTCCATCACGAGGTCGCGCTCGCGGAGGCGCTGGGTGTGTTCGGCTCGCTCGACATCAACCGCGGCGACGATCTGCTCGGCTGGGACACCGACCAGTTCGCGATGAACGTGCCCGAGCTTGCCCTGGTGTTCCACGAGCTCCTGAGCCGCGGCGGCTTCAGCTCCGGCGGGCTCAATTTCGACGCCAAGATCCGCCGCCAGTCGATCGATCCCGACGATCTGATCCATGCCCATGTCGGTTCGATGGACGCCTGCGCGCGGGCGTTGCTCGCCGCCGCGGACATGCTGGATTCCGGCGTGCTCACTGCGCCGCTCGCGAAACGCTACGAGGGATGGGCCGGGCCCGAGGGCCGCGCCATTCTCGGCGGCCAGCGCTCGCTCGCCGAACTTGCCGACCGCGCGCACGGCCCGGGCTTTGACCCACAGCCGCGCTCGGGCCGGCAGGAATATCTTGAATCCCTCGTCAACCGCTACGTCTGAGGAAGGCCGCTGATGACAAATGCACAAGCAACACCGGTCCTCGAGCTGACCGGCATCGGCAAGGAGTTCGGCGCGATCCGCGCGCTGCATGATGTCGACATGCAGGTCCTTCCCGGCGAGGTCGTCGGCCTGATGGGCGACAACGGCGCGGGCAAGTCGACGCTGGTCAAGATCATCGCCGGCAATTTCCGCCCCAGCCACGGCGAAATCCGCTTCGCCGGCAGCGCGGTTCATTTCAACCGGCCCATCGATGCCCGCGGCGTCGGCATCGAGGTGGTCTATCAGGACCTTGCGCTCGCCGACAATCTCACGGCGGCAGCCAACGTCTTTCTCGGCCGCGAGCTGAAGCGCAGGATAGGGCCGTTCGCGTTGCTCGACCACAAAGCGATGGCTGCGCGTGCGTTGGAGCTGTTCGGCGAGCTGCGCTCGGAGACGCGCCCCGACGATCTCGTCAAGCAGATGTCGGGCGGTCAGCGCCAGGCGGTTGCGATCGCGCGGACGCGGCTCTCCAACGCGAAGCTGGTCATGATGGACGAGCCCACGGCCGCGATCTCGGTCCGCCAGGTCGAGCAGGTGCTCGGCCTGATCCACCGGCTGAAGGAGCAGGGCGTTGCCGTGATGCTGATCTCGCATCGCATGCCCGACGTGTTCGCGGTGTGCGATCGCGTCATCGTCATGCGCCGCGGCGAAAAGCGGGCCGACAAGCCCATCCACCAGACCTCTCCCGAGGAGGTCACCGCCCTGATCACCGGCGCGAAGGAGGCGGCGTGATGGCCATGCCCTTGGAATCCCCGATCACCTTTTCGAACATCGGCAAGATCAGATGGTGGCAGCGCGGCATCTTCGCGTCCCAGACCGGCTATGTCCTGCTCGCACTCGCCGTGCTGCTGGTGGTCATGCATTTCGCCAGCCCGTACTTCTTCACCGAAGGCAACATGCAGAACGTGGCGAAGAATTTCTCCTTCATCGCCATTGCGACGCTCGGCGTCACCTTCGTAATCATCACCGGCGGCATCGATCTGTCGGTGGGCTCGATGATGTGCTTCTCCGCCATGGTCACCTCGATGGTGATGACCGAGCTGTCGGCGCCCGGCTCGCCGGCAGGCTCCCTGTTCGTGCACATGGCGGCCGACGGCAAGACCGTGCTCGCCAATGTCCCCGGCCTGATCCTGGTGGTCTCGCTTCTCGCCGGCCTCGGCGTCGCGCTGCTCGCCGGCCTCGTCAACGGCTTCTGTATCGCGGTGCTCGGCCTGTCGCCGTTCGTCACCACGCTCGGCATGCTCTCGATCGTGCGCGGGCTCGGCTATGTCGTCTCCAACGGACGCGGCAGCTTTCCAGGTGGGCCGGATGCCGATTATTTCTACGCGCTCACCTCGGGCGACGTGCTCGGCGTGCCCGTGCCGTTCATTTATCTGATCGTCCTCGCGCTGGCGATGGCCGTGGTGCTGCACCACAGCTCGTTCGGCCGTCACGTGTTCGCGCTCGGCGGCAACGAGAAGGCGGCCGAACTCACCGGCATCCCGGTCGTGCGGGTGAAGATCGAGGTCTATGTGATCTGCGCGCTCGCCGCTGGCCTCCAGGGCATCATCATCTCCGGCTGGCTCGGGTCGGCGCCGGCCAACATGGCGACGTCCTACGAGCTCAACGTGATCGCTGCGGCCGTCATCGGCGGTGCCAATCTCGCCGGCGGGATCGGCGGTCCACTCGGCGCCATCGTCGGCTGCGTGCTGCTCGAGGTGATCCGCAACGGCCTCGTGCTCGCCCAGGTCAGCTCCTACTGGCAGCAGACGCTGGTGGGCGTGATCATCATCCTGGCCGTATTGGTCGACCGCATCCGCTCGCGGATGATCTGAAACGAAATCGTTCCGGGACGGCAACGAAAATGCCGCCTGTCCGCTTCCCGGACGATCTTGAGAGGACAGGCGCCAAAGAAGGGTGGAGGAGACGATGAGGAAATTTCTACTTGCCGGCATCGCGGTCGCGATGATGGCTACGCCGGCGTTTGCCGCAAACTACCGGTTCGTGATCGTGCCCAAGGCGATGAACAATCCGTTCTTCGATTTCGCGCGCGACGGCTGCCTGAAGCGTGCCAAGGAGCTCGGCAATATCGAGTGCATCTACAAGGGGCCGGTCGAGCACGAGCCGGCGACGCAGGCCCAGATCATCCAGGACTTCGTCACCCAGAAGGTCGACGGCCTCGCCATTTCGGTTGCCGACGTTGCGGCGATGACCAAGTCGATCGACGCGGCGACCGCGGCCGGCATCCCCGTCATCACCTTCGACGCCGATGCGCCCGGCGCCAAGCGCATCGCCTATATCGGCACCAACAACAAGGAGTTCGGCGTCGCCCTCGGCAAGCAGCTCCTGAAGCTGCGGCCCGACGGTGGCAAATACGCCATGGTCTCGGGTGGTCCCGGCGCCAAGAACCTCGCCGAGCGCGTCGACGGCGTCCGCGAGGCGTTGAAGGGCTCGAAATGGACCGAGGTCGCGGGCTCTCCCACGTTCTGCAATGACGATCCCGCGCTGGCGGTTCAGCAGATGACTGACATGCGCACCGCGACGCCCGACCTCGCCGCGATCGTTCCCATCGGCGGCTGGCCGATGTTCGCCCCCGAAGGCTTCAAGGCCTTCGCGTCCAGGTACAAGAAGGATATCGATTCCGGCAAGTTCACGCTTGTCGTGGCCGATACGCTGAAGATGCAGCTCGAGCTGTTGCGCGATGGCTATGCCAATGCGCTGGTCGGCCAGCGTCCGTTCGAGATGGGCGAGAAGGCGATGGACACGCTGCTCGCCATCAAGAAGGGCGAGAAGGTGCCGGAGATCGTTTATACCGGCCTCGATCTCGTCACCAAGGACAACGTTGCGCAGATGTTGAAGTAGGAGCGTCGCCAGCCCCGCGCTCCTGCGTGCCTCTCCCGCTTGCGCTTGTCGCAAGCGGGAGAGATGATTTTGGTTATTGGGAAGACTGTTGAGGCAGTGGGAATGAAAAGGTCGCGGCTCGGCTCTCTCGATGTCACCTCACTCGGCCTCGGTTCCGCCCCGCTCGGCGGATTGTTCACCCCCGTCAGCGATGCCGATGCGGAAGCGACCATCGCCCGCGCCTGGTCGCTCGGAATCCGCTTCTTCGACACCGCGCCGCTCTACGGCTTTGGCCTCGCGGAGCGACGCCTTGGCGCATTCCTGCGGCAACAACCCCGTGACTCCTTCGCCATCTCGACCAAGGTCGATCGCCTGCTCGACGTGCTCTGCCGCAAGCACGGCACGCAGATGAGCTGGGAGCTGCGTGGGCGAAAACTCGTCGATGCCCGCGCACCATTGCCGGGCGGAGCGTAAGGCATGATCGTCGACGCTCACCAGCATTTCTGGGATCCCGCGCGCGCCGACTATCCCTGGATGGACGCGCCCGAGCTCACGCCGCTCCGGCGTGCCTTCGGTCCGGCCGATCTCGCGCCGCTCTTGAAAGCCAACGGCATCGACGCGAGCATCCTGGTGCAGTGCCGCTCCGCACTGGCGGAGACCGAGGAATTTTTGAGGATCGCGCATGCGACGCCCTCAGTGATTGGCATCGTCGGCTGGGCCGATCTGACCGACGCTGAACTTGGCGAGACGCTGGAGCAGTTGCGTGCTTCGCCCGGCGGCGACAAGCTGGTCGGCATCCGCCACCAGGTCCATGACGAGGCCGACCCGGATTGGCTGTTGCGCGAGGACGTCCAGCGCGGCCTCACGGCCGTGTTCGCGCACGATCTCGCCTACGATTTCCTGGTCCGCACCCGCGAGCTGCCGGCCGCGATCGCAACAGCACAAGCGTTCCCGCAGGCGCGCTTCGTGCTCGACCACGCAGCCAAGCCGCCGATCGCCGATGGCGGAAGCACTGAATGGTCCAATGGCATCGCGGCACTCGCGGCCTGCGGCAATGTCTGGTGCAAGGTCTCGGGGCTGGCGACGGAAGCGGTGTGGAGCGACTGGAATGCGGAGCGGCTGTTTCCATTCGTCGCGCACGCCGCGACCTGCTTTGGCGAGAATCGCCTGATCTTCGGCTCGGACTGGCCAGTATGTTTGCTCGCGGGAAGCTATGGCGAGATCAAGGGCGCGCTGGAGGCGTGCCTGATGGAGCTCGGGCCGCAGGTGCGGGAGAAGGCGTTCGGCGTGAATGCCAAGGCTGCGTATCGGCTGGCGGTGAGCTGAAGTCGCCAGCGCGTGTCGCTCAGTGTTCGTCCCCGAACACCCGATCCAGCGCCGCATCGTACGTCGTCTGCACCAGCTCCGGATGCAGCTTCGCCAGCGTCTCCATCATCACGCCTGAGTTGATCTCGAGCACACGCCAGACGCCGTCGACGTGCACGAGGTCGATCGATGCGAAGGTGATGCCGATGGCATTGGCGGCATCGATGGCGAGCTTTGCGCAGGCTGCGCGTAGATCGTCGTCCCGCATCAGCACGGGCGTTGCACCCGCATCGAGATTGTGCCGCCAATCCGGGCCAAGCTGCTTGCTGTAGACGACGAGTGGCACATCGTCGAGCAGTACCACGCGAACTTCATCCTCGATCACGACATAGGGTGAGATCACGAGTCCGGCGCTCATCGAAAAGGCTTCGCCAACCGCATGATCGAGCTCTGTTTCCGTCGTTACCCTGAAGACGGATCGTCCCGACGTCCCGTCGTTCGGCTTCACCACCACGCCTTGCGGATTGTCGTGAAGCAACGCCAGCATGGTCTCTCGCCAGGCGACGCCGACAACCTTCCCGCCCAACTTCGGATTGAGGAAGAGGCGATGGGGAATGCAGGGCACGCCCTCGAGCGCCAGCACCTCGGCGGCGGCCGATTTGTCGTTGGCCAGGCGGTGCGCGATGGCGCTGTTGAGGCCGATGTCGTAGCCGAACGCGAAGTGGCGCTGCTCGCCCCGGCGCATCGCGAGCAGCCAGCCATCGGCGCGGACATCGAGCGCGATGCCGTGGGTCGCGCAATAGCGCTTGATCGCCTGCACGAAGATCCGCTCGCCGCTCGCCATGTGTCTCAGTCGCCAGTCCCAGTCGTCAGTTCCAGTCGATCTTGGCGCCAAAAGCCGCAAAAATCCGGGAAACGGCGCCAAACGGGGGTGAAATCAGAGCTATTCTTAATGAAATTCTCGCGAGCACTACGGAAATTAAGTGCTGTATTCGAGCCCCGGAGGGAAAAGAAATTGCCCTCCGCATGCGCCGGACGGCAGATCCATTAATGGTGTGACCATTTCCGCCGCAAATGCCGGTTTGACCGGCATCAATTGCATCCGGAACGAGGTTGATTATTGGTCTCAATGGCGTAGATCACACACGCGAAATCCTCCGCCATGGCAATGGTGTCCGCTCCGCTTTCAGGGGCCGGGCAACGCTTTTGCCCTAAAACCGCAATTATTCGGAATATCGAAAATCATGAGCGCGTTTTACCGAGAGAAGGTTCTTTCCGTCCAGCACTGGACCGACACCCTGTTCAGCTTTCGCGCGACCCGGGATTCCGGCTTCCGCTTCCAGAACGGCCAGTTCGCGATGATCGGCCTCGAGGTTGAGGGCCGCCCGCTGCTCCGCGCCTACAGCATGGCGAGCGCCAATCACGAGGAAGAGCTCGAGTTCTTCTCGATCAAGGTTCAGGACGGCCCGCTGACGTCGCGTCTCCAGAAGATCAAGGAAGGCGACACCATCCTGGTCGGCCGCAAGGCGACCGGCACGCTGATCACCGACAACCTCATCCCCGGCAAGCGGCTGATGCTGCTCTCGACCGGCACGGGCTTGGCGCCCTTCGCCAGCCTGATCAAGGACCCCGAGGTTTACGACCAGTTCGACAGCATCGTGCTGGTGCATGGCTGCCGTCAGGTCTCCGAGCTCGCCTATGGCGAGAAGCTCGTCGCCGGTCTTCGCGAGGACGAACTGTTCGGGGAGTTGCTTGCGGACAAGCTCATCTACTACCCGACCGTGACCCGCGAGCCGTTCAAGAACCGCGGCCGCATCACCGATCTCATCAGCTCCGAGCAGATCTTCAACGACATCGGCCAGCGTCCGCTCGACATTGCGACCGACCGCATCATGATGTGCGGCAGCCCGGCGATGCTCGAAGAGCTGAAACTGATGTTCGAGGGCCGCGACTTCGTCGAGGGCTCCGGCAACAAGCCCGGCCATTTCGTGATCGAAAAGGCCTTCGTCGAGCGGTAGGCCCTCTCGGCGTGGGGGGGGGGGGGGGGGGGGGGGGGGGGGGGGGGGGGGGGCGCGGGGGGGGGGGGTGGGGGGGGCGGGGCCCGCGAGGGGGGCGGGGGCCCCGCCAACCCCCCCGCACTTTTGGTCCCCCACCCGGCGGGGGGGGGGGGGGGGCCCGGGGGGGGGGGGCCGGCCCAACCCCCCGCACGCTTGCCTGGGTAAAGCACCTTGACCGGTTAATGGCCATCCATTCCGGGCTCTGCTGCACCGCACCAGCCCGCCCATCGGGCTGATTGATTTGTCCCCGCCGAATTCGCTAGCCTGAAACAACCGCCGCGTCATATCCGTATGACAGGCGCGGGCGTATCGTACCGCCTCATGCTGGCGAGAGGATGGGAATCGTGGCCGACGAGAATAAGACGCAGGAATCGCCTCACTTATCGGCCAACATATCCGCCAAACGGCTGCCGCTGGTGGAAGAGGGGATCATGGAAACCCTGCTGCTGCCATTCTCCCCGCGCTTCATCGTCCTGACGATCTGCGCGGTGGTCACCGCGCTGCTAATCGGCATCGGCATCGCCGACCGCAAGATCTTCGACATCCTGCTGATCCCGATTCTGATCTTCGGCGCGTTGACGCTGCTGGGCGTCCGCGACCTCATGCAGAAGGGCCACGCCGTCCTGCGCAACTACCCGATCTCGGCGCATATCCGCTTCCTGCTCGAAGAAATTCGCCCGGAGATGCGGCAGTATTTCTTCGAGAGCGAGAAGGACGGCATGCCGTTCTCGCGCGACATTCGTGCGGTGGTCTATCAGCGCGCCAAGATGCAGCTCGACAAGCGTCCGTTCGGCACCCAGGAGGACGTCTACCGCGAGGGTTATGAGTGGATGCATCACTCGGTCTCGCCGAAGACGCATGCCGAGGAGAAATTCCGCGTCACCATCGGCGGACCGGATTGCGCCAAGCCGTATTCGGCTTCGGTGTTCAACATCTCCGCGATGAGTTTTGGCGCGCTCAGCCCGAACGCCGTGCGCGCGCTGAATGCCGGCGCCAAGAAGGGCGGCTTCGCGCACGACACCGGCGAGGGCGGCTTCAGCCCCTATCACGCGGAGATGGGCGGCGACATCATCTGGGAGATCGGTTCGGGCTATTTCGGCTGCCGCCATCTCGACGGCGCCTTCGATCCCGAAGCCTTCGCGCGCGTCGCGAGCCAGGACCAGATCAAGATGGTCGAGCTCAAGATCAGCCAGGGCGCCAAGCCCGGTCATGGCGGCGTGCTGCCGGCGGCGAAAGTCTCGGAGGAGATTTCCAAGATCCGCGGCGTCGCGATGGGTGAGGATTGTATCTCGCCGGCCTCGCATCGCGCCTTCTCGACACCTGTCGGCATGATGCAGTTCATCGGCGAGATGCGAAAGCTCGCCGGCGGCAAGCCGACCGGCTTCAAGCTGTGCATCGGCCATCCCTGGGAATTTTTGGCGATCTGCAAGGCAATGATCGAGACCGGCATCTATCCTGACTTCATCGTGGTCGACGGCAACGAGGGCGGCACCGGCGCCGCGCCGCTCGAGTTCATGGACCATTTGGGCATGCCGATGCGGGAGGGCGTCAATTTCGTCCACAACGCTCTGATAGGCATCAACGCACGCGACCGCATCAAGATCGGCGCCTCCGGCAAGATCGCCACCGCGTTCGACATGGCACGTGCCATGTCGATCGGTGCGGACTACTGCAATTCGGCACGCGGCTTCATGTTCTCGCTCGGCTGTATCCAGTCGCTGAGCTGCCACACCGACCGCTGCCCGACCGGCGTCGCGACGCAGGACCCGACGCGTGCGCGTGCGCTCTATGTGCCGCTCAAGATCGACCGCGTGCACAATTATCACCTTGCGACGCTGCACTCGCTGACCGAGCTGATCGCCGCGGCCGGTCTCGAACATCCGCAGCAGCTGCGCCCGATCCATTTCTCGCAGCGCACCTCGACGACGGACGTGAAATCGTTCGCGCAGCTTTATCCGTCGCTGCGTCCGGGCGAACTGCTCGAAGGCACCGAAGACCCGCGCTTCCGCGACGCCTGGCGGATGGCGCGGACAGAGACGTTCCAGCCGGCGCTGTAGGCGCCGGTCCACTTGCAAGGCCGCAGGCCCCGCGCGCAAAAGCATCGCAACGAGGGCTGCGTTTAACGTTTGGTTCAGCTTTGGGTGTAGATTGTCGCCATGGATGAGCGGCGCGACAAGGCAAGGCATCGCGTGCTGAAGGCCGGAACGATCGAGTTCGGCGGCGGCGGCGCGATCGACTGCACCATCCGCAACCTGTCCGATACCGGCGCCGCGCTCGACGTCAGCAGTCCCGTCGGCATCCCCGACCGTTTCAGCCTGTTCGTCCAGGCCGACGGAACACATCTCGCCTGCACCGTGATCTGGCGCAAGGAAAAGCGGATCGGGGTGAGGTTCGGGTGAGGGCTCCAGCGCACTAGGCCGGGACGACGTGAAGCTTAGTGCGGCGATCTGCATTTCAACACGTCGCCGCTCGCTCACCCCGTTTCTACTTCGCTCCGCCGGCTCGCGAGAATCTTGTCGATCCTCCGTCCGTCGAGATCGACCACCTCGATGTGCCAGTCGCCGAAGTCGAAGGCGTCGCCGACATCAGGCAGCACGTTGAACTGTTGCAGCACGAGGCCGGCGACGGTGTTGTAGCGGTGCGGCGGCAGTTCGATGCCGAGCAGCTCGCCGAATTCGTCGACCGGCATCCAGCCTGAGACCAGCAGCGAATCGTCCGCGCGCTTGACGTAGGCCGGTTCCGGTGGGCCTTCCTCGGAATGGAAGGCGCCGACGATCGATTCCAGAATGTCAGCCGTCGTCACGATGCCTTCGAAGGCGCCGTATTCGTCGTAGACGAGGCCCACATGCACCGGCGCAGCCTTCAGGATCGCCAGCACGTCGCGGGCATCGGCCGAGGCGGGAATGCCCGGCGCCTCGCGAACCAGCACGCGCAAATCCGGCGTGCGCTCGTTCATGAAGGCGACCAGCAGGTCCTTGGCCTGGAGCACGCCAATCGGCTTGTCGCGGTCGCCGTCGGAGACGGGAAAGCGTGAATGCGGACTCTTGGCGATGGTCGCTCGAATGCTCTCCGGCGTATCGTTCAGGTCGATCTCGTTGACCTCCGTGCGCGGCGTCATGATCGCGCCGACCGGCCGATCGCCGAGCCGCATCACGCCCGCGATCAACTCCTTTTCACCTGACTCGAGCACGCCCGCGCTTTCGGCTTCGCTGACGAGATGATGGATCTCGTCTTCCGAGACCTTCTCTTCGGACTTGCCGCCATGGCCGAGCAGCGTGAGGATCAGCTTGCCGGAGAGATCGAGCAGGAAGACCAGCGGCAGCGAGACCTTCGCAAGCACGTGCATCGCGGGTGCAACCCTGACCGCGATGCTCTCGGGGTCACGCAGCGCCACCTGCTTCGGCACCAGCTCGCCGACGATCAGGGTGGCGTAGGTGATGAGCGTGACAACCAGGCCCACTCCGACGATATCGGCAATTCCTGCGGACAGGCCGAGCTCAAGCAGCCATTGCGTCAGCCGCTGTCCGAGCGTCGCGCCCGAGAACGCGCCGGAGAGGACGCCGACCAGTGTGATCCCGATCTGCACCGTCGAGAGGAATTTGCCGGGATCGGCCGCGAGCGTCAGCGCCCGCTCGGCGCCGCGGACGCCCTTGGCGGCGAGCATCGACAGCCGGGCCGGACGTGACGAGACCACGGCCAGCTCGGACATGGACAGCAAGCCGTTGATGACGATCAGGACGACGACGATGGCGAGTTCGGCGGAGAGCATTGATGTTCCGAGGTAATGGAGTGTGGCGCGGATGGCGACACAGGCCTTGATATAGGTATTCGGGGGAGAAATGCCGACGATTCTGTCGTATCCGGCATCGCGAAGGAACTTCGGCGACACCGTCCGGAAGGCACTCGAAGCCCAATACTCCGCGGAACTACGGGCATGCCGTTGCTTAACGGGCTCTTAGCGGCAACCGGCTAAGTTTTCGGCATTTGCAGGAATGTATTCGGGGGATCAGATGCGGATCGGGAAGCTCTTTGCGCTGTCGATGCTGACGGTGACGGTTTTTGCAGTCATCCTTGGCGCCGAGGTGCTGATACCCCAGGCGCGCATCTTCGCGAACCGCTCCGACGCGATCAAGACGGTCGACGCCTTTGGTGCGACCCTGACGGTCAGTCAGCACATTGCTAGCCTTCGTGCCCCCTACATTTCCCCGATTTTCCAGGAGAACGCTGCGACCCAGGTCCAGATCGAAGCCGCCGCGAAGGCGGCGAAAGCGGTCGATGTCGCGTTCGAGGGGGCAAGGCGCGCCATCACGGTGCTGGATGATTCCGGGCCAATGATCGAAAACCTGGACCGTACCGCGCGGCGGCTCAAGGATATCACCACCGCGGCAGATCGCGCGATGAGCGTTCCGCTGGCGACGCGCGACAGCGCTGCGATCAAGGGCTTCCTTCCGGGCGTTGCCGAGGTCATCGGCAATATCGAGCCGATCATGAACCGGCTCGAAGCGAAGGTCATCAATGCCGATTCCTCGCTTGCGGCACTGTTGAGCCTGGCGCGAACGGCGCAGGATCTGCGCGTCTCGGCCGGTAGCCGCGCCGCCTCGCTGTCGCCGGCGCTGAGCGCACGCCGACCGCTCACGGCGGCTGAATTTTCGCTGATGGATCGGATGCAGGGACGTGTCGAGGCCGACCGCGAGCGCATCGAGGCCGGTATCGACCAACTCGGAAGCCCGCCCCGCATCGCCACCGCGCTGAAGGCGGCGACGGATTCTTACTTCGGGAAGGCAGCGCTCGTCGTGGACAAGGAAATGCCTGCGGCACGTGGCGACGGCAAGTACGGCATCAATGCCGAAGAGCTGGCCAGCGTCATCGTACCGGCGATCCAGATGTTCTACGGCGTGCGCGATGCCGCCTTGGTCGAAGCTGCCGAGCGCGCCGTGGCCGCGCGCGACGGCGCGCTGGCGATGCTCGCGCTCGCGGGCGTGGCGGTGCTGGCGCTGCTGGGGACACTCGGTGGCGTGACCATGATGCTGCGCCGGCGCGTGGTGACGCCGCTGGGCCGGCTCGCGGACGTGATCGCAACGCTTGCGGCTGGGCAGCACGAGGTCGAGATTCCCGTGACGGGCCGCAATGACGAGATCAGCCAGGTGGCGGGCTCGCTCCAGCACTTCAAGGACTCGCTCTCCGCCAAGAAGGCCGCCGACGAGGCCGCCGCGGTCGAAGCCGAGGCGAAGCTCCAGCGTAGCCAGCGCATGGACCAGATCGCGCGCGATTTCGAAGCGTTGATCGGCGACGTCATCAACACTGTGTCGTCGGCATCGTCGGAGCTGGAAGTGTCGGCGGGAACGCTGACGAGTACCGCCGATCAATCGGAAAAGGTCACCGCGACGGTCGCGGCCGCCTCCGAACAGGCCTCCACCAACGTGCAGACCGTTGCCGCGGCCGCGGAGGAAATGGCGTCCTCGGTCGACGAGATCGGCCGTCAGGTCCAGGATTCCGCGCGGGTGGCCAGCGAAGCGGTGCAGCAGGCCGCGCGGACCAACGACTATGTCGGCGAGCTCGCCAAGGCTGCCGGCCGGATCGGCGACGTGGTCGAGCTCATCAGCCAGATCGCGGGCCAGACCAATCTTCTGGCGCTCAATGCAACGATCGAGGCGGCGCGCGCCGGCGAGGCCGGGCGCGGTTTCGCCGTGGTCGCCTCCGAGGTCAAGGCGCTGGCCGAGCAGACCGCCAAGGCCACCGGCGAGATCAGCCAGCAGATCACGGGAATCCAGAGCGCGACGGAGGATTCGGTCGGCGCCATCAAGTCGATCAGCGACACCATCACCCGCATGTCCGAGATCGCATCGGCGATCGCCTCCGCGGTCGAGGAGCAGGGCGCGGCGACGCGGGAGATTTCCCGCAACGTGCAGCAGGCGGCGCGCGGCACCCAGCAGGTCTCCGCCAGCATCGTCGACGTGCAGCGCGGCGCGAGCCAGACCGGATCGGCCTCCTCCACCGTGCTCGCGTCAGCGAAGTCGCTGTCCGGCGAGAGCAGCCGCCTCAAGATCGAGGTCGGGAAGTTCCTGGACGCGATCCGGGCTGCGTAACAAGGTCATTGTGGAGGGAAGCGGCTTCACCTAGGCTCGCACCACCGGGGATGTCGCAGCCTCCCCGTGAAGTGGTGATCCCACGCAAGCGCTGCTCGCTGATGTTTGGAGCGAGCAATGGACGGGATCGCAATCGAACTACCGCTTTTCCTGTTGGCCACCTTTGCCGGCGCATTCGTCGCCGGCCTTTCCGGCTTTGCCTTCGGCCTCGTCGCGGCATCGCTGTGGCTTTACGTGCTGACGCCGCTTCAGAGCGCCAGCCTGATCGTCGGCTTTGGCCTTCTGGTTCAGGGCTACTCGGTCTGGAAGTTGCGCGCGGCGCTCGACTGGCGGCGGCTGTGGCCCTTTATGATCGGTGCCGTCGTGGGCGTGCCGGTCGGCGTGTCACTCCTGACCTCGGCCGATCCCAAGAGCGTCCGCATCGCGGTTGGGGCGATCCTGATCGTCTACAGCCTCTATGCGTTCTTCAAGCCGCAGCTCAAGGTCGCGACAATCGTGCCGCCGGCCGCAGACATGACGATCGGCTTCGTCAACGGTGTGCTTGGTGGCCTGACCGGCCTCGCCGGCATCATCGTCACCATCTGGTGCAATCTGCGCGGCCTGCCCAAGGGTGTTCAGCGCGCCACCTTTCAGCCCGTCGCGGTCGTGGTGTTCGCCATTGCGGCGCTCCTGCTGGGCGCCAAAGGTTCGCTCACGCTCGAGACCGCAAAGCTGTTCGCGCTCGGCCTGCCATTTCTCTTTGCGGGAACGTGGCTCGGGCTGAAACTGTTCGGCCGCATCGACGAGGCCGCGTTCCGCAAGATCGTGCTCGCGCTGCTGTTCGTCTCGGGCGTCGCGCTGTTGTTCTGAGCCGCGCTCAGAACTCGCCGTGCAGCCGTCCCGAGAACACCGACACCGGGCCGCGATCAGCGTTGTATGCGGGGTTGACGATCAGCTGGTAGTCGGCGGTGAGGGTGAGATTCTTGTTCAGCGCATAGGCGTAATAGGTTTCGAGGATGCGCTCGCGGCGGTAGTTGAGCGCGCCATCGCCGATGAGAACACCGAGGCCGCCGGCGGCCAGGAAGTCGCGATAATCCTGCGAGATGGCATTGATGGCGCCGCCGACGCCAATCACGTCATCGGGCCGGCCCCATTTCGTGCCCTTGATCGAAAGACCACCGGACAGGCTGCGGTGAATGTCGGTGAAGGCCAGCGTCTCGGTCTTGCCGTCATTCCAGCTCCAACGGCCGAACAGACCGACATCCTCGGTGATCGCCTGCTCGAGGTTGAGCACGTAGCCATACTTCAGACGGCCGCGCCGGGTCTGCGCAATGTCGAGATTGAGCGCCGGATTGTTCAGCGTCTCGCGGAAGCTGCCCATATTGGCGCTGTCGAGCCAGCCTATGGTCCTGAGCTTGCCGGGCTGGCCAAGCAGCGAGAAGCGCGTTTCGAGCTCGAGCACGTACTGGCCGCGCTCGCCGACCCTGGTGTCGAAATGATTCGAATTGGACTCGGCGACCATCAGGAAGTAGCCGCCGCGCAACGCCCACTGCTTTTGGTTCAGCTCGGCGGTGACGCCGTAGGTGAGGCCAACCTTGTCGGCGGAATAGTCGAAGGCGCCTGGCGCCCACAGCGACCAGTTCATGAAGTCCTTGCGGGTGTCCTTGGCGTAGGCGTTGCCGTCGAACACGTCGATCACGGGGAATTTGCCGGCCTGCACCGTGAGCCTGGAAACGTCGACCTTCTGTCCGAGCTGCAACTGGCCGCTCGCGAGCTCTTCCTGCTCGCCGCCAAAGCCAAACGTCTGGCGCACGAACAGGCGCGAGGTGTTGTAATGCGGATAGGGAAAGTTCGACTTCTGCGCTTCGCCATTCGGGAAGCCGGCCGCACCGACGGTGTCGTTCAATCCAAATCCCTGCAGCAGTTCGGGATTGTAATAGACCTCGCCGCCGTCCCACAGCTTTGCGTTCAGGAACAGGCTGTTGCTCCAGGTCGCCTTGGCCTGCCGTGATGGCGAGAGCGAGTTCGGCCCGGTGTAGAGGGCGGGGAACGAAGGATAGCCTTGCGGCAGATACGTGCTCTGGCCGTGGATCTCCCAGCGATCCGATTCCGTGTCGATCAGCGAGCCGATTCCCGAGCTCTTGGGATTGTAGCTCGGCATGCCCGGCCAATCGACCTTGCGGTTGAGGCCAAGCCGGACCGACTGGAAGTCGAGCGATGAAGAATTGTATTGGGCGCCCGTGGAGAAGGCGACATTGCCGCCGTCGAAGCGGCTGTTGAGATATTCGACCCGTGCGCTCCAATGCGGCGCGAAACCGTATTCGATGCCAGCACCCGCGATCCAGCCGGGCCGCGTGTTCAGGATTTTCGGGACTGCTTCGCCTGCGGCTGGCGTGTCGAAATAGCGCTCACCCATCCAAGCAAAGCCGCCGGTGGCATAGACCAGCCATGGACCGCTGGTGTAGCCGAGGCGCCCGCGCACGCTCGCGGTGTAGTCCCATTGCTGCGTGACGGTGTTGGCGGGTGTCGCCAGGACGGAAACGATCGAGTTGGAGGTGATGTAGTTCGGAAAAGAAAAATCCCCTTCGACGCCGAGAAGCCAGCCGGAATTGAGACGGTAATTGTAGCCGGCCTGCACGCCGCCGATCATGCCGCTGAAGACGCCGCTGTCGTTGATGCCGGTGCCGTCGTTCAGCGCGGAGCGCGACGAGCCGAGGCTGTAGCCGGCATGCGCACCGATGTAGAGGCCGGTCCAGTCATAGACGGCCTTCAGCGCTGGTGCCTTCAGCGGCAGATCAGCCGCGCGGCTGGCGGCGGGCAAAGCCAAGACGCCCGAGGCAATCGCCGCGGCCGTCCGCAAATACCTGTAACGGTGACCCCTCAACGTCAAAACGCACGCCCCCAAAGCGAGTGTGTCCACTCGCCGCACTATCCCTGCCGATTCGCGGCGACCCTGTCATCAGGATTAGGTGCTCCGCGATCGAACGAGATGATCTCGATCCGGCCCGATTTCTTCCCAAGCTCCTGAGCCTGCTGCGAACCTTATTGCGATTAATTCGCAATAGCAACTGATGCGGATTGCCGCAGAGGATGGTTCGCACCGCTCTGTGACGGGACTGCAACAAATTCCGAGGCGCAAAAAAAAAAATGACCCCCCCCCGGGGGGGACGCCGGGGGGGGGGAGAGTTTTTTTGGGGGCGCTTTTTTTTGGT
>NZ_JBVVPN010000045.1:0-56948 GCF_055811035.1 Bradyrhizobium sp. MI1.10
CCCCAGATCCTCTTCAGATGTCTCTTAGAGAATCGCAGATTCGCGATTTACGCAAAGCCCTCGCTTGCGGGAGAGGTCGCGCCGGAGGCGTGGGTGAGGGTTCTCTCCAAACAGGGACTGTCCCGATGTTGAGGCACCCTCTCCCCAGCCCTCCCCCGCATGCGGGGGAGGGAGCGCGCCGTCATTGCGGCTCTAGTGCGCCGGCAGCTTCTCGAATGTCGCCATGCCCGCGGGGATCGCATGGAAGTCCTGCTTGTCGCAGGTGTAGATCGCCATCTGCGGATGGAACTGCGCAGGCTCGTCCAGCGTGCCGACCTTCAGGATCGCAGCCGGCAGTCCCGGAACCTTGGTCACCAGATGGGTGCCGCATTCGGCGCAGAATTCGCGCGTGACGGCGCGCTCGAGGTCCTTGCGGGTGAACTGCTTGGGCTGCCCGGCGATGTAGCTGAAGCCGGCCGCCGGCATCGCGATGAAGGTGTTGGGCGCGCCGCCCGAGATGTACTGGCACTCGCGGCAATGACACTGCGCCTGCATCATTGGGTCGCCCTCGGCGACATAGCGCACTTCGCCGCAATAGCATCCGCCTTCCAAACGCATGACGACCTCCCTTTTGTTGTTTCTTGTGGTCGATATTTCTGCGCCAGCGGTGCGGAATGGCAATCTTTTTCTTTGCGAGCGGACAAAGGCAGACCATCCGCAGCCGGTTCGTGCATCTATCGCTTGGCAAGCCCGCAGCCGTTGAATCCCCGGCCGCGCCAGCAACCGCTGCTCATGCACTCGGCTTCCAGCCGTGGACAAGCGGTTGAAGCGCAATCCGCGCGGCCGCCCATACTGACGCACGCCGTGGCGCACCTGCTTCGCATGAACGAACAGCTCATGCCGCTTCCGGTCTGCCGTGGTTGCCCTGCTCCGGCCTGATCTGGCGGCAGCACGGCCCTCTTGTCGTCGCGCTTGGTCGGCCGCTTCGAATCAGGTTGGCCCGGACTTGCAGCGGGGCTCGGTGTCGTCAGCTTGGAGAGCTCCATCCGACACGGTCGGCCGGTCTCGGTGCGGACGCCGGCGCCGGTGGTTTCTTTCAGCTCGAGTGCCAGCTTGTACTGATAGGGCGCGCCGGCGGTGCGGCGAAGCGGATCCTTTTCGCCAATCAGCCCGTTGACGGTGACAGTCGCGCTGCCGTCCGCTTCAATCTTCCCGTCATAGATTGTGGCACCGGGCTTGCCCTCTTCCCCGGAGAGAGTGTGCAGCACGCCATCCTTGACGCGCAGCGCATACTGGAAATAGGCCTCGGGAAACGGGGGCTTGTTCTCGCAAGTTTCCTTCGCGATCCAGGTTCCATCGAACGCGGTTACGCGCTTGGCGGCGTCTGATGGTTTCGCCAAAGTCTCGATGCGTGATTTCGCCAAATCTGCGAACGCGCACGCTGGGAAGCGTGCGAGGTGATCCTTGAACGCCGCGAGCGTTCCTAGCGCTTCCGCGCTACGCCAATGGTCGCTGGCCTCCGCGCAGGGATCGACCTGAGGCGTCGCAGGAGACAACGCCGCCGTTTCGGGCTTGCCGTTGAGGTAGAACTCGCCGAAGAACGACAGCGACAGCTCCGGCACTTGCAAGCCTTTGGAGCGCTGGTAGACGCCGGCGCTGATCGTTTGAAATACCGTGTTGACGTTGCCCTTGTCGCCGATGTGCTCCAGGAACGCGCTGGTATAGGGGCTGTTGCGGCCGCTGCCGTCGTCGGCAGTCCGGCCGGCCTGTGTCGCGTAGGAAATGATGGTGCCCTCGGGACTTTCCATCTTGGCGAGGCCGCGAGAGACGGTGACGCCACGGCCCTGTCCGACGTTTCGCCGCAACTCGTCGGCAAATGGATTGTCGCGGCAGGCGTCGAGCACGAGGATGCGCAGGTTCTTCGCCTGCTGGAGATCCGCCAGGATCTCGTCGGCGCGTACCAGGCGGCGCAGATCGACCTCGTCGCGAACGACGGCATCGACAGGCACCAGATAGTTGACGCCGGCGAACTGGAGCGCGTGCCCGCTGTAGTAGAACAGGGCGACATCGGCGCCGCGAGCCTCACGCGCGAAGCGAAGAATGGTGTCCTGCATGGCGGACTGGTCGAGGTCGGTCGCGACCAGAGGATCGAACCCCGATCGCTTGAGGGCCGCGCCGACATCGGCCGCATCATTGGTCGGATTGGCGAGCGTGGGAACGTTTCGGTAGGCGCCGTTGCCAATCACCAGCGCGACGCGCTTGTCCGCACGGGCATCGAGGCTCGACAAAGCGAGCAACAGGAAGCACCAGACCAGGCAATAGGGCAGACGCATGAAATCCTGCTCCAAATGGGGAGCATGATATTCAACAAGCTCGCAGCAATGCAATTTAACTTATGACGGCCCAGCGGTGCTCGGGTCCAAAAAGAAAGGGGCTCCAACTTGCGCTGGAGCCCCTCAACGGCCGGGACATTGCCGGGTATGTGCCCCAAACCGTAGTTGTGAGCGCGACCTCCGAGGAGGCCGCGCCCGGGAGGAGACTTACATGTTGTAGGCGCGCTCGGTGTGCTCGGTGATGTCGAGGCCTTCACGCTCGCTCTCGACATTGGCGCGGAGGCCAACGATCACATCGACGACCTTGTAGAGGATCGCCGAACCGATACCCGACCACACCAGCGTGGTGCCGACGCCCCAGACCTGGGAGATCATCTGCGCTGCGAAGTCGTAATCGGCAACCTTCGGCGGGATCGCGGTGTAGTCGATGATGCCCGCACCACCCAACGCCGGATTGACGAGGATGCCGGTGCCGAGGGCGCCGATGATGCCGCCGACGCAGTGCACGCCGAACACATCGAGGGAGTCATCGTAGCCGAGCGCGTTCTTCACGACGGTGCAGAAGAACAGGCAGACCACGCCGACCACGAGGCCGAGGACGATCGCACCCATCACGCCGGAGAAGCCGGCGGCAGGCGTGACGGCCACGAGGCCCGCGACAGCGCCGGAGATGACGCCGAGCACGGACGGGTGACCCTTGATGATCCACTCCGCGAACATCCACGACAGCGCGGCGGCTGCGGTGGCGACGAAGGAGTTGGTCATGGCAAGCGCTGCGCCGCCATTGGCTTCGAGGTTGGAGCCGGCGTTGAAGCCGAACCAGCCGACCCAGAGCAGCGAGGCGCCGATCATCGACATGGTCAGCGAGTGCGGAGCCATCAGCTCCTTGCCGTAACCGACGCGCTTGCCGATCAGCAGAGCGCCGACGAGGCCTGCGATGCCGGCGTTGATGTGCACCACGGTGCCGCCCGCGAAGTCGATCGCGCCCTTCTTGAAGATCCAGCCTGCGTCGGCGTTGATCTCGTCGAGCTTGGCCTGCGCCGCGGTCTTCGCCGCGCCATCAGCCGCAGCAGCCAGAGCCTTGGCAGCGTCCTGGATCATGTCCGGGCCGGGCCAATACCAGACCATGTGCGCGATTGGGAAGTAGATCAGCGTGACCCAGAGCGGG
The DNA here is from genome assembly GCF_055811035.1 of Bradyrhizobium sp. MI1.10. NCBI lineage: Bacteria > Pseudomonadati > Pseudomonadota > Alphaproteobacteria > Hyphomicrobiales > Nitrobacteraceae > Bradyrhizobium > Bradyrhizobium sp. MI1.10. The sequence goes on from NZ_JBVVPN010000045.1 coordinate 3,481, forward strand.
ATGAAGAGCGCAATCGCCGCGAACTTCATGCGCTCGGCAAAGGCGCCGACGATGAGGGCGGGCGTGATCGCTGCGAAGGTCATCTGGAAGCACATATAGATGAGCTCCGAGATGTTGGCGTCGACCGAGAAGGTCGCAGCCTTCGAGTCGGTGGTGACGCCCATCATGAAGGCCTTGGAGAAGCCGCCGATGAAGTCCGAGCCGCCGGTGAAGGTGAGGCTGTAGCCGTACACGGCCCAGATCACGGTGACGACGCAGACGGTGTAGAACACCTGCATCAGGACCGAGAGCATGTTCTTGGAGCGGACGAGGCCGCCGTAGAACAGCGCGAGGCCGGGGATCGTCATCAACAGCACGAGCACTGTCGATGTCAGCATCCAGGCGTTGTCTCCCTTGTTGACCGTTGGCTCGGCATAGGCTGCGGTCGCAGCGAACAGGCCGACTGCGAGAGCCGCCAATCCCGCGCCATAGGGACGCTTAAACGTCATTTCATTTACTCCTGATTGAATTTTGATTGAGCGCGAAATCAAAGGGCCGCAGCATCGGCCTCGCCGGTGCGGATGCGAACCGCATGGTCGAGATTGATGACGAAGATCTTGCCGTCGCCGATCTGACCGGTTTTCGCGGCGGTCGTGATGGCGTCGATGGTCTTGTCGACCTGGTCGGAGGCGACAGCGACCTCGATCTTGATCTTGGGCAGGAAGCTCACGGCATATTCGGCGCCGCGATAGATTTCCGTATGGCCCTTCTGGCGGCCATATCCCTTGACTTCCGTCACCGTGAGACCGTGAACGCCGATGGCGGTCAGGGCGTCACGGACTTCTTCCAGCTTGAATGGCTTAATAATCGCCATAACAATTTTCATGGGTCCTATCCCCGCTTGGGCCCGGTCCGGACGTGGCCGGGCGTTTCTCGACTGGTTCGCCACGAGGGAGAAAGTTCACTACGCGGGCACAGCCAGGACCCTTAGAATCAAATGCCGTGCCAGATCGGGCGTGTTGGCTAACGGACTATGAAAACGGGTGTTTTCGCGTTTGACGCGTAGTGCGGTGCGGTGCGCTATTACGCCGCGCTCAATACCTGACCATGCCTGATTAAAATAAAGGCACGTCAAGCTGCCGACACATTGATGCTCATGCGTCGGGCAGCAGAACGGTATTTCCGTAAGGCGGACGCCTGTTGCAGGGCTTGTCGTGCGGCGAAATATCGGACCCCCCGCACTTGTGCTCACGGAATGCGCGTAACCGGCCAAACAGCTTAAGCGGGGCGAGCTCGCCGGACGGTTGCAGGCAGAGACCGTCAGGCGGCGCTGCGTTCCGTGAACACCCGGTCGATCAGCCCCCAGTCGACCGCCTGCTGCGCGGTCATGAAGTGGTCGCGGTCCAGGGTCCGTTCCACGTCCGGTTCGGGGCGCCCGCAATGCTGGGCATAGAGCCGGATGATGCGCCGCTTGGTTTCCTGCATCTCGGTGGCATGGATCAGGATGTCGGACGCCTGGCCCTGAAAGCCGCCGAGCGGCTGATGCACGTGAAGGCTCGCATTGGGCAGGGCGGCGCGGTGACCGGGCTCGCCGGCCATCAGCAGGAACGAGCCCATCGAGCGCGCGGTGCCCATGCACAGCGTATGCACCGGCGCCTTGATGAATTGCATGGTGTCGTACATCGCAAGGCCAGCGGTGACCACGCCGCCATAGGAATTGATGTAGAGATTGATCGGCTTGTTCGGATTCTCCGCCTCCAGGAACAAGAGCTGCGCGCAGACGAGGCCCGACATCGCATCATTGACCTCGCCGTTGAGGAAGATGATGCGCTCGCGCAGCAGGCGCGAATAGATGTCGAAGGATCGTTCGCCGCGGGCGGATTGTTCGACGACCATAGGGACGAGCTGAAGCATGTCGCGCATCGGCGACCTCCATGTCTGCGGGTGGTGAAGTGGTGTTGGTGTTAGGCGGCCGCGCGCATCAGGCAGCCATTGTTGTTGGCCGGCTGCGGCAGCTTCATGCAGGTTTGCTGGATGATGCGGAAGCGGGTGCCGCCATCCTCGTTCGGTTCGATCCGGAAGATGACATGGCTTTCGCGAAACGGCGGTTCGGAATCGCGAAGCCGGTAGCGCACCTCCTGGCCTGGGATTGATGATTCCGGCTCGGCGCCCGCAAGGTCGCAATCCGGCAGCCAGCGCTCGCGCAACGCCGGAATGGTCACCGCGCGCCAGACCTTGGCCGGCGGCGCATCGAATTCATATTCGAGGACGAGAGCTGCGTCGGAGGGATCAGGCTTCGCGGCGTCGCTCATTGATCCATCTCCTTCAAGAGATCGGCGAGGGCATCCATGCGTTTCGGCCAATAGGCGCGGTACCGCGCAAGCCAGGTCCCGATGGCGAGAATTCCTTCGGGATCGACTTCGTAATTCACAAAGCGGCCCTGCCGCTGTTCGCGCACCAGGCCCGCCCCGCGCAGCACCGCAAGATGCTGCGACATCGCCGGTTGGCTGATCTCTAATCCGTCGCGCAAAGCGCTCGCATTCAGGCTTCCGCCGGCAAGCTTCTCAAAGACCTTGCGGCGGGTCGGGTCGGCCAGCGCCTTGAAGATGTCAGCTTCGATCATGGCCACACATAAGCACGTGCTTATGTGTTGCGCAAGCCCAATTACTGCAGCGCTTCGCCGTGCTGCGAAATATCCAGCCCTTCGAGCTCGTGCTCACGGGAGACGCGCAACGGCACGAACAGGCTGACCAGCTTGAGCAGGACGAAGCTCACGCCTGCCGACCAGACGAAGGTGACGGCGACCCCATACAGCTGGATCAGAAGCTGCTGCGGATGGCCTTCGAGCAGGCCGGCGGTGCCGCCGATGGCGCTGGTTGCGAACACGCCGGCCAGCAGGGTCCCGGTCAGGCCGCCGATGCCGTGGACGCCGAACACGTCGAGCGAATCGTCATAGTCGAACCGGTGCTTCAGCCAGGTGCAGGCCCAGTAGCAGACGAGGCCTGCGATCACGCCGATGACGATACCGTGCCAGGGCGCCACGAATCCCGAGGCCGGCGTGATGGTGCCGAGGCCGGCGACCGCGCCGGAGATCATGCCGAGCACGGACGGCTTGCGCCGCGTCGACCATTCGATCGCACCCCAGGTCAGCGCGCCGGAGCAGGCTGCGAGATGGGTCGCGATGATCGCCAGCACCGCGCGCGAATTGGCTGCGCCCGCCGAGCCGCCGTTGAAACCGAACCAGCCGACCCACAACAGGCCGGTGCCCATCACCGCGAGCGACAGATCGAACGGCGAAAGATTTTCGGTGCCGTAGCCGTGACGGCGTCCCATCACCTTCGCCGCGACGAGGCCGGCGGTGCCGGCCGACAGATGCACCACCAGGCCGCCGGCGAAATCCAGCACGCCCATGCTCGCGAGGAAGCCGCCGCCCCACACCCAATGCGCCAGCGGAATGTAGACGAAGATGAACCATGCGACCGAGAAGAGGAGATAGGCGGAGAACCGCATCCGGTCGGCGACCGCGCCCGCGACCAGCGCCACCGTGATGATCGCAAACGTCATCTGGTACAGCATGAACAGCGCTTCCGGGATCGTCTTCGCCGCCGGGTTGACGCTGTCCATGGTCATGCCGGCGAGGAACCAGCGGTCGAGCGTGCCGATCCATGGGCCGTCGCCGACGAAGCACAGCGAATAGCCGAAGGCGACCCAGAGAATGGAGATGATCGTCACCGCGGCGAGGCTCTGCGCCATGGTGGCGAGCACGTTCTTCTTGCGCACCATGCCGGAATAGAACAGCGCGAGCCCCGGGATCGTCATCATCAGCACCAATGCGGTGGCGACGATCATCCAGGCGGTGTCGGCGGTGTTGATCTCGGAGCCCGCGGCGCGCGCCGGCGAAGCCATGATCGACACAAGCCCGATCGGCGCGGCCATAGCAGCCGCGCGGCGCAACAATCCCGCCATGTCGTTTCCCCCAGCTATTGATTGCGTCGCACGCCGTGGCGCCGTTGCCCGGTGCGATCGAAGAAGAAGAGCGTTTTCGCGCGAAGTGGATACCGGTTCGCGAAAGGAAAACGCGTCAAAGCAAGAATCAGAGCGCGTCGCTGTCAGTCTCGCCGGTGCGAATGCGGGTCGCGTGATCAATTGGCGTGACGAAGATCTTGCCGTCACCGATCTGGCCGGTGCGCGCGGTCGCGGTGATGACGGCGACCGCCTTCTCGGCGATATCGGAGGCGACCGCGATCTCGATCCGCAGCTTCGGCAGGAAATTCACCACGTACTCAGCGCCGCGATAGATCTCGGTGTGGCCCTTTTGGCGGCCATAGCCCTTCACTTCGGTCACGGTCATGCCGTGGACGCCGATCGCCGTCAGTGCCTGGCGGACTTCATCGAGCTTGAAGGGTTTGATGATCGCGACGACGAGTTTCATGGTCAGGCCTATTCCCCGGGATGCGCCGCGCCGTATGTCCCCGGCGCTGCGTCAATCTGGCATCTTTCCGGGCAAATGGCATAAAAAAGTTGCAGATTGAAGCGGAAAATCGTTGGGCTATGTGAACGGCCGCCTCTGTACAGGGCAGCCGTTCATCCTCCACAATGCGTTTTTGGCATGGATGCGATGAACCCAAGCGTCGCGGCCGGTACAAAACTATGTTTGAGGGGGGACGCTTCATGGCGAGTTGGTTCTACGCATCCGAGGGCAAGCAGCAGGGGCCCTACCAGGAAGGGCAATTCCGCGACCTCGTCGCCCAGGGAGTCGTGCGCCCCGATACGCTGGTGTGGTCGGAGGGCATGGCCGGCTGGCAGAAGGCGGCCGAAATCCCTGGCCTGATCAGCGGCGGCGGTGCGCCCCCGATGATGCCGGCTGGCGGCCCGCCCATGATGGGCTCCGGGGGTTACGGCGGCGGTGGCACCGGAGGATCGCTGGCGGTCGATTTCGGCATCCTCGAGTTCACCTGGCGCAGCATCGTGATGCTGATCGGCATGTGCTTCATCATCCCGGTGCCGTGGGTGTTCGTCTGGTACACGAAATGGATCGTGTCCTGCGTGAAGGTCCCCGGACGGCCCAATCTCAGCTTCACCGGCAATGCGATGGCGCTGGTGCCCTGGTATTTCGGCTTCATCGTGCTGGCGATCGTGATCGGGTTGATCGGCGTCCCCTTGCTGAGCAATTTGCTGTTCATCGCCCAGATCGTTCTCTACTGGCTCCTGATCAAATGGATGGTCGCGAACCTCGCCTCCAACGGGCAGCCGCTCGGCCTGAGCTTCACCGGCACGGTCTGGGCCTATGTCGGCTGGAGCCTGCTGTTTGCGATCTCCATCATCACCATCATCGGCTGGGCCTGGGTCGCCGCGGCTCAAATGCGCTGGTTCTGCCGCAGCATCGAAGGCACGCGGCGCGAGATCGTCTTCAACGGCAGCGGTCTCGGGATTCTCTGGCGGGGCATCGTGGCTGCATTCCTTTGCGGCTTCATCATCCCGATCCCGTGGGTGTATCGCTGGATCATGAACTGGTTCGCGTCGGAGACCGTCCTGGCTCCGCGAGGATCGCTCCGGACCTGACCTCGAGAGGCATAAGCGCGATCGATCGTGCTTATGCCTCTCAGGCTTTCCGTTCGCGCACCGAGCCTTCTTGCGCGACGGAAGCCACCAGCGTGCCGTCGGGCTTGAAGATCGAGCCGCGGGTCAAGCCGCGGCCGCTTCGGGCGCTTGGCGAATCCTGTGCGTAGAGCAGCCATTCGTCGGCGCGGAACGGGCGGTGAAACCACATCGCGTGGTCGAGGCTCGCCGGCATCATGCGCTTGTCGAACAGGGTGCGGCCGTAGCGCGCCATGATCGCGTCGAGCAGCGAGAAGTCGGACGCGTAGGCCAGCGCGCACATGTGCAGCGCCGGATCGTCCGGCAGCGTTGCCGCGGTCTTGATCCAGACATGGATGCGGCCGTCCTCGATCTTTTGGCCGAAATAGCGGCCGAGCTCGACCGGGCGCAGCTCGATCGGACGGTCGGATTCATAGTAGCGGCGGATGAACTCCGGCATCTCCTTGAACATCGGCTGCTTCGCGACCTCCTCCGCCGTCAGCTTTTCCGGCCGCGGCACGTCGGGCATCTTGTCCTGGTGATCGAACGCGCTCTCTTCCTCGGCATGGAACGACACCATGATCGAGAAGATCGCGTTGCCGTGCTGAATCGCGGTGACGCGTCGCGTCGAGTAGCTCTTGCCGTCGCGCAGGCGCTCGACCTGGTAGATGATCGGGATCTGCGGATCGCCCGGCAGGACGAAATAGCAATGCAGCGAATGCGGCAGCCTGCCCTCGACGGTGCGGCACGCTGCAACCATCGCCTGCCCGATCACCTGGCCGCCGAACACCCGTTGCCAGCTCGTCTTCGGACTGTTGCCGCGGAACAGATTCACCTCGAGCTGTTCGAGGTCGAGGATCGAGATGAGGTCGATCAGGCTCTTGGACATGGAATTCAGCTTTCGCCTTGCCGCCCCGGCTTCGCTGCTCCGGAATGACACAATGGGGGCTTTCCGCCCTTGTTTCACCGCACTGTTTCGCCCACCTCAAGTCTGCTAGCAAGGCCAGGATTTAGCCGGGAATTGGATATGTCGGTACAGGGTAGCATTGTCATCGGTGGCGGCGCGTTTGCGGGCCTGGCGCTGGCTGTGGCGTTGCGCCAGGGACTCGGCCCCGAGATCCCCGTCATCGTCGCCGACCCCGCGCTCTCCACACGTCCGAGCCGGGACCCGCGCGCCACCGCGATCGTGGCCGCCTGCCGCCGCCTGTTCGAGGCGATCGGCGCCTGGGATGACGTCAGGGGCGAGGCGCAGCCCATCCTCGACATGGCCGTCACCGATTCCAAGCTGGAAGACGCCACCCGTCCGGCGTTCCTCAACTTTGCCGGCGATGTCGCGCCGGGCGAGCCCTTCGCGCATATGGTCGAGAACCGCCGCCTGATCGATGCGCTGGTGGTCCGCGCCGAGGCCGAGGGCATTGATCTCCGCGCGACCACCGTGTCGTCTTACGACGCGCGGGCCGAGGGCATCGATGTGACGCTCGGCGACGGCAGCGTCATTGCGGCGAGCCTCCTGGTTGCGGCCGACGGCGCGAAGTCGAAACTGCGCGAGCGCGCCGGCATCGCCACCCATGGCTGGGAATACGATCAATCCGGCATCGTCGTCACCGTCGGCCATGATCGCGATCATGAAGGCCGCGCCGAAGAGCATTTTCTGCCGGCGGGCCCGTTCGCGATCCTGCCGCTTTCGGGCAAGCGCTCCTCGCTGGTCTGGACCGAGCGCCGCAGCGAAGCCGCGCGTATCATTGCGTTGAGCGATGAGGAATTTCACGGCGAGCTCGAGCAGCGCTTCGGCCTGCATCTCGGCGAGGTGAAGGCGCTCGACAAGCCGCGCGCGTTTCCGCTGTCCTATTTCGTCGCACGCTCCTTCATTGCCCAGCGCCTCGCGCTTGTCGGCGATTCCGCCCACGTCATCCACCCCATCGCGGGCCAGGGTCTCAACATGGGACTGAAGGACGTCGCCGCACTGGCCGAGGTCGTGGTCGATGCCGCGCGGCTCGGCATGGATATCGGCGCCGCCGACGTGCTCGAACGTTACCAGCGCTGGCGCCGCTTCGACACCATGGCCATGGGCGTTGCCACCAACTCGCTGAACTTCCTGTTCTCCAACCAGTCCACCTTGCTGCGCACCGTCCGCGACATCGGCCTCGGCCTCGTCGATCGCGCCCCGCCGCTGAAGAATCTTTTTATCCGCCAAGCCGCGGGTTTGACCGGTGAGATACCGCGGCTGTTGAAGGGCGAGGCGCTGTAGGATTTTCGGTAGCCCGGATGGAGCGCAGCGTATTCCGGCGCCGCTGCGTCATACGAGGAACCCCGGATTTCGCTGCGCTCCATCCGGGCTACAAGTCTCTCATCGGGCCACAAGTCTCTCAATCGATCTTGCGGGCCTCTTCCGGCAGCATGATCGGAATGCCGTCGCGGATCGGATAGGCGAGCTTGGCGCTGCGCGAGATCAGCTCCTGCTTTGCAGAATCGAACTCCAGCGGGCCCTTGGTCAGCGGGCAGACCAAAATCTCCAGCAATTTGGGATCGACGCTGGCTTCGGGGCGTTCGGTGGGCGCGTTCATGGGGGTCTCCGGCGGTCGGTTGCCTTTAGCATAAAAAATCGTAGCAGCCCATTGCGTCGCTCAAGCCGAAGCCATCCGCAGGATCTCGTCGAGCAGGCCCTCGAGCCGCGCGGCCGGCAATGGCGGGCCCGACAGGGCGAAGCCGAGAAACGTCCAGTACAGGATTTGGGCGCGGGCTCGCGCCGTCGCCGCCTCGAACCCGCGCTTCCTCAGCAACTCTTCGATATAGTCGAGCCTGCGCCGGTCGATGGCACGCACCGCCGTCTGTGCCGCCGCATCGAAGGCCGCCCAGTTCCGCACCGCGCGCTCGAGGTCGAGCCGCGCGCCAAAAGTCCTGCGCAGCAGCGCTTTCAGCGGCTCGTCGCTATCCGCCTCGACATCGGCGATGATCTGCTCGGCCGCGATCTCGCGCCAGCGCTTCAGGAGAGCGGCATGGAATGCGCCGAGATCGGCGAAATGCCAATAGAAGCTGCCGCGCGAGACCCCCATGGCTTTCGCCAGCGGATCGGCCTTCAGCGCGGTGAAGCCGTCTCTCGCTAGCGCCTTCAGGCCCCGTTTGATCCAGTCGTCGGCGTTCAGCTGTTCTGCCATGTCGGATTCCGGATGCAAACCATACACTAGTGTATTGACAGCCGGCAGGCCAGCGCCTATCTCACCATACACAACTGTATGGACGAAATTTGCAGGGAGCTTTGACGATGCGTGATCTCTTGCTCCAGTGCGCCGGGGTCGTGACCATTGCCGTGGCCCTCATTCACGGCATTCTCGGCGAGACCAAGGTCTTTGCCCGCGCCCGCATAGAGCCGGAACGGCTCCGCACCCTGATCCGCCTGGTGTGGCAGGCCTCGACCGTCGCCTGGATCGGCGGAGGTGCGCTCCTGATCGCGGCGCCCTGGATGCAATCGGAGCCGGCGCGCCACTGGATCGTCGTCACCATGGCCGGCGTGTTCGGCTTCGCTGCTTTCGCCAACGCATGGGCCACGCGCGGCCGGCATTTTGGATGGATGGCGCTAAGTGCCGTCGTCGCGATGGCGGTTGCCGGCTACTGAGCGGCGCGCCCGATCTGCTTGCCATCAAACCGTGAGACGTAAGGCCGCAGTGTCGCTGTAAACACGCGCTGCATACGGAGAGCGCTGAGCTTTTTCGGATCGTTAGAATAACTCTAAAGCCAACTGCTTCTGAACCGCATTGACTTCATCATGTGCTTTGCTTCCTTCGGTCCCGCTTCGCCTCAGGCGTAGCGCCCACGACAGAAGAGGAGACGTTCGTGAAGGTTATTCGTGTTGCTGCCGTTGCATTGACGATCGGGATTGGCATGGGATCGGCAGCCTTGGCCGATGGTTTCAAGGACTGCACCAAGCTCGACAAGGCGTCGTGGAAGCCGGCGAGCGAAGCCGAAGCCAAGGCCAAGACGCTCGGCTACGAGGTGCGGCGCTCAAAGATCGAAGGGTCGTGCTACGAGGTCTACGGCGTCAAGGAAGGCAAGCTTTACGAGCTGTTCTACAGCCCCGAAGATCTGAGCCTGAAGCACACGATTGCGAAGTAGACCGCGCGAGACGGCTCGCGCCAAATGAACTGCGCAAAGTTAGGCCTGAGGGTGGTCCTCGCTTGATCGATGAAACGGTACCGCAAATACGCAGGGGGTCCAACCGGACCCCCGCGGATCGAGCCGCTTCGCGGACAGTCGCGGTCTGGGACCTCCCGCTGCGGCTCTGGCACTGGGCGCTCGCGGCTTGCGTTCTGGCCGCGTGGTTCACGCCCACCGTCTATGACGGACTTCACCGCATCGTCGGCTATACCGTGCTCGGGCTTCTTGCGTTCCGTCTGGTCTGGGGTCTTTGGGGAAGCCGCTATTCGCGCTTCCGCATGGTCGGCATCAGGCTTCGGGCCGCGCCACGCTATCTCTGGAATCTGCGCCGCGGCATCACCGGCCGCTATATCGGGCTCAATCCCGCCGGCACGTTGATGCTGGTGGCGCTGCTGGTCTCGCTCGCGGTCTCGACGATATCAGGCGCGATGTCGGTGACCGTCACTTTCTTCGGCGTCTGGTGGATCGAGGACACCCACCACTATTCATCCGACGCGGTCATCGTCCTGGTCGTGCTGCACGTCCTGGGCGTGCTGTTGATGGGGCGTCTCCAGCGCGAGAACCTGATCCGCGCGATGATCACCGGCCGCAAACGAATCCGCGGGCACCTCTAAGCAGCACCGGGTTAATTCAAGCGGATGGAGCCTTGGGCCCGCCTAAACCCGTGGTTCCACGAGAATTAAGTCCTTCGCCCGCACCGGCTACCGCCAAACGGCGCCATTGTCGAGGTTGGGTTTACCTCCCGATAGGCATGCAACCGGGCATTGCAAGAAATTAACGTGACCAAAGCCAATCGGATCAATCGTCGAGCTTATTGACGAGGGAGGCGATTTCGATGTTCCGCGTTTTTACCTGCCTCACGGCAGAGCACGATTGGCGGCTTGTCATGCTCGCCGGTCTGGTTTGCTTCGCCGCAAGCATTGTTGCCGTCAGCATCTTTCATCGAGCGAACGCATCGCGCGCCTGGACGCGACTGATCTGGATTGCGGTCGCCGGCGCCGCCATCGGTTATGGAATCTGGGCAACGCATTTTGTGGCAATGCTTGCCTACGAGCCCGGCGTCTCGACCGGTTACGCCATCACGCTGACAGCTTTGTCGCTCGCCGCAGCGATGATCCTGACGTCGGCAGGTTTTGGCGTTGCCGTCGGCAGGCCCGGCCGCTGGCGCGCGGCTGCCGGTGGCGGCATCATCGGCGGCGGTATTGCGAGCATGCACTATCTGGGCATGTCGGCCCTCGAAGTGCCTGGTCGCGTGACCTGGTCGCCGGAGCTGGTGCTCATCTCGATCGCCCTCGGCATGGTCCTAGGCTACGCCGCACTTGCGGTCGCCCTGGGTCGCAAGGACAGGTGGGGGACCTTCGCTGCGGCGCTGCTGCTGACGCTCGCCATCGTGTCGCATCATTTCACGGCTATGGGGGCGGTACAGATCGTTCCAGACCCGACGCTGGCAAGCGACACACTGTCGCTTTCTCCCGGCTTCCTCGCCGTGGCAATCGCGGGCGTGGCCCTGTCGGTGCTCGGGATGAGTTTTGTGGGCGTGCTGGCGGATCGCCGGCTTGCGACCAGAACCAGCCGATTCGAGGAAGTTATCACTCAGCTTTCGTTTGCCAGGCAACAGGTGGAAGATTCGCAAAAGGAAATCCAGGACCAGAAGATCAGGCTCGACACGGCCATCAACAACATGGTCGAGGGCCTTTGCATGTTTGACACGGAGAAGCGGCTCGTCGTCTGCAACGAGCGCTATGCCCTGCTCTATCGGCTGCCGCCGGAACTGCTGAAGACGGGGACGCCGCACGTCGACATCGTCAAGCACCGCGTTGTGAACGGCATCCTCAAGGGCGATACGAGCGAGGGCGCTGCCGGGCAATACATCTCGAGACTGGCTGCATTGCCGTTCGACACAGTCTCGAGCAGGATCGACGAGTTTGCGGATGGTCGGTTGATCTGCGTGACGCGACAGCCGATGCCCGGCGGCGGATGGGTGGCCACGCATCTTGATGTTACGGAGCAACGCCGGTCCGAGGCCAAAATCACCCATATGGCGCAACACGATGCGTTGACCGACCTGCCAAATCGGGTGCTGCTCAGAGAGCGGATGGAGCATGCCATTGCAGTTACGCGCAATGGTGGTCTTGATCTTGCCGTGCTCATGCTTGACCTCGATCGCTTCAAGGAAGTCAATGACACGCTTGGACATCCGGCGGGCGATTCCCTGCTGCGCGCCGTCGCGGCGCGTTTGCGCGAATGCACCACGGAAACGGCGTTGATCGCCCGACTGGGCGGGGACGAGTTCGCGGTGATCGACTACGTGACCAGCCCGGCCGTGGAGGCCGCGACCCTCGCCGAGAACATCAGAAAGGCGCTTTGCAAACCCTTCGACCTCGGCGATCACCGGGTCACCGTAGGCACCAGCATCGGCATTGCCATCGCGCCGCGTGACGGCAATGATCCCGACGCGATCATGAAGAGCGCCGATCTCGCCCTCTACTCGGCCAAGAATGGTGGACGTGGCGCATTCCGTTTCTTCGAGCCGGAACTCGACGAGATCATGCATGCGCGACGGAATCTGGAGCGCGACTTGCGCGATGCGCTTGCCGGCGGTCACTTCGAGCTCTATTACCAGCCATTCATCGACGCCGCGACCGGTAAGACCAGGGGCTTCGAGGCCCTGCTGCGCTGGCATCACCCGCAGCGAGGTCTGGTCATGCCGGGCGAATTCATCCAGCTTGCGGAAGAGACCGGCCTGATCGTGCCGCTGGGGGAATGGGTCCTTAGGACGGCCTGTGCGGAAGCCGCAAAATGGCCTGTCGATCTCAGCATCGCGATCAACCTGTCTCCCGCTCAATTCAGGAGCAAGGAGCTTGTGCCGGTCGTTGTCAGCGCGCTGGCGAGTTCGGGTGTGGCGCCGCACAGGCTCGAGCTCGAAGTTACGGAGACAGCGATCATGCATGACAGCGAAGCTGTATTCGAGGCCCTCGGTCAGCTGCGCCAGCTCCGTGTGCGAATCGCCCTGGACGATTTCGGCACCGGCTATTCTTCTCTGAGCTTTCTGCAAAGATTCCCGTTCGACAAGATCAAGATCGACCGCAGCTTCGTCAGCGAACTGACCAGCGCGAGGGCAGAGGCGCAACATCTCGCGCGAGCAGTCGTTCGTTTCGCAGTCAGCTTGAGCAAGACCACGACCGCCGAAGGCGTCGAAACGAGGGAGCAGCTGGACATCCTGCGTGAAGACGGCTGCGCCGAAACGCAAGGCTACTATTTCAGCCGGCCGATGCCTGCATCCAGCATCGCGAAAATGCTGCTGCGAGATGCCGGAGCAGCCGTCTGCGCTGCGTGAGCGTTCAGGCCGTCACTGCAGCGGCGGATCGCCTGAGGTGCGTTTTTTGGCGAGATCCATCTCGGTGACCGCGATCAAAATTTCGGCGCGGGTCTTCAGGTCGGGCGCTTCCAGCATCGCCTGCTTCTCGGCCACACCATAGGGCGACATCATCGCCAGCGCGTTGACGAGCGCCTCGTTGGGAGCGGTCTCGACGCCCTCCCAGTCGACCTTGAGGTTGTTGGCCTTCAGAAAGTCCGCCAGCACCGTCAGCAGTGCTTCGCGATCGACCTCCTCCTCGCCCATGCGCGGCGTGAAATCGTCGACGAAGGCGAAGAAATCCACCTTGCACTGCCGGTAGGCGGTGAGCACTTCGAGCTCCTCGAGCACTTTGAAGCGCGAGACACCGGTGAGCTCGAGGATGTAGCGGCCGTCGCCAGATTCCGCGAGTTGGGTGATGCGGCCGACACAACCGACGCGGAACAGCGCCGGCTTGTCGGAATTCTTGGGCGAGTGCGCGATGTCGGGCTGGATCATGCCGATCAGGCGATGGCCATCGCGGAAGGCATCGTCGATCATCGCGAGGTAGCGCGGCTCGAAGATGTTGAGCGGCATCTGCCCGCGCGGCAGCAGCAGCGCGCCCGGCAACGGAAACACCGGAAGGATCTCCGGAAGGTCGGCGGGCCCGCGATATTCGATGTTGATCGGCATCTGCCGGGTCCCCTGGCCTTGCCAGCGCGCGTCAGGAAAACAGGATGATCGACAAGCGCTTGCGTCCCTCGACGGTTGCATCGTCCGTGCCGCCCCAGGCCTCGAAGAACTGCACCAGCTGCTTGCGGGCGCCGTCGTCGTTCCATTTGCGGTCGCGCTTGACGATCGCGAGCAGCTGCTCGGTGGCAGCTGCCCGGTTGCCTTGGGCGTTGAGCGCGATCGCGAGGTCGAATCGGGCCTGATGATCGAGCGGGTTTGCGGCGACTTTCTGTTCCAGCTCGGCGACAGGCCCGAGCTGCTCCGCCTGCTCGGCCAGATCGATCGCGGTCTGCACGGCTTTCACGGCCGGGTCGTTGCGCTTGGATTCCGGCACCATGGCGAGCGTCTGCTTGGCCTGCTCCATCGCACCGGAGACGGCGTAGCATTTCGCGAGCCCGGCCAGGGCTGCGATGTTGGTCGATTCGAGCTGCAGCACTTCCGCGTAGATCTGCGCGGCCGCGGCGGCATCGCCCTCGGCGAGCACGGCCTCGGCTTCCTGGAGGATTTCCGCGATATTCGGCTCACCCGGCGCGGTCACGCCCTTGGTCAGCTTCTCGATGAAGGCGTTGAGCTGGCTCTCCGGGACCGCACCCATGAAGCCGTCGGCCGGCTGGCCGTTGACGAAGGCGATCACCGCCGGAATCGACTGGATGCCCATCTGGCCCGGGATCGCCGGGTGCTGGTCGATGTTCATCTTGACCAGCTTGACCTTGCCCTTGGCGGCCTTGACCGCTTTTTCCAGCAAGGGCGTGAGCTGCTTGCAGGGGCCGCACCACTCCGCCCAGAAGTCGATCAGCACCGGCTGGCGCTTCGATTCCTCGATGACGTCCTTCACGAAGGTCTGGGTGGTCGTGTCCTTGATCAGATCGGCGGCAGCCGGGCCCGCTGCTCCGTTACCCTGGTCGATGATCGTCACGGGATCCCCTCGTCTGATGTCTGGAATTGGCGGGTCTTTAGCACGTCGCCAATTCATATGCTTCGCTGTTGGCCCTAAATTGGGCCGGGACGGCCGAATTTCAATCCGTGCGTGCCGATTCGACGGTTCCGGGGCCTTTTTGGGTCATTTGGCCGCGTTCGGGTTGATATCGGGCCTCCGATTGCGCATCTATGCCGCCGGTAGCTGTTGCATTCCCCTCCCGCTTTTGGCATACGACAGCCGTTGCCGGCGCAGTCATGCGACCGACACAGGATGCGGGTGTAGCTCAGTGGTAGAGCACGACCTTGCCAAGGTCGGGGTCGAGGGTTCGAGCCCCTTCGCCCGCTCCAATTTTTCCCAAAGCATCCAGCCGGACCGGACGGGCACGTGGTTTTCCACGCCGCTGGCGGCTGTATTGGGTAACGAATGACAATTCTGGTCACAGGCAGCGCGGGCCATCTCGGCGAGGGTCTTCTCCGCACGCTCCGCGGGCGCGGTTCGTCTGTGCGTGGGATCGACCTGAAGCCATCGCCCTTCACCGACGCTGTCGGCTCGATCGTCGATTCCGATTTCGTGCGGCGCCAGATGGACGGCGTCACCGCGGTGATCCACACCGCGACGCTGCACAAGCCGCATGTGGCGACCCACAGCAAGCAAGCCTTCATCGACACCAACGTCACCGGCACGCTCAATTTGCTTGAAGCGGCTGTGGCGGCCGGCGTGCGCAGTTTTGTCTTCACCAGCACCACCAGCGCGTTTGGCTCGCAGCTCCGCTCCGAGGCGGGACAGGCCGCGGTGTGGGTCACCGAGGACCTGCCGCCGATCCCGAAGAACATCTACGGCACGACCAAGCTGATGGCCGAAACTCTCTGCGAGCTGTTCTGTCGCGAGCGCGGCCTGCCTGTCGTGATCTTGAGGACCTCGCGCTTCTTCCCGGAAGACGATGACGATCCGGCGATGCGGTCGGCTTACGCGCCGGAGAACGCGCAGGCCAACGAGCTGCTCTATCGCCGGCTGGATATCGCGGACGCGGTGAGCGCCCATCTGCTCGCAGTCGAGCGCGCGCCGAACATCGGATTTGCCCGCACCATCGTGTCGGCCACGAGCCCGTTCGAGCAGCGCCATCTCGCCGCGCTTGCGCGCGACGCGGCCAGTGTGGTGCGCGAGCTCTATCCGGATTGTGCGGAGCTCTACGCAGCGCGCGGCTGGCGCCTGTTCCCCGCGATCGATCGCGTCTATGTCAACGAGCGCGCGCGGCACGAGCTCGGCTGGCGGCCCGAATTCGACTTCGCGCATGTCCTGAACTGTCTTCGCGATGATCGCGATTTTCGCAGCACGCTGGCGCGCGATATCGGATCGAAAGGCTATCATGAGACGATTTTCGACGATGGTCCCTACCCCGTCGCCCCGTAGCCGCCACCTTTGCTAATTCGCTCGACTCGTCAGATGTCTACCCGGAATCACCGGCAGCAAGATGGCCGGAGCCGTTCTACTGTGCATGGGGTTGTTTTCGCGTTTTTTTGTTCCGAACCTCCTGCTGCCTGTAAATTAGCCGCGCGTGATCTTGATTCCGCGCTGCAGCGAGAGCGTTGTTGTCGCGGCGTTCGCCATCATTGACTTTCCGTCTCAATTTTTACTGAGCGCTATCGCATCGCACGCGGCGCGCTTCTCACCGCTCGCAGATGTGCTAACCTTTCTGCGTCTGTCCTCTCGACAGAGTCCGAACTTCGCCTCTCGACAGCAAAATAAAATAAATGTGCAGCCCTGACGGCTGCCTTAGGGGAGTGACGCGATGAAATTCCATGGATCCGTCTTTCAATCCGCCTTTCAATCCGTCCTGGCGCTTGCAGCGGTTGCCCTTCTCGCGGGGACAAGCGTCGGTCATGCGCAGCAACAGGACAAGAACAAGCCGCTGAAGAAATACGAATCCGGCACCAAGGAGTTCTGGACCCATCCGCCGGACGACTGGTTCCTCGGCGACGAGACCGAGGCGCAGAAGGGCCTGGCGCCGCCATCGGGGCCGCCGACCGGCGCCTCCGACGCCGAACTCGCCAACATCGTCAAGAAGGTGAAGCTGCCGCCGGGCTTCAAGATGGAGGTCTACGCGTCCGGTGTGCTGGCCGCGCGGCAGATGGCCTGGGGTGACAAGGGCACGCTGTTCGTCGGCTCGTTCGGCCTCGGCAACGTCTACGCCATCAAGGACAACAACGGAAAGAAAGAGGTCAAGACCATCCTCAAGGGGCTGAACATGCCCACGGGTCTGGCCGTCAAGGACGGTGCGCTCTACGTCATCGCGGTCGACAAGCTGATCCGCTACGACGACATCGAGAACAAGCTCGACAATCCCGGCGAGGGCAAGGTCGTCTATGACGACATGCCGTCCTATGCCGCGCATGGCTGGAAGTACATCGCGGTCGACAAGGAAGGCTGGTTCTACATTCCGTTCGGACCGCCCTTCAACATCGGCGTGCCCCCGACCAGCGTCTCGCAGATCCGCCGCGTCGATCCCAAGACCGGCAATGCGGAAATCTACGCGCTCGGCGTTCGCAACTCGGTCGGCGGCGACGTCGATCCGCGCACCGGCAAGTTCTGGTTCACTGAGAATGCCCGCGACTGGATCAGCGACGATCTGCCCTCGGACAAGCTGAACATGATCAGCAAGATCGGCGAGCACTTCGGCTATCCCTACTGCCACCAGGGTGACCTGCCGGATACCAAGTTCGCGATGGGCCACAAGTGCTCCGAATTCACGCCGCCGGTGCTGAACCTCGGTGCTCACGTCGCTCCGCTCGGCATGAAGTTCTATACCGGCGACCAATTCCCGGCCGAGTACAAGAACAACATCCTGATCGCCGAGCACGGCTCCTGGAATCGTCACAAGTACCAGGGCGGCCGCATCATGCGCGTGATCGTCGGGCCCGACGGCAAGAACGCCAAGCAGGAGGTGTTCGCCTCCGGCTGGATCGAGGGCGACCAGGGCTATCTCGGCCGTCCCGACGACATCATCCTCGCCAAGGATGGCTCGATCCTCGTCGCCGACGATTGGGCCGGCGCGATCTACCGCATCAGCTACAGCAAGAAGTAGCGCAAGATGACACGAGGCTGCGGTGCCGAGCGGCGCCGCAGCCTTTCTCATTTCAATTTCGCACGCCGTCGTTTCTGATTGCGCGCCCCTTGCGCGCAAGCCCGGAACCCTTGGCCACGAACGCGGGTTATGGAATTCTCAGATGCGCCATTGCGCATCATAGCTCGCGCTTCTTCGCCCGGAATGGCGCGTTCGATAGATCGGAATCCCAATCATGCGCCGGCAGTTCATCTCGCACGCAATCAGCGCGGTTGCGCTTCTCGCGCTCGGTTCTCTCTCCGCAAGCGCCGCCGACAATGCTGCGATCAAGGAGAAGGCCGCCGTCTGCGCCGGCTGTCACGGCGAGAACGGCATCTCGCAGACCGAGAACATCCCTTCGCTCGCTGGCCAGCCCGATCAATTCCTGCAATGGCAGCTGGTGTTCTTCCGCGCCGGCTCGCGCAAGAACGATCAGATGCAGCCGATCGCCGAGGAGATCACCAACGAGGACGTCCGCAATCTCGGCGCCTATTTCGCCGCGCTGACGCCGCCGACAGCGGCGGAGGACAAGGATCCGGACCTGTCGAAAAAGGGCGCGCAAGTTGCCGCCGGCCGCCGCTGCGCCTCATGCCATACCGATAGCTTTGCCGGCACCAAGGCCGTCGCGAGGTTGGCGGGCCAGCGCGAGGAATACCTCGTCAAGGCGCTGCAAGACTACAAGAGCAGTCAGCGCGTCGGCGGTGGCGGCGCCGCGATGGCCGATGTCGCCTATCACATGAGCGATGAGGAAATCACCGCCGTCTCGCACTATCTCGCGTATTTCAAATAGCGGAAGCTGCGGTCAGCCCGCCCGCTGCTTCTCATACGCCTTCAAATGCGTGTACGCGATGCGCAGCTTCGGCACCGGCACCTTGGCGGCATCGGCACGCTCGATGAGGTCGCCGATGACGTGATCGGCCTCGACCGGCAGGCCGGCCTTGACGTCGCGGAACATCGAGGCCGTCATCGGCGAACCCTCGGTGGTGAGATTGCCCTTCACGCGCTCGAAGAACGGCCCGCCCGGCGAGTAGCCCGACGCGGCTGCGATCGCACTGGTCTCATCCAGCATGCCGAGCAGGAAATCCCTGCCGCCGGGCGCGGCGAGGATGTTGCCGACCGAGGTGCGCATCAGGCTGGTGGACGCAGCCAGCGAGGACAGGAACACCCACTTCTCCCACATGTCCTGCATGATGTTCTGGCTGGCGGTGGCCCCAACGATGCCGCTCTTGAAGGCCTCGTCGATCGCCTTGACCCGATCCGACAGCTTGCCATCGCGCTCGCCGTAATTGATCGACTGCATCGGCTGCAGCTGCACCACCTCACGCTTTTCGTTGAGCGTCGCGGCGATGGCGCAGAGGCCACCGAGCACGCGCTCCTTGCCGAACTTGCCGTCGAGGATGTCGAGATGCTTCATGCCGTTGAGCATCGGGATGATCGCGGTATTCGGCCCGACTGCTGCCGCGAACGACTTGATGGCGTCATCGAGGTCGAAGGCCTTGCAGCTGAGCAGCACGACATCGAATTTTTCCTTGAGCGCGTCGGCCTGAACCGTCGGCGGATTGTTCAAGGTCACGTCCCCGTTTGGGCTCTTGATAACGAGGCCGGCGCTCGCGAGCTCGCTGGCGCGCCGCGGCCGGACCAGGAAGGTGACGTCGCGGCCCGCCTGCAACAGCCTGCCACCAAAATAGCCGCCGATGGCGCCAGCGCCGACCACGAGGATACGCATGGGATTGTCCTTGTTGTTTCTTGCTGTCGTCCTGGCGAAAGCCAGGACCCATTACCCCGACTGTATATTGTCGGGCAAGTTGGAGCCCCAGCTCGTCACAGCACAGCCTTCGGTGGTTATGGGTCCTGGCTTTCGCCAGGACGACATCAGAGATGATGGCTCGATCTGTCCATCATACGAAAATCACTTCCCCGAGACCATCTCCTCGACCTCGCGCAACTGTTCCTTTCCGAAGAACATCTCGTTGCCGACAAAGAAGGTCGGCGAGCCGAACGCGCCGCGTGCAACAGCCTCCTCGGTGTTCTTGATCAATCTGCCCTTCACCTCCGGTTCCGCCGCGCGGGTGAACAGCTTTTGCGCGTCGAGGCCGGAGGACGCCAGCGCCTTGGCCGCGATTTCCGGATCGTCCATCTTCTTCGGCTCGCGCCACATGTGATCGAAGGCAGCCTCGACGTATGTTTCGAACACGCCTTCGAGCTGCGCCGCGATCGCCGCGCGCATCAGGTTCAGCGTGTTGACAGGGAAGAAGGGATTCCAGACATAGGGCTGGACCTTGAAGCGCTTGACGAAGCGCTCGGTCTCGACCGCCTGGAATTCCCGCTTGTTTTTGACGCCGGCAAGCGTCTCGGCCGGCGACTTGTTGTTGGTCGACTTGAAGATGCCGCCGAGCAGGATCGGCACATACTCGAATTTGACGCCGATGCGCTGCTCGATGGCGGGGATCGCGAGGTGGCTGAGATAGGCATTCGGGCTGCCGAAATCGAACAGGAATTGCGGGGCTGTGCGGGTCAAAATCATTCTCCCTGACCTAGCTTTTTGATCTGTATTGTCATCCATTGTGGCGCGGCGCGCACCACAGGTCCACCGTTTAATGACGGTCATAATACTGTGAGCGCGCGAACACGTTGGGCGCGAGTTGCGCGTACGAACGCCTCAAGCTCAAGCGCGGTCGCTGTAGGCGAGCTTGACGATGTGGTCGCGGATGTCGGCGGGCCAATCTGCGATCAGTCCGGTGAAACGCCGCCGGTCATCCGCAAACAGCGCGCGCGAAGCTTCCTCGAACTGCGGCAGATTGCCGGCCATGGTCGACATGAAGTGATAGGCCGCATCGCGCGCCTGCCGCGCGCGATCCTTGTCGCCGCTGGCACGCCGCGCCTCTTCGACAAGTTTCCGCAGCGCGACCGAAGCGCCGCCTGCTTGCGCGCTGAGCCACTCCCAGTGCCGCGGCAGCAGCGTCACCTCGCGCGCGACCACGCCGAGCTTCGGCCGGCCGCGGCCGCGCGGCTCGCTCGGCGATGGGGTGTCCTCAACCGGGGGCGGGACAAGCTTCGCCAGCCGCGCCAGCACCTCGCGGTCTCCGCCGCGCAGATCGAAGTCGATCGACCGGCCCGTGGCGTCCTCGAAGATGACGATGGGCTGGTCCGGCCGTTCCGCCATCCGCTTGATGACCAGCGCGACCTCTCCTGCCGGCCCGGAGACCAGACGGCGATGCCCTTGGAAAGCGGTGAAAGTCTTTTGCATTGGAATCATTGCCATATTGATCGTGTTGAGTCCTTTAATACCCGGGTAAATTGCTCAGGTCAATATACCCGGGTTAAAATATCCGACCGGATGGCTCGACATTGTGTTCCCAGGCTGGCACGAACGCGCGGCCGATCGACCGCGCCTAGCCCCGGGGACCACGCGATGCTGACCGTTCATCACCTCAACAATTCCCGCTCGCAGCGCGTGCTGTGGCTGCTCGAGGAGTTGGGCGTGCCCTACGAGATCGTGCGCTATCAGCGACAGCCGGACATGCGCGCGCCGAAGGAGCTGCGCGCCATCCATCCGCTCGGCAAGTCGCCCGTCATCACCGACAACGGCAACACCATCGCTGAATCCGGCGCGATCATCGAATATCTCATCGCCACCTACGGCAACGGCCGGCTGGTCCCGCCGCCGAACACGCCCGAGCGGCTGCGCTTCACCTATTGGCTGCACTATGCGGAAGGCTCGGCGATGCAGCCGCTGCTGCTCAAGCTGCTGTTCACGCTGATGCCGAAGCGCGCGCCGGCGTTGCTGCGCCCGCTGGTGCGCAAGGTCTCGAACCAGGCGCTCACTGCACTGGTCAATCCGCAGATCAAGCAGCACATGGATTATTGGGAAGGCGAGCTCGGCAAGAGCGAGTGGTTCGCCGGCAACGAATTCACCGCCGCCGACATCCAGATGAGCTTTCCGCTCGAGGCAGCCCAGGCGCGCGGCGGGCTCGAGCTCGGCCATCCCAAGGCGATGGCGTTCCTGGAGCGCATTCATGCGCGGCCGGCATACAGTCGCGCCCTCGAAAAGGGCGGGCCGTATCAGGTCGGACGATAGTTAGCCTTCATCAGTCCGCGTGCAGCACGCGCCCGCGCGTCTCCGGCAGCGCGAAAGCGGCGATGAAGAACAGCGCGTAAGCCACCACCGCGAAGATCGCGATCGCATTCGCAAGCGACGTCGTCGCCGACAGCGCTCCGACCAGGAACGGAAACAGCGCGCCGATGCCGCGGCCGAAATTGTAGCAAAATCCCTGGCCCGAGCCGCGCAGTCGCGTTGGATAAAGCTCGGTCAGGAATGCGCCGACGCCGGAGAAATAGCCCGAGGCGAAAAAGCCGAGCGGGAAGCCGAGCACCCACAGGACCTCGTTGGTGAGCGGCAGCTGCGTGTAAAGCAGCACAACCGCTATTGCGCCGATCGAGAAGGTCAGAAAGAGATTGCGCCGTCCGATCCGGTCGGCGAGCCAGGCGCCCGTGAGATAGCCGATGAAGGAGCCGATGATCAGCGTCGAGAGATAGCCGGTCGAGCCGACGATCGAGAGATGCCGCTCCTTGGTCAAGAACTGCGGCACCCAGAAGGTGACGGCGTAATAGCCGCCCTGGCAGCCTGTCGCCATCAGCGACGCCAGGATCGTGGTCTTCAGGATTGGACCGGAGAAGATTTCCCAGAGCGCCGGGCGATTGCCGCTCGCGGCCTGCTTGGCGCGGGCCTCAGCCGCGATCTCCGGCTCGGTCACGGAGCGGCGGATGTAGAACACCAGCAGCGCCGGCAGCGCGCCGACCACGAACATCCAGCGCCACGCTGTCTCCGCCGGCAAGGCCGAGAACAGGATCGCCTGCGACAGCACTGCAAGGCCCCAGCCGACGGCCCAGCCCGACTGCACCGAGCCGACCGCACGCCCGCGATATTGCGGCCGGATCGCTTCACCCATCAGCACGGCGCCTGCCGCCCACTCTCCGCCGAAGCCGAGGCCCAGCACCGCGCGTGCGATCAGGAGCTGTTCGAAATTCTGCACGACCGCGCAGACCAGCGAGAAGAACGAGAACCAGATGATGGTGATCTGGAGCGTTCTGACCCGGCCGATATGATCGGAGAGATAGCCGCCGAGCCAGCCGCCGATGGCGGAAGCCAGCAGCGTCACGGTGCCGGCGAGGCCGGCCGATCCCGCATCGACCTTCCATAGCGCGATGATGGTGCCGATCACCAGCGGATAGATCATGAAGTCCATGCCGTCGAGCGCCCAGCCCGCGGCGCAGGCCCAGAACGTCCGCCGCTCAGGCGCGTTCATGTCGCGATAGAAGGCGAGAAGGCTGGTGTCCTCGATCTCGGCGCGTTCGATGCGCTGGTTCGGATCAACGGTGGTCATGTGCGTTTCCCGACAGTGTTTTCTTTTGCGGCCTCTTTGGCCTCGCGGTGGTAGCACGCGCGGCGGCCTGCGCAAGCCGGCCGCCGGCCTTCGCGCCATGCAACGACAGAGTTACTGCCCCGCTGCTTCCGCACCCCGGCTACGCGGATCGGGCGCGCCGAGCGGACCGTTGGCGGTCACCGCAATCGAATTCGCCGATGTCTGCCCCATCGGCGTGACGATGAGATGATCCATCGCCTTCAGCTCGAGCAGCACATTGTCGGAAAAGCCGCTCTCGATCCGGACCTCGTCGGGCAGCCATTGGTGGTGCAGCCGCGGTGCGGCCACGGCGGCCGCCACGTCCATCTTGTAATCGAGCACGTTGACGATCACCTGGAGCACGGTCGAGATGATGCGGCTGCCGCCGGGCGAGCCCGTCACCAGAACCGGCTTGCCGTCCTTCAGGACGATGGTCGGCGACATCGAGGACAGCGGCCGCTTGCCCGGCCCGGGCAAATTGGCCTCGTAGCCGACAAGGCCGTAGGCATTGGAAGCGCCAACCGCCGCTGTGAAATCGTCAAGCTCGTTGTTGAGCAGCACGCCGGTGCCGTCGGCGACGAGGCCGACGCCGTAACTGAAGTTCAGCGTATAAGTGTTGCTGACTGCGTTGCCGCTGCCGTCGACGACGGAAAAATGCGTGGTGTTGCTGCCCTCGTGCGGTGAGGTCGCGGTGGAAACGAGCTGTTTCGACGGCGTGGCGCGATCGGCGGAGATGGTTGCCCGCAGTTTAGCGGCGTAATCTTTGGCGGTGAGCGTCCCGATCGGTGCGTTGACGAAGGCGGGATCGCCGAGATAGCGCGCCCGGTCCGCATAAGCGCGCTTCATGGCCTCGATCAGCAGATGCAGCGAAGCCGGCGATCCCTGTTTAAGATCGGCGAGCTGAAAACCTTCGAGGATATTAAGCGTCTCCACCAGCACCACGCCGCCCGACGACGGCAAAGGCATCGACACGATGTCATAGCCGCGATAGGTGCCGCGCACCGGGGCGCGGATCACCGCCTGATAGGATTTCAAATCGGCCGGCGTCATGATGCCGCCCGCGTCGGCCACGGCCTTGGCGAGTTTCTCCGCGACCGGCCCCTCATAGAAACCGCGCGGGCCCTGTGCGGCGACAGCCGACAGCGTTTCGGCGAGGTCGCTCTGCACCAGCCGGTCGCCTTCACTGAGTGGCGTGCCATCGGGCCGCGAGAAGATCCTGGCCGAGGAGGGCCAGCGCACCAGCCGCTTGTGCCAGCCCGGCAGCGTGTCGGCGATGTCGTCGCCGACGAGGAAGCCATCGCGGGCGAGCGCGATTGCGGGCTCGAGCAGTTGCGCCAGCGTGAACCGGCCCGAGCCATATTTTTCCAGCGCCAGCGCAAGACCCGCAACAGTGCCGGGCACGCCGACGCCGAGCGCGGAATCCCGCGACTTCGCCGCATCGGGCTTGCCGTCGGCACCGAGGAAGATCTGGGGCGTGGTCGCAGCCGGCGCGGTCTCGCGATAATCGATCGTGATGTCTTCGTTGCGCTCAGTGGAATGAATCACCATGAAGCCGCCGCCGCCGATATTGCCGGCGCGTGGATAGGTCACGGCCATCGCAAAGCCGGTCGCGACCGCGGCGTCGACGGCATTGCCGCCGCGCCGCAGGATGTCGGCGCCGACCTGCGCAGAGATTTTCTCCTGCGCCACCACCATGCCGTGCTCAGCGGGAACGGCATGCACCGTGTCGAGCGCGGGCGGTACATAGGCCCGCCGCGCATCCTGCGCGGTCGCGGCCGGAAGTCCGAACGCCAGAGTGGCAAGGAAGGCGAAAAATGTCCGCCGTGTCGAAAAAGACGACATCATCAAACTTCCGCAAAGGCCATGGGCAGTTCACATGCAGCGCTGCAATGCTATACGGTTTGCCAGACAGAGGCAAAACTGTTCGTGATGAGGATTATGGAGTGACGACGATCGCCCCGGATGCGCGCATCGCCGGCGCGCAGCGGACCTATCCGCCGCGCAGCGCCGTCGTCAGCTGGATCTTCTTCGACTGGGCTGCGCAGCCTTATTTCACGCTGATCACGACCTTCGTGTTCGCGCCCTATTTCGCCACTGCCATTGCGCCGAATCCCGCCGCCGGCCAATCGCTGTGGGGCTTTGCGATGGCTGCCGCCGGCCTTGCGATCGCGCTGATGTCGCCGGTGCTGGGGGCCATCGCCGATGCTTCGGGCCGCAGGAAGCCATGGATCGCCGGATTCGGCGCCGTGCTGGTGCTGGCATCCTGCACGCTGTGGATCGGGAAGCCCGGCGATCCCTCGATCATTCCGCCGCTGCTCACCGCGGTCGCGCTCGCCAGCGTCGGCGCGGAATTCGCCACTCTCTTCAACAATGCGATGATGCCGACGCTGGTGCCGCCGGAGCGCATCGGCCGGCTTTCCGGCACCGGCTGGGCGACGGGCTATGTCGGCGGCATCGTCAGCCTGATCATCGTGCTCGGCCTGCTCGCAGCCAATCCTGAGACCGGCCGCACGCTGCTCGGGCTCACGCCTCTGTTCGGGCTCGATCCCGTCAGCCATCAGGGCGACCGCGCGGCCGGACCGTTGACCGGGCTTTGGTTCATCATTTTCGTGACGCCGATGTTCCTGTTCACGCCGGACTATCCGGCGAAGCGTCCGGTGCGCGAGGCGCTGCACGAAGGCTTGTCGGAGCTGAAGCAATCGATCAAAGGTCTGCCGCAGCAGAAATCGCTTGCGGCGTTTCTGCTCGCCAACATGATCTACACCGACGGTCTGGTGTCGCTAAATGCCTTCGGCGGCATCTATGCTGCCGGCACGTTCGGCTGGCACACGATCCAGATCGGCACCTTCGGCATCATGCTCGCGATCGCCGGCGCGTTTGGCGCGTGGTTTGGCGGCAAGCTGGACGATCGCTTCGGGCCGAAGCGCGTGATCGCCGGCAGCATGCTGATCCTGCTGCTGGCGCTGGCGGCAATCCTGCTGGTCGACAAGGATTCGATCTTCTTCATCAAGGTCGCGCCGCCCACGCCCGGCGGTGCATTGTTCGCCGCTGCGTCAGAGCGCGCTTATCTGGTGCTGGGCTGCCTGATCGGTGCAGCCGGCGGTCCGCTGCAAGCGGCCTCGCGCACGCTCCTGATCCGTCTCGCACCGAAGGACCGCATCGCGCAATATTTCGGTCTGTTCGCGCTGACTGGGAAAGTGACGTCCTTCATCGGCCCGCTGCTGATCGGCGTGATCACCGCGGTGACGGCGAGCCAGAAGGCCGGCATGGCCGTGCTGGTGGTGTTCTTCGTTGCGGGGCTGGCGCTGTTGATGCGGGTGCGGGAGTAGCTTCGTAGCCCGGATGGAGCGAAGCGCAATCCGGGAAGGTCTCTCCGTGAGGCGAGAACCCGGATTTCGCTTTCGCTCCATCCGGGCTACCGCCATTCAATCAATGCCTGAAGTGGCGCGTGCCCGTGAACACCATGGCGATGCCATGCTCGTCGGCAGCCTTGATGACCTCGTCGTCGCGCATGGAGCCGCCGGGCTGCACCACGGCGGTGGCGCCGGCTTCGATGCAGGCCAGCATGCCGTCGGCGAACGGGAAGAACGCATCCGACGCCACCACCGAGCCCTTGGTGAGCGGCTCGGCGAGCTTCAGCTCGGCGGCCGCATCCTGGGCCTTGCGTGCCGCGATCCGCGCTGAATCGACCCGGCTCATCTGGCCGGCACCGATGCCGACGGTGGCGAGATCCTTGGCGTAGATGATGGTGTTGGACTTGACGTGTTTTGCGACACGGAAAGCAAACTTCAGGTCGCGCATCTCGGCATCAGTGGGCGCGCGCTTCGTGACAACCTTGAAGGTCATGTCGTCGACCACGGCGTTGTCGCGACTCTGCACGAGGAGACCGCCCGCCACCGTCTTGGCGGTGAGGCCGGACGCGCGCGGATCGGGCAGGCTGCCGGCGAGCAGAAGCCGAAGGTTCTTGCGCGCGCCGATGATGGCGATCGCTTCCTCGCTTGCGTCGGGCGCGATGATCACCTCGGTGAAGATTTTCGTGATCTCGCGCGCGGTGTCGGCATCGAGTGCGCGGTTCATCGCGATGATGCCGCCGAAGGCCGAGGTGGAATCGCAGGCCAGCGCCTTGCGGTAGGCGCTGACGAGGTCGGAGCCCTCCGCGACGCCGCAGGGATTGGCATGCTTGACGATGACGCAGGCCGCGGTGCGCTTGGCGTCGAACTCGCCGATGCATTCATAGGCCGCATCGGTGTCGTTGATGTTGTTGTACGAGAGCTCCTTGCCCTGGAGCTGCCGCGCGGTCGAGACGCCCGGCCGCTTGTCGGGGGTCGCATAGAACGCCGCAGTCTGGTGCGGATTCTCGCCATAACGCAGCGACTGGATCAGCCGGCCGCCGAAGGCACGGAAATCGGGCGCGTCGATCTCGAGCTGGCGGTTGAACCAGTTCGAGATCGCGGCGTCATATGCAGCAGTGCGCGCGTACGCCTTGGCAGCAAGGCGCCGGCGCAACTTCAGCGTGGTTGCGCCTTTGTTGGCGGCGAGCTCGTCGAGAACGGCCTGGTAGTCCTGCGCCTCGACCACGACGGCGACGTCGTCATGGTTCTTCGCGGCGGCGCGGATCATCGCGGGGCCGCCGATATCGATGTTCTCGATGCAATCCTCGAAGCCCGCGCCTTTGTCGACGGTCGCCTCGAACGGATAGAGATTGACGACGAGGAGATCGATCGGCGCGATGCCATGCGCCGTCATCGCATCCGCATGGTCCTTGTTGTCGCGGATCGCGAGCAGGCCGCCATGCACCTTCGGATGCAGCGTCTTGACGCGGCCATCCATCATCTCGGGGAAGCCGGTCAGCTCGGAAACGTCCTTCACCTCAAGGCCGGCCGCGGCGATCGCCCTCGCGGTACCGCCGGTCGAGACCAGTTCGACATCGTGCGCGGCAAGCGCCTTTGCGAATTCGATCAGGCCGGTCTTGTCGGAAACGGAGAGAAGGGCGCGGGTGACGCGGCGGGGATGGTCAGTCATGAGCAAGATCCTCTGTCTGAAGGAGTGTCTATGCCCAGGCGCGCGGCTTCTCAGTCCCGCGCTTCCCGATGGTGCTCCATCCAAGGTCGCCAGTCGCGCGAGCGAGGGCTCGATAGCAGTTTTCGATCGCTTTCACAACGTTCAGATCGGGCCGAATCACATGCGTCTACAGCGGAAGTTCCGGCTCCCGCCGCGCATTTCTGCGGGCATTCGTGACTGCCGGCGAGGCGCTGGAGCGGACAAAACTCCAGCGGATCGAGGGCGCCTGCCGCGCATCCTGGCGGATCACGATCTGCGCGGTGCGGCGCGGGCCGTCATTGCCGGCCAGGGACACGCTGTCCTCGAGCTCCACCTTGTCGTCGAGCGCCTCGAAGGTCCAGACGTCGCGGTTCGGTAGCACCAGCATGACGCCGCGGGCGTCGGACAGCCGGCTCGCCTTCACCGCCGGGTGCAGATGGAATCGCAGCGCGAAATCGGCATCCGGACCCTTGAAGCGTCCGCCTTGCGGCGGCGACAACGTGTCCTCGCCGTCGATGCGCGCGCCGTCATTGGCGATCATCAGCACGCGGCGATGGATCGCGCCGAATTTTGTCAGGTAACCGTCATGCGACGTCGTCAGCAGCGTGCCGTTCTGCACGATTTCGCGATAGCTCTCGACCTCGACGGGGCCGCTGGTGACCGGAGCACCGTGCAAGAGCCGCTTCATCGCCGACATCTCCACGAACTGGCATGACGAGGTGTCGTGGTAGGTCAGCGTCGAATGCGCCGCCGTGCCGCGTGCGAACGGCCGCCAATTGTCGCGGCCCGTGGCCGGCATGCCGCAATTGGTGACGATGCGGCTGATGCCGGAGGACAGTTCGAACGACAGGCAGCCGGCATGGGCGTCGTGGCTGACGCTGGCTGCCGGCGGCGGGCCAGTGTCGATAATCAGCGTGGTCTGGCCGGCATCGAGGCGCTGGAAACCCGTATGCGGCATGTTCGACATCGGCGCGCCGTGGGTGTCGTCATAGGCAAGCAGCGTCGCGAGCAGGTCCGAGGGCGTCGCGCTCATGCCGTTGAACAGCGCGAAATTGCCGTCGCCGTGGCGGAAGAAGCGCAGCATCGGCATCATGCGGTCGATCGCGTTGAGCAGCGCGGGCGGCGGCGCGATATTGCGCGCGGCAAAGGTCTGCCGCAGCGGCAACAGGTCGATCAACAGCTCGATCAGCGCGCCCGGGTTGCGCGAGACATGGCCGCCGTCGGGCA
Organism: Bradyrhizobium sp. MI1.10; assembly: GCF_055811035.1. Classification (NCBI taxonomy): domain Bacteria; kingdom Pseudomonadati; phylum Pseudomonadota; class Alphaproteobacteria; order Hyphomicrobiales; family Nitrobacteraceae; genus Bradyrhizobium; species Bradyrhizobium sp. MI1.10. The sequence continues at coordinate 32,943 of NZ_JBVVPN010000045.1, forward strand.
GGATCTGCCGCTGCAATTCATCGGAGAGCTTTTTCGAGGTGCTGCGGATGTGACTTGCCTGGTTGGCGAGGCACAGCGCCGCATAGCACAGCGCGATCAGCACCTGGAGCTTCGGCACTCCGTCGGGGATGTTGACCATGGTGTAGCGCAGCAAGCGGATTTCGCGCGCCAGCGCGCGCAGATAGCGGCGGTAGAATTTGTTGTCGGTGTCGTTGAGCACCAGCGGCGCCTGCGACAGCAGGGAGATCACGCGCCGCGCCAGCACGTCGGCGCGTCGCGCGACGGGACGGCGCTTGCTGGCAGGGTTGCCGATCCAATCTTCGATCAGCGAGCGCGCATTTGCGCGCGTCAGCGCGGTGTCGGCGGCGCGCAAATGGCGCAGCCAGCCGAAGCCGAGCAGCGCGACCTCCCAATCCTCCGACGGCGGCTCGAGATCGAAGATCGAACGACCGTGGCAGTTGACGATCTTGCCGGCGAAGACGAAGCGGCCGGCATAGATCTCGGCGGCGCGGGTCGCATCCGCGGTGCGCAGATCATGCGGCGCGATGATCAGCCGGTCGGCGCGGCCGGGCCAGACCCGCGACAGGGCGACAGAACCGCCGCTCGCGCGCGCGAGCATGTTCCGCGCGAAGCGGTTCATCACCAGCGTCGAGATACGTCTGCGTTGAGCGACCGACACGCCTTGCCTTGATGGGGGAGAGGATTCCGACGAATCCTTATTAATCCCAAAATCGGACGGCCGACACCACCTTGAACGACGCGAATCAGCGCCGTGGTTGCAAAATCCAGTGCAAAATCAGGATTTAACGAGCCGGGCCGCGAAAAATCCGTCGAGCCCGCCGAGCTTGGGATCGGCGTTCGGCAGATGGCTGGGCAGAGTGCGCAAATCGCCCTCGGCGGTGACGATCTCGCTGAGCCCCGACACCTCGGACGCATCGATCGGGACCCGGCGAAGCCCAGGCTCTGCGGCCAGCAGCGCGGCGACCGCATGCTCGCCCTCTTCGGGTTCCAGCGAGCAGGTACAGTACACCAGCGTCCCGCCGGGCTTGAGCAGCGGGACCGAGTTTTGCAGCAGCCTCCGCTGGAGCACGGTCATTGCTGCGATGTCGGATTCCTGACGGAGCCAGGAGACATCGGGGTGGCGGCGGATCGTCCCGGTCGAGGTGCAGGGCGCATCGATCAGGATGCCGTCGAAGCCATCGGCCGGACCCGCCCATTCCGCGGCGTCGGCGACGACAGTCTCGGCCTGGAGCGACAACCGCGTCAGATTCTCACGCAGCCGCGCCACCCGGGCAGGCGAGCGGTCGATGGCCGTGACATGCGCACCGGCCTGCGCCAGCTGCGCGGTCTTGCCGCCGGGAGCGGCGCAGAGATCGGCGATGGATTTGCCCTTGATGTCGCCGAACAGCCGGGCCGGCAGCGCAGCGGCGGCGTCCTGCACCCACCACTGTCCTTCGGCGAAGCCGGGAAGCATGGTCACCGCGCCGTGCAGCACCGTACGCACCGATCCCGTCGGCAGCACTTCGCCATGTAAGCGGCTCGCCCATTGCGCGGCGTCCGACTTCACGGTCAGATCCAGCGAAGGATCGTGGCTGAGCGCGAGCGCCATGTCCCTTGCGACCGTCTCGCCGTAATGCGCGCTCCAGCGCGCGACCATCCAGGGCGGCAGATCCAGCGTCTGCGTCGCAACCTCGTCCACCAGCGCCTTGCCCTCGCGGGCGCAGCGGCGCAGCACGGCGTTGACGAGGCCGGCATAGCGCGCGGCGCGCCGGTCGGATTGCACGAGGCGAACGGAGAGATCGACGGCCGCGTGATCGGGCACATCCATCCAAAGGATCTGGGCAGCGCCGATCAACAGCGCGCTCTGCGCGCGCGGCGCGTCGGAGGGAATGCCCTTGTCGAGCAAGCGGGACAGCACATGGCCGAGCGTGCCGAGCCGGCGCAGCACGGTGGCGACCAGGCGGCGCATCAGCGCGCGGTCGCGATCGGGGAGCGTCTTCAGTCCGGGATGGGCGCCGCTGCCGTCGAGCTGCTCGTCAAGCGTGCGGTGCTTTTGCAGCACGCCGTCGACGATGTCGGCGGCAATCCGCCGCGCCGCGAGACCGGGCACTTCGGATGGAGGAGCGAAACGTTGAGAAGGCATGCGGAAACAAGGTTCTGAGCGAGCGGCAGTTCGCCGTAATGGGCGCATGCCTTGAGAAGGCGATCTCTGGCACGCGAATATGCCAAATGTAAGAATCGCTTCCGGGTTTTTCAGCCCTTTCGGAGCCATTTCAGGAATGCGTTATTGGGCGTCGCGCCGCGGGCCGTCCCGCGCTAGAAAGCCGACGATGAGTGACCAGCCTCCCGTTTCCGACCGCAAGCAGCTCACACCGGCCGCCCAGCGTGCGCTGGCCGAGGCCGAAGCGCGCCGGCAGGCTGCGGCAGTCCGAGCCAAAAACGACGGCCAGGCGACGCCAAAGGAGTTGCAGGGGCCAAAAGGACCCGAACCGACCCGCTATGGCGATTGGGAGCGCAAGGGCATCGCTTCCGACTTCTGAGCTCTGTGCCGGCCGCCCGGATGATGCCGGGCAAGACCGGTCCCGGCCGCTACAGATAATCATGCTCCCGGAGATAGCGGATGATGCGTTCGCAGGCCGCCTCGGTTGACAGTTCCGAGGTGTCGATGGTGATCTCCGGCGCCTGCGGTGCCTCGTAGGGATCATCGATGCCGGTGAAACCCTTCAGCTCCCCTGCCCGTGCCTTGCGATAGAGTCCCTTCGGATCGCGGCGCTCGCATTCGGCGAGCGGGGTCGCGACATGGATCTCAATGAACTCGCCTGCCTCGACCCGCTGGCGGGCCAGCTCGCGCTCGCTGCGGAAGGGTGAGATCAGCGCGACCAGCGCGACCATGCCGGCATCGACGAACAGCGCTGCGATCTCCGCGACGCGCCGGACGTTCTCCATCCTCTCCGCACTGGAGAAGCCGAGGTCGCGATTGATGCCGTGGCGCAGATTGTCGCCGTCGAGCAGCGCGGCGTGGCGTCCGAGTTCGGCAAGCCTGCGGTCGACGAGATCGGCGATCGTCGATTTGCCGGCACCGCTGAGGCCGGTGAACCAGAGCACGCAGGGCCGCTGCTGCTTCAGCCGTGACCGCACGGATTTATCCACCGCAAGGTGCTGCCAATGAATATTGGTGGCCGCCCGCAGCGACAGGTCGATCATCCCCGCGGCAGCCGTGCGGTGACTGATCGGATCGACGAGAATGAAGCTGCCCATGTCGCGGTCGTCGCGATAGGCCTCGAACACCAGCGGACGGTCGAGGCTGAAATGGACGTAGCCGATCTGGTTGGCATCGAGCGTGGCGGCGCTCTCCAGCGCCATGGTGTCGATGGCGACACGGTGCTTGAGCGTCGTGATCACCGCGCCGGTCGAGGCCGTGCCGCATTTGAGCAAATAGCGCCGGCCCGCGACCATGGCCTCGTCATCGAACCACACGAGATGGGCGGCCAGTTGATCCGAGATCAGGGGCGCGGGTCCTGCCGTCAGCACGTCGCCGCGGCTGACGTCGATCTCGTCCGCCAAAGTCAGCGTCACCGAATCGCCCGCCACAGCCCGGTCGCGCTCGCCGCCGGGTGTGAGAATGCGCGCGACTTTCGTGCGACGGCCCGAGGGCTGCACGGCGATGCTCTCGCCGGTCGCGATCGTACCGCTGGCGATTCGCCCGCAGAAGCCGCGAAACTCCGCATGAGGCCGGTTGACCCATTGCACCGGCAGCCGGAACGGCCGCTGCGAGACGTCGCCGGCAACGTCCACCGATTCCAGATAGGCCGTGACGGTCGGCCCGGCGTACCAGGGCATCCGCGCGCTCGCGGCGACGATGTTGTCGCCGTCGGGCGCAACGACCGGGATGCACTGGACCTGGGAGATCCCGAGTTGACCGGCCATGGTCAGATATTCGGCGGTGATGGCCGCGAAGCGGTCCCCGTCGAAGCCGATCAGATCCATCTTGTTCACGGCGAGCACGACGTGGCGGATGCCGAGCAGCGACAGGATGTGGCTGTGGCGCCGTGTCTGCGTGATCACGCCCTTGCGGGCGTCGACCAGCACCACGGCGAGATCGGCGTTAGAGGCGCCGGTCGCCATGTTGCGCGTATACTGCGCATGCCCGGGCGTGTCGGCGACGATGAAGCGCCGCAGTTTGGTGGCGAAGAACCGGTAGGCGACGTCGATCGTGATGCCCTGCTCGCGCTCGGCCTGCAAACCGTCGACCAGCAGAGCGAAATCGAGATCGCCGCCGGTGGTGCCGGACGTTTTGCTTTCCGAGGCGAGCGCGTCGAGCTGGTCGTCGAGGAGCGTCTTCGAATCGTAGAGCAGGCGGCCGACCAGCGTGCTCTTGCCGTCGTCGACGCTGCCGCAGGTGACGAAACGCAGCGTCGGACGATCGTCGTCCTGTTCGAGCCGCGGCACGTCGGTTGCGGCGATCGTGGGGGCCTCGTGATAGGACATCAGAAGTAGCCCTCCGCTTTCTTGCGCTCCATCGATGCGGGACTGTCCCGGTCGATCATGCGTCCCTGCCGTTCCGAGGTGCGTGATGCCATCATCTCCCGTACGATCTCGGGCAGAGTTGCCGCCGTCGAGATCGTCGCGCCGCTGAGGGGATAGCAGCCAAGGGTGCGAAACCTGACGGAGCGCCATCGCGGCTCTTCGCCTGCGAGCAGCGGCATCCGTTGATCGTCCACCATGATTAGCGCGCCGTCGCGCTCGACCACCGGGCGCGGAGCTGCCAGATAGAGCGGAACGATCGGGATGTCCTCGAGCAGGATGTAATCCCAGACGTCGAGCTCGGTCCAGTTCGACAGCGGAAACACCCGCATGCTCTCGCCGGGCGCGAGCATCGTGTTGTACAGGCTCCACAGCTCCGGCCGCTGGTTCTTCGGATCCCAGCGATGCGCCGCGCTCCGGTGCGAGAACACGCGCTCCTTGGCGCGCGCCTTCTCCTCGTCGCGTCGCGCGCCTCCGATCGCGGCGTCGAAGCCGTGGAGGTCGAGCGCCTGCCGCAATGCCTGCGTCTTCATGACGTCGGTGTAACGGGCCGAGCCGTGGGTGAAGGGATCGATGCCCTGGTTCAATCCGTCGTCGTTGGTATGGACGATCAGATCGAGGCCGAGATCGCGTGCGCGCTGGTCGCGAAACGCGATCATCTCGCGGAACTTCCAGGTCGTGTCGACGTGCAGCAGCGGAAACGGCGGCTTGCCGGGATGAAATGCCTTCATCGCCAGATGCAGCAGCACGGAGGAGTCCTTGCCGATGGAATACAGCATCACAGGCTTGCGGAATTCGGCCACCGTCTCCCGCAGGATGTGGATGCTTTCCGCCTCCAGGCGCTGGAGATGACTGGTGACGCTGTGGCGCGCCGCGGGTTGATCGGAGGCGCCGCGCACTGGCGCCTCTATCGCGGAATCGATCTGAGCGGTCATGCGGCCGTGCCCAGGCGGTCGCCGAACAGGCGCATCGCAGTGTCGGCGTCCAGCGAGAGGTCGTCGACGCAGGCCGCGACCGAGGCGCGGTAGATGTCGTTGATGCCGTAGCGTTCGATGACCGCCAGCTGGGCATCGCTCAGTGACGCCGTCTTGCGGCCGCGATAGCGGTAGGCGGTGTCCGATCCATGAAGGCCGACGACGGTGTAGACCTTGGGCTCGCTGAGGAAGGTGACGCCCGAACCCTTCGATTCGATCTGCCCGCGCTCCCGCCAATCGGTGACGGCGCTCTCGGTGAAGCGGGCGCCGAGGCCGAGCCGGTCGAACAGCTTTCGCACCGAGCCGGTCGCGTCCTTGCTGGCTTCATAGACGTAGCGGGTGACGGCCACACCCTGCCGCCTTGCGTAGCTTTCGACGCGAAGGGCGTTCAGCGTGGAGATGACGTAGTTCTGGATCAGCCGGTCCTCCGGAACGCGGTCCGACCATTTCTCCAGCCACGATGCGAGTGAGCTGGCGGGATCGCGGTCGAGCATGATCATGTGGAGCTTGTCTGCCGGCCAGCCGGCCTCGATCAATGGCAGCAGCGGCAGGAACAGGCTTTCGGCCAATACATAGGGCCCCGCCATTTCCTTGCTGAAGACGTGCGGCTGCTCCGCCGCGACCGGCACGGCCCAGGGCTCCCCCGCGTTTCCGACGAGACGATGGCGCAGGATTGCCTTCACCGGCTGGAAATAGGAGGGCATCCCGGCGACGCCGAAGAGGTTGGTGAGCGCGGTCGAACCTACGCGGCAGCGCCCCCATGCGCAGTAGAGCGTCGGGAAGTCCTCCGGAGCCCAGTGCCGGAACGCCTCGCCAAGCCAGTCCCTCACCTCCCACATCAATTCGTCCAGCGCGGCGGGCCGCGTCTGATACTTGCCGTCCGGCGCGAGCACCATCGTATCGAGCGAAGGATCGTCGCGGCGGACCAGATCGGCAAGGCGGTCGGTTTCTTCGACTGACGTCGTGATGGTGCTCATCTTCGGACCTTTCGGGTTGAGGATCGAATCGACCACGATCTGTGCGCGGCGCATGTTGACGTCGACAGCGGCGGCGTAGAAGTGTGTACCCTTGGTGGGGCCACCGACCGCATAGATGTTCGGATGAGGTGTGCCGTGGCGGTCGTGGACACGACTGTCGTCGTAGCCGCAGCGAATCCCGCCGAGCGCGTCGAAGGCGATGAGCCCCTGTCGCTGCATGTCCTGATAGAGCGGGCTGGCATCCGGCCGGTAGGACGGTCCTGTCGCGTCGATGACGCAATCGACGTCGTGATGATCGCCCTCGCCCAGGATCGCGCGAAATCGGCCGTCAATGGCGGTCACCCTGCGTAGCCGGGCGCGCGCCGAGAGCCTGCCCGACCGCATCAGGTCGCGGATACGGATCGCGTTCTCCAGCGGCATCGCCGAACGGTTGCGAAGCCAGCCGGAATTATAGAGGTCCATGAAACGCATCTTCTCGGCATCGCTCATCCGGCTCCAGGCGTCGCACATCACGTCGATGACGCTGACGAGATAGGAGTGGACGTTGAGATCGCCGGTTTCAGCTCGCAAGATGTTGCGCTCGAGATCGCTCAGTGCGTCGCCATCGACGTTCCGGCATGACAGGTCGCAGCGAATCCCGGTGGTCTCCAGCAGCAGTTCGGACAGACGGGCGGCAAAGCCGTCGGCCTCGATCCGCTCACGGCTGGTCACATAGCGATGCAGCGCGTCGCGGAAGTCGTTCGTGGTTGCGGGAACAGTCGCCGGCTGCACCGTGGGAAACAGGCCGCTTCTGGAGAGGCAAGTCATCCTGACGGCTTGGTGGGTCTTGGCTAGCGCCGTTGCAGTGTCGACCGCGCTGAGCCCGCTTCCGAGGATACCGATCTCGAAGCCGTCGCGATCCGCGAAGGTGAATTGCGCATAGGGATCGCGGAGATAGTTCGGGTTTCCTGTGAGACCGTAGTGATCGTCGGGCGCGTTGTGACCGGTGCAGAGGACCAGCAAAGACGAGATATGCGTGATGTTGCGGTCGGTCGTCAGCAAGACATCGCGATCCGGCGAGAGCCGCATGCGGACGATTTCGGCATCTTCGACATGGACGGACAGACCGGCGCTGCGGCATTGAGCGATCGCGGCCAGTCGCACTGCGTCGAGATAGTCCCTGTAGACCATCCGCGGCAGATGCTTGTTGCCGTGGCAGCTGAGACCGCGGACCCGAAGCCAGCGCAGAAACTCCTCCGGATCGCCCGGACGGATCGACATCGTCGACGCCTTCATGTTGAGCAGGTGGCGATCGCTCTGCGTGCGATAGGCCGTCCCACCATCGAAGCCGGATTTATCGAAGAGCTGAATTCCGCTGATCGCGTGGTGGTCTCGTCCCGATGTGGCGAGCTCCGCCAGATGACGCAGGATCGTGATGCCGGTTGCGCCGCCGCCGACAATGCTGATGATCATCGCTCAATCCCCCATTTGCCATGTTTGACCCAGGCGCGAGCGGGGGCTCGGCGTGGGGGCCTCCCAAAGCCGTTGATTGATGGACGGGTCGGAAAGTGGCGTGCGGCCGGCCTCAGGTCGGCCGCATGATTTGCGGCGCCTCAGGCGGCCCGCACCGTGTCAAGGAACTTTGCGACCTCGTCCTTGAGGCGACCGCTCTCGGTCGAGAGCGAGCGCGCGGATGCGAGCACCTGCGTCGACGCCGAACCGGTGGCGCTGGCGCCGTGACTGACCTGGGCGATCTTGTCAGCGACCTCGACCGTTCCCTTGGCGGCTTCGCTGACGTTGCGTGCGATCTCGGCGGTTGCAGCCCCCTGCTCCTCGATGGTGGCAGCAATGGTGGTCGAGATGTCCGAAATCTTGGAGATGGTCGTACCGATCTCCTTGATGGCGCCGACGGAATCTTGCGTCGCGGTCTGCATGCCGGCAATCTGTGCGCCGATCTCGTCGGTGGCACGCGCGGTCTGGGCCGCGAGTGCCTTGACCTCGCTGGCCACCACGGCAAACCCACGGCCGGACTCGCCGGCGCGTGCGGCCTCGATGGTCGCATTGAGCGCCAGAAGGTTGGTCTGCTCCGCAATCGCAGTGATCAATTTGACGACGTCGCCGATCCGGCCTGCGGCCTTGAGCAATTCATTGATCCGGGCGTCGGTGCGCTCGGCCTGCTGCACCGCCTCGCCGGCGATGCGGCTGGAATCATGGACCTGACGGCCAATCTCGACGACCGACGCGCTCATTTCCTCGGCAGCGGATGCTACGGCTCCGACGTTAGCGGATGCTTCCTCTGAAGCTGCGGCCACCATTCCGGAAAGCTGCTCGGTCTCTTCGGCCGTTCCCGACAGCGTGCCGGCGGCGGATTCGAGCTGCTGTGAAGCGATCGAAACCGAGTTGACGATGCCGCCGACCGCATCCTCGAACGCGTTGGCGAGCCTCATCATCTCGTTCTTGCGTCGGGCGGTCGCTGCGGCCTCCTGATCCTTCTGCTCGGCCTCCATCTGCTCGATGCGGATCAGATTGTCCTTGAACGTGCTTGCCGCACGGGCATTGTCGCCGACTTCGTCGCCGCGGGAGGTGTAGGGAATCTCGACGGCCTTGTTGCCTCCGGCGAGCTGCAGCAGCACGTCGCCGATGCGGCGGATGGGCCGGGCGATGCTCAGCACCGAAAATAGCGCCGAGCCGGCCAGGACCAGGATCACGAGGACGCCGACGATCAGGCTGACTTGGGTGGCCTGCTCCAGCGCGGTGACGAGCTGGGTCTGCCGCAGAGCCATAAACTCATTGTTGGCGGCGACCAGCTTGTCGACACGCGTCGTGATTTCCCTGGCGGCCGGAAGCACCCGCTCGTCGAAAATGCGCCTCTTCGCTTCCTCCGCCTTCATGACTGTGCCGGTTGCCGCCTTGTAGCGCCCCGCGAGCCCGGCGAGCGCGTCGATTCCATCAGCGATATCCTTGTCGCCGGCGGACTGACGAACCTGCTTGAGAACGCGGATCATGGCGTCGGCCCGTCCGGCGATATGGTCCTTCTGCGCGACGTCGCCGGTCGCCGTGAAATGCCAATCGGCCGCGCTGACCGCCTTGAACAAGGCGTCGGCCTCATGCAACGCCACCTCGGTGTTGAGGCGGCTCTGCCATGCGACGAGTGCAGGCGAGGCCAGCAGTTTCTCGATAGCCTTGTTCCAGGCCTCTTCGATCTGGTTTGCTGCGGCGAATTCGGTGACGGCGGTGCGACGTGCCTCGCCAAGATCGTTGCCGGCCTTCAGAGAGGCCTCGAGCAGGATCTTGACCTCGCGGCAGAGCTCTTTGGCTTCGGCGCGCCTGGACCGCTCTAATGCGGCGTCCATTTCGGTTGTGGCAGCGGCGATGGAGCCGCGCAACGTTTCGAGATGTTTGCCGAGACCCTCGGCTGAGGATGCGGATCCGATTTCCGCTATGGCGAGGCGTGCCCGGGTCACTGCGAGCTCGGCCCCCTGGGCATTGGCCTTGTTGGCGGTGTTGATGACCACCAGCCGGCTCAGATCCGCGATCTGCTCGTTGCGGACGAGCTGGTTGGCAAGCATGCCACCGACGAGAAGGACCCCCGCGCTCGCGGTCAATCCGAGCTTTGTACCGATGCGAAACTTGAACGATGCCATGCTTACCGCTCCCCCACACGCATACCGAGTACTCGGCCTTAATACTAAACAACGGCTGAAGATCAAACTCCGTACAACTACAGGAGGTATCGATTGGAGAGTGCTCGGAACAGCGTGGCGCGCATAGGTGCGATTCTACGGAGCAACGTTCCGGACTTCCGCGACCACGATCAGGCGACGGACCACCAAGTCGGCATCCGATGGTGTCTTGAAGGTGCCTTGCCGGCTTCCCCGACTCAGCCCTAGCCTGCAATGATGCGTTTCCAGGATCGTCCCAATGCCTATCGGCCGCAGTTCGGCGGCTCGCCTTTCGGTCGCCGTTTCTCGGGGCTGTTGCCGTGGATGTTCGTGGTCGGCGTCGTGGTGGCGATCGCGCTCACCTTTCGGCATGGGCCGAACTGGCCCGTTCCGCATGGCGCCGACGGCCGGTCGCAGGAAGCCGAGATCATCCTCCAGCAATCTGGCAATGCCGATGCTCGCCAGCCCGTCGACGTCATCCGCACCATCGACGGCGACACCTTTCTCGCGCGCGTGCATCAGCAGGGTGGCCGCGACCTCGTCGCGCGCGTTCGCCTGCGCGGCATCGATGCACCCGAGATGAAAGCCTCCTGCCAGGAGGAACTGGACAAGGCCGAAGCCGCGGCCCGCGCATTGCGCGATCTGCTCGGGCAAGGTGGCGTGACGATTACCAATCTCGGACCTGACAAATACGGACGCGTTCTCGCTGACGTCGCGACGAAACGTACGGCCAATGTCTCGGCGGCGTTGCTCGCCGGCGGCTACGCGCGGAGCTACAATGGCGGCCATCGCGACGGCTGGTGCGCGCGGAGTTGGCGCTTCTGGTGACAAAAAAGCCGCGTCGAAAGACGCGGCTCTTGCCGTCTCACCCCGATGCCGGCGATCAGCGCGTCACGACCACCGTGGTGCCGACCGAGACGCGGCTGTAGAGATCGGTGATGTCGTCGTTGAGCATGCGGATGCAGCCATAGGAGACGAAGCCGCCGATCGAGCCCGGCACGTTGGTACCGTGAATGGCATATTCACCACCGGACAGCGTCATCGCCGCGACGCCCATCGGATTGCGCGGTGAGCCGCCCGGGATAACGTCCGGGATGCTCGGCTTGTCGCGCTTCACTTCGGCAGGCGGCGACCAGGCCGGATTGCGGTACTTGCCGTCGATGCGGGTGGTGCCGGCCCACTGCTTGCCGGACTTGCCGACGCCGACCGGGTAGCGCACGGCGTGGCCGTTATCGAGGACGAGATAGAGCCGACGCTCGTTGGTTTTGACCACGATGGTGCCCGGCGAATAGTCGGCCAGGTGCGTCCCCACCATTTCCGGCCGCGCCTGCGCCGCCGTCGACATCAAGACCCCAGCCCCGACGGTGGCGGCCAGCGCCACAGCAATCCTCATCGACATCGATTTTCCCCCTGCCCCGAACGGACCGTCCAAAATTACGCAAAACCGGCAATCGCTGGCTCGCCAAGTCCTTGTTGCAAGTCCTTGTCAGGGGACATTCTTAACCGCGCTTGTTAACCGGATGGTTTCCACGCACGGCCGCCAAGGGCCAGCCAGCAGGGGGAACAAAGGAAATGTTCGAAACAAAGTAAATGACCTGAAAACAACACTCGGCGGGAAAGATGCCCGGCCGCCGGGGCGCGGCCTGACAAGTGCGTGAGGATGTGAACGACCGTTGTTCGGGGGAGCGCTAACGCGGGGATGGGTCTCGTGTCCCGGACGCGGCGAAGCGCGAAGCGGTGCGACGGAGGGCCGGGACCCAGAAAGCCTCAGAGTCTGCCGTTGCATGGGCCCCGGCTCTGCAGCGCACCGCGAAATGCGCGCTGCGCTGCGTCCGGGGCACGGGAGACGGCCTTACGCCGACTTCTTGTTCTGCCGGTTCTTGACGAGGTCGTCGACCACGCCGGGATCGGCCAGGGTCGAGGTATCGCCCAGGCTGCCCGGCTCGTCCTCGGCGATCTTGCGCAGGATGCGGCGCATGATCTTGCCGGAGCGCGTTTTTGGCAGACCCGGTGCAAACTGAATCTGGTCGGGCGAAGCGATCGGGCCGATCTCCTTGCGCACCCAGGTGACGAGCTCCTTGCGCAGATCCTCGGTCGGCTCGATGCCGGCCATCAGGGTCACATAGGCGTAGATGCCCTGGCCCTTGATATCGTGCGGGAAGCCGACCACGGCGGCCTCCGACACCTTCTCATGCGCGACCAGTGCGCTTTCGACTTCGGCGGTACCCATGCGGTGGCCGGAGACGTTGATGACGTCGTCGACGCGGCCGGTGATCCAGTAATAACCGTCGGCATCGCGTCGGCAGCCGTCGCCGGTGAAATACTTGCCCTTGTAGGTCGAGAAATAAGTCTGCTCGAAGCGGGCGTGGTCGCCATAGACCGTGCGCATCTGGCCCGGCCATGACCGCGTCAGGCACAGATTGCCTGATGTCTCGCCGTCCAGCACGTTGCCGTCGGCATCGACGATCTCGGGCATCACGCCGAAGAATGGCTGCGTCGCCGAGCCCGGCTTGAGCTTCGTGGCGCCGGGCAGCGGCGTGATCAAAATGCCGCCGGTCTCGGTCTGCCACCAGGTATCGACGATCGGGCAGCGGTTGTCGCCGACGACGCGGTGATACCACTCCCAGGCTTCCGGATTGATCGGCTCGCCGACCGAGCCGAGCAGGCGCAGGCTGGCGCGCGAGGTCTTCTTCACGGGCGCGTCGCCGCTCTGCATCAGCGCGCGGATCGCGGTTGGCGCGGTGTAGAAGATGTTGACCTTGTGCTTGTCGATGACGTTCCAGAATCGCGAATTATCCGGGTAATTCGGCACGCCTTCGAACATCAGCGTGGTCGCCCCGTTGGCGAGCGGTCCGTACAGAATGTAGCTGTGGCCGGTGACCCAGCCGACGTCCGCGGTGCACCAGTAGATATCGCCGTCGTGATAGTCGAAGACGTATTGATGCGTCATCGCGGCGAACACGAGGTAGCCGGCGGAGGTGTGCAGCACGCCCTTGGGTTGGCCAGTCGAGCCCGAGGTGTAGAGGATGAACAGCGGATCCTCGGCGTGCATGTGCTCGACCGGGCACTCGGTCGTCACCATCTTGGCGGCGTCGTGATACCAGAGGTCGCGCGAGGGATTCATTTCGACCGCGCCGCCGGTGCGCTTGACCACGACGACCCAGTCGACGCCGTCTGCCTTGGCGAGCGCCGCGTCGACATTGGCCTTCAGCGGCACCTTCTTGCCGCCGCGCAGGCCCTCATCCGCGGTGATGATCACCTTGGACTGGCAGTCGTTGATGCGCTGGGCGAGACTGTCGGGCGAGAAGCCGGCGAACACCACGGAGTGAATCGCGCCGATCCGCGCGCAGGCCAGCATCGCGTAGGCCGCCTCCGGAATCATCGGCAGGTAGATGGTGACACGGTCGCCCTTCTTGACGTTCCGGGTGCGCAGGATGTTGGCCATCCGGCAGACCTCGTCGTGCAGCTCCTTGTAAGTGATGTGCCGGGATTGTGAGGGATCGTCGCCTTCCCAGATGATCGCGGTCTGGTTGGCGCGGCTGTGGAGATGCCGGTCGATGCAATTATGGGCGACGTTGAGAACGCCGTCCTCGAACCATTTGATGGAGATGTTGCCGGGCGCGAAGGAGACGTTCTCGATCTTGGTCGGAGCGTGCATCCAGTCGATGCGCTTGGCCTGCTCCGCCCAGAAACCGTTCGGGTCCGAGATCGAGCGGGCGTACATGTCCTTGTATTTGGCCTGGTCGACCCAGGCGCGCTTCACCCATTCCGCGGGGACGTCGTAGATCTTCTCGGACATGTTTCCCTCCACATACGGCAAGCCGAGCACAGACCACTGGCGAGCCGACTTGATCGTTGCACCGATTATGCGTCGGGCTAACCGGACCCGACAAGGTGCACAAGCTGGACCTTCGGCGAGCAGCCTGCCATGCGGAGGATCAAGCCGCTTCTTGCGACTGTCGCAGTTTTGAAACAGGGCAACGGGCGGCTTTCGGGTCTTTACCCAGATCGTCGGAATGGGCCCGCGCAGAGCGCCATGCACCCAGCAGAGGTATTTAGAAACCGTCTCTCACTGATTCGGGACTCGCAATGCGGTTCGGAACACCCTAAATGGCCAACCCGGGTCCAACGAGACCCCTTGGAACGAAAATCAGAACAGCGGCATTGACCGATAACAGACAGGGCTAAGGCATAAGACTATGATGGATCAGCAGAATCTCGGGACTTTGCGGCCCGCTTCAGCCGATCCTGCAGCCATTGCGCTAGCCAAAGCCCTGGGACAATGGCCGAAACCGGCCGGTTCCGGCCGCCCCAGCCCGAAAAAAGTGTTCGACGCGGCCCCTGGGGCAACGGTCGAGGCCCTTGCCAAGGAACTGGGCCTGCGGCTCGGCGACCAGAACGAGCTGACCATCCGCCGCATCAGGCGCGGCAAGGGCTATTCCTTCGTGCGGCACAACGGCGTCCACATCCGCGATCCCCGCACCATTCGGCGGCTGCATTCCATGGCGGTGCCGCCGGCCTATCGCGAGGTGCGCTACTCGGCCGATCCAAGCACGCATCTCCAGGCGGTGGGACGCGATGCCGCGGGCCGGCTGCAATATCGCTATCACGCCGATTGGGAGAAGGTCCGCGAGCAACGCAAGGCGCATCGCCTTGAAAAACTCGTCGGCGCGCTGCCCAAGATCCGGCGCAAGGTCTCGGCGTTCCTGTCGGGCGACGAGCCGACCCGCGAGTTCGCGCTCTCGGCCGTCATCGAACTGATCGCGCGCACCGCGATCCGCCCCGGCAACGAATCCTATGCCCGTCTCAACGGCACCCGCGGAGCCACTACGCTGCTGAAGTCCAACGTCTCGCTGGAAGACGACAGCTTCGTGCTGACCTTCAAGGCGAAGGGCGGCAAGGCCGTGCGCAAGGAGTGCGACGCCGCCAAGCTCGTGCGCGCCATCGGCATTTTGCAGGGCGTTCCCGGCAAGCGCATGTTCCAGTATCGCGATGCCTACGGCATCGTGCGTGCGGTCAGCACCACGCAGGTGAACGCGTTTCTGCGCGAGATCGCCGGCATCAAGATCTCGCTGAAGGATTTCCGTACGCTGATGGCCTCTGCGGTCGTCGTGGAATCGCTGTCGCGGATCACGCCCGCGACCAGCCAGCGTGGGCGCAAGAAGCAGGTGCTGGAGGCAATCCGCGGCGCTGCCGACCAGCTCTCCAACACGCCGGCGATCTGCCGCAAGAGCTATGTTCACGACACCATCGTCACGGCGTTCGAGGACGGCATCCTCGAACGCTTCGCCGCGACCATGAAGGGCCAGCGCTCGCAGGCCAGGCGCGAGCAGCTTTTACAGCAGGTGGTGGCGACCGCGGCGGTCTGACCTCGGCGTCGTTACGCCTTGTTGGAAACGCCGTTGTCGGGACCGGGATCGCTGCCCGCGGCTGCGGTCGTGAGCCGTCCCAGATAATGCGCCCATCCCGTCGCGTGGGCGGCAGCCTGTTCCTCGGTCGGCAGCCCGCTATGGGTCATGCGCAGCAATGTGCCGCCGTCGCGTTCGATCAGGTCGATCTCGATCAGGCTCGAACCGGGCGGCACTTCCTGGCCGCCCTCCCATCCAAACGTGTAGGCGAGCCGATGCACCGGCACGACTTCGCGGAACGCGCCGCGGGCGACGCCGCCGCGAGGGCCGATGCCTTTGAGCAGATATAGCCCGCCGGGATGCGGCTCCGTGGTCGCGTCGGACCCCATCCAGCTCAAAATCTTCTCGGGGTCGGTCAGGTAAGCGAAAACGGTGGCACGTGGGGCGGCAATCTGGGTCTCGCGTCGCACTATGAACGGTTCGGTCATCGGCGATCATCCCTGGGCTGACACTGGGACATGGCGGCGCGCGAGCGGCCCGTCAAGGATTGCCCGTGACAAAGACGGCCTGGCATCGTCATGATCGGGCCATGCACCTCTCTCCGACGCTCTCTTGGCTTGTCGATGCCGCCGCCGATAGCGCCGGGGCCGACCGCCTGCTCGCGGACCTCGGCGCACATCTGGTCGCCGACGGCGTGCCGCTTGCGGCAGGCAGCCTGACGCTCGAGGTGCCGCATCCGCTGATCGCGAAGCGGACCTGGTTGTGGCGCGCGGAGAACGGCCGGGTGATCGAAGCGCTCGGCTTCGCACCAGGCGGCCTCGCGCCCGACCCGCCCAACGACGCCGGCCGCCGCTGGCTGCGCGATATCTCGGACGGTGAGGTGCACGAAGATTTGGTCGGACGGCCTGACGGGCCGTTGCTCGGCTGGATCGGGCCGCGTCCGTTCAGCGCAAACGAGACCGAGCAATTGCGCCAGGCCGCGCGCTTTGCCGCGACGCCCCTTGCGGTGCTTGCCGCGCGTGCAACGTTGCGCGCGACGCTGGATGCTTATCTCGGCAAGCGCAGCGCGGAGCGGGTGCTGGCGGCACCCCTGCGGCGCGATCTCGGCGAGACTATACAGGCCGCGCTGCTCTATGCCGATCTGCGCAATTTCACACTCCTGTCGGAAACCAATCCGCCTGCCGAGGTCATCGCGGCGCTCGATGCCTGGTTCGATCGGATCGCCGGCGCGGTTCACGCCTTCGGCGGCGAGGTGCTGAAATTCATCGGCGACGGCGTGCTCGCGATCTTTCCGGTGGTCGGGGCGTCACCGCGCCAAGCGTGCGATGCAGCTCTGCGTGCCGCGAGCGCAGCCGAAGCCGGGATGGCGTATCTCAACGCGGAGCGCCGTGCCCAAGGTCTGCCGCCACTCGCGTTCGGGGCGGCGCTGCATCTCGGCGAAATGCTGTGGGGTAATATCGGCGCCGCCAACCGGCTCGATTTCACGGCGATCGGCCCCGCCGTCAATCTCGCCAGCCGGCTCGAAGGATTGTGCAAGCCGCTCGGCAGAACCGTGCTGGTGTCGGGCGCGCTCGCCGCCGAGACGGACATGCCTCTGATCGCGCTCGGATCACATTCGCTGCGCGGCATTGCCGCGCCATGCGAGGTGTTTGCGCTGCCGGAGACGCGAACTCCGATATCGTAGCCCGCATGAGCGTAGCGACATGCGGGATCGCAGCAGTAGTCCCGGATATCGCTTCGCTCATCCGGGCTACAGTGCCTAAGCCTACATCCCACCCATCTTGCAGACGAGCTTCCATTCCTCGGCCGTCACCGGCTGCACCGAGAGGCGCGAATATTTCACCAGCGCCATGTCGGCGAGCTTCTTCTCGGCCTTGATCGCCGCCATCGTCACCGGAATCTTCAACGGCTTGTCGGCCTTGATGTCGACGCAGACGAATTTCTCGGTCTTGTCGGTCGGATCGGGGTAGGCTTCCTTGACGATCTCCGCGATGCCGACGATCTCCTTGCCCTCGTTGGAATGATAGAAGAACGCCTTGTCGCCCTTCTTCATGGCGACGAGGTTCTGGCGCGCGGTGTAATTGCGCACGCCGGTCCAGGCCTCGCCCTTGGAGCCCTTCGCCACCTGCTGGTCCCAGGACCACACCGATGGTTCGGATTTCACCAGCCAGTACGCCATGTTCATTCCTCTGCCTTGAAAGGTCGCGTCATGAGCCCCGAGATCGCGGCGTCGATCGTGCTTCTGCCGGTCAGGATCGATGCGACGGCTTCCGATACTGGCATTTCGATGTTTTGCGAAGCCGCGAGCTCGATCAGGACCGGCGCAGTGAATTCGCCTTCGGCAAGCTTGCCGGCGGGCGGCTGATCGCCGCGGCCAAGCGCCAGGCCGAGCGCGAAATTGCGCGATTGTGGGCTCGAGCAGGTCAGGATCA
Source organism: Bradyrhizobium sp. MI1.10 (assembly GCF_055811035.1). NCBI lineage: Bacteria > Pseudomonadati > Pseudomonadota > Alphaproteobacteria > Hyphomicrobiales > Nitrobacteraceae > Bradyrhizobium > Bradyrhizobium sp. MI1.10. Next base: position 50,839 of record NZ_JBVVPN010000045.1, read on the forward strand.
GATCGCCGAGGCCAGACAAGCCCGTGAGTGTTTCGCTGCGTGCGCCGAGCGCGCGGCCGAGGCGTGTCAGCTCGGCAAAGGCGCGGGTGGTGAGGGCGGCCTGGGCGGAAGCGCCGAGCTTGCGCCCGACCGCGATGCCGACCGCGATCGCCAGCACGTTCTTGGCGGCGCCGCCGATCTCGACGCCGCGGACATCGGTGGAGTGATAGGGCCGGAAGGTCGTCGAGCCCAGCGCCTGCACCAGGCTGTTGGCCAGCGCTTCGTCCCTCGCCGCCAGCGTGACCGCGGTCGGCAGACCACGCGCGACATCGTCGGCAAAGCTCGGGCCCGACAGGATCGCCGGCTGCGCGTGGGACGCGGCCTCGGCGATCACGTCGGTCATGAATTTATGGGTGCCGTGCTCGATGCCCTTGGCGCAGGCAATGATCGGCACCGGCTTTTCCAGGTGCAAGGCGAGCATGTTGACAGCACCGCGCAGATGCTGCGCGGGCACCGCGATCAGCAGCATGTCCGCCTGCGCGGCGAGGGCCAGATCGCTCGTCACGACGATATCCGGAGCAAGCCGCACGCCCGGCAGCCGCGGATTGTCGCGGCTCAATGCGATTCGCGTCGCGTGCTCGGGATTGCGCGCCCACAGCGTCACGTTCCGTCCGGCCCGAGCCGCCACCATCGCCAGCGCCGTGCCCCAGGCGCCCGCGCCGATCACCGCAACCGATTGGAACGCTGTCATTGCTAGAATCCCGCGCGCGTCTTGCCGTATCCGGTCGGTGCCGTCGCGTTCGCATCGAGCAGCCAGCGCGCGCGAGGCTGTGCTTCCATCGTGTCGGTCATGTCGAGTGCGAGACGTTCGGCGCCGGCCCAAGCGATCATTGCACCATTGTCGGTGCAGAGCGCCGGCGGCGGCATGATCAATTGTGTTCCGGCTTTCCTCGCAACGTCATGCAGCGCGTCGCGGATCGCCTGATTGGCGGCGACGCCGCCGGCCGCCACAAGCGCGCGCGGTGCGCCGAACTGCTCGCGGAAAAGTTTGAGACCTACGCTCAACCGGTCGGCGGTGGAATCGAGCACGGCAGCCTGGAAGCTCGCGCAGAGATCGTTGACGTCTTGCGGTGTGATCTCGGCCAACCGGCTTGCTTCGTTGCGCACCGCCGTCTTCAATCCCGATAGCGAGAAGTTGGCGTCGGGGCGTCCCTGCAACGGCCGCGGAAACGCAAATCGCGCGGGATCGCCGCTCTTCGCCGCGCGCTCGACCTGCGGTCCGCCCGGATAGGGCAGTCCCAGCATCTTCGCGACCTTGTCGAAGGCCTCGCCGATCGCATCGTCGACGGTGGTGCCGAGCCGCACATACTGGCCGACGCCGGTGACGGCGACGATCTGGGTATGGCCGCCCGAGGCGAGAAACAGGCAATAGGGAAATTCGAGTGCGTCGGTCAGGCGCGGCGTCAGCGCATGCGCCTCCAGATGGTTCACCGCGACCAGCGGCGTGGCGTGCACCATCGCGATCGCCTTCGCGGTGGTGAGCCCGACGATGACACCACCGATCAGCCCCGGCCCCGCCGCGGCGGCGACACCGTCGAGCTGGGCGAAGTCGATGCCGGCCTCAGTCATGGCGCGGTCGATGATGCCGTCGAGCAGGTCGACATGGGCGCGGGCCGCGATCTCCGGTACCACCCCGCCGAAACGGGCATGCTCCTCGACCTGCGACCACACGATATTGGACAGGATCTTGCCTGTGCCGTCAGGCGCACGCTCGATCACCGCCGCGGCGGTCTCGTCGCAGGTGGTTTCGATGCCCAGTACCAGCATTGGCGAATTGTTATCCAATTTGCGCCCTTCTCACCCCCCTTGCGCTCATCCGCAAAGCAGAGTTCTGGTACGTCCGGTAGCATTCCGGGGTCGGCCAACGCAATCGTCACGCGCGGCCGTTCCTCGTGAAAGCGCCACCGCCACGTGGTTCGGGAACACAAGCGATGTCCATTCTTGTCACACGGCCGCATCCCGACAATGAGGCGACGTCGGAAAATCTGCGTGCACGGGGTCATGTGGTGCTGCTCGCGCCGGTGCTCAAGTTCGAGCCGGTCGCCTTCCATGCCGAGAGTGAAACGAGCTACAGCGCCGTCATCGTCACGTCGGCCAATGCGATCCGTGCCGTCGCGCCGCAATTGCAGGACCTTGGTCTGCTGGAGCTGCCGCTGTTTGCCGTCGGCGAGCACACGGCCGCCGCCGCGCGCGATGCCGGCTTTGCCGAGGTGATCGTCGCCGGCGGCGACGGTACTGCTCTGCGCGACAAGGTGATGCAGAGCGCGCGCGACAAGCGGCTGAAGAAAAAGGGCACGTTGCTCTATCTCGCGGGCGCGGATCTGTCGCGCGACCTCGGAGGCGAGCTGAGCGCCGAAGGCTTCAACGTCGTCACACAGACGATCTATCGTATGGCGCCTATCAAGCTGTTGCCGCGCGATGTCTGTGAGCGCTTTGCCGCCCATGGGATCAGGGCGGTGCTGCACTACTCCCGGCGCAGTGCGCGGGCTTTCCTGGAGGCCGCGCGGGGCGAAGGCGTCGAAATCTCGGCTCTGGCGATCCCGCAATGCTGCCTGTCCGAGGCCGTCGCCGGCGTGCTGCGCGAGGCCGGTGCCTCGCGGGTTCTGGTGGCCGCGACGCCGGACGAAAATGCCTTATTTGACACCTTGGAGCGTGCTTTGCGCACTCGTTTGGCGTAAGAGGTCGGGCCGAATCCGACGCAATCGGATCCGTTCGTTCAGGGCAGGTAAGTGTGAGGAACCGTCACGATGGCCGACGACAAGCCTGAAGACGCAGGATTGGCTCCCCAGTCCGGCCGTGCCAAGCGGACTCCGCCCACCATCGACCTCGAGGCAACCGAAGTCTCGACCCAGCCGCAGGAGGTGGCGGGCGAGCCTGAGGCAGCGACCCAACAGGCCGCGCATGAGCTGGCCAAGTCCGAAGAGGACAAGTCCGAAGAAGCTAATGCCGAGCCGCAGCCCGAACCTGCCGCGGAGGAGTCTTCCGTTGCGTCCGCATCGGTATCGCCGTCGATTTCGCCTTGGGTTATCGCGCCGTTCTCCGGCGCTGTCGCAGCCGCAATTGTGATCGCGGTCGGCTGGATGCTGGGCTGGCCCGCGGTGCAGGCACCGCCGGCTGCCCCGCAAGTGACGGGCGCAGCCGTCGACGCGCTAAGCGGACGCATTGCCGCGGTCGAAGCCAAGGCGGGCAAGCCTGCCGCCGATCCGGCCATGGTGGCGCGGATCGATGCGCTGGAGAAATCCGCAACGAGCCTGCGCAGCGAGATCGCCAATCTGCGCGCACAATCCGACAAGACTGCGAGCGCCCTGAACGACGCGACATCGGCGCCGCGCGCTGCCGCGCCCGATCTTGCCGCTCTCAACGACCGCCTCGCTCAGCTCGAACGTGCCAGCAAGACCGAACGTGCGGAACTCGCACAGCAAAGCGAGAAGATCGCCGACGCGAAAACGATGGACGACAAGCCGCTGCGCCATGTGGTGGCGGCGGCCCTGCTCGACGTCGCCGTTCGCCACGGCGATGCCTTCGAGTCGCAGCTCGCCGCCGCGCGGTCGCTGGCAGCAAAGCCAGATATGCTGAAGCCGCTCGACACCTTTGCATCGTCAGGCATTCCGACGCCGGTCGCATTGAGTCGCGAGCTCCTCAACATCGTGCCAAAATTGTCGCCGCCGGCGGAAGCTCCGGCCAGCGGCACCGGCATCGTCGAGCGCCTTCAGGCAGGGGCGTCAAAACTCGTCCGCATCGAGCGTACCGACGGGGTCGGCAACGATCGCGGCGCCATCGTCGCGCGGGTGACGGCGGCTGCGTTGCGCAACGATTTCGTCGAGGCACGGCGCGAGTTGAAGACGCTGCCCGAGGCCGATCGTGCACCGGCGCAAGCCTGGCTCGACAAGGCCGATGCCCGTGACGCGGCGCTCGCCGCCTCACGCAAATTCGCCGACGGCGCCATGGCGGATCTCGTCAAGCCTGGTCAATAAAGGTTCGCGCAACAATCAGCGCGTATAGGGATCGTCATGCTTCGCATCGTCCTCTTCCTCGTCCTGATCGCGCTGGCGGCGGCCGGCGCGGCCTGGGTCGCCGATCAGCCTGGCGACCTCGTCCTGACCGCAGGCGCCTTCCGCGCCACAACGACGCTTCCCAGATTTGTGTTCTTGCTTGGCCTCTTTGCCGCGGCAGTCGTGCTGGTCTGGAGCCTGCTGACGATGGCCTGGCGCGCTCCGGGGCGTCTGCGCCGCCGTCGTCACGAAAAGCGTCATGCGCGTGGCCGCCACGCCATCACCCACGGCCTGCTTGCGATCGGCCATGGCGACACCGCGCTTGCTCGTCGCCACGCCGATACCGCGCGGCGGCTGGCCGCAAACGATCCGCTCGCGCTTCTCCTGCATGCGCAATCCGCGCAGCTCGAGGGCAATCGCGACGAGGCCCAGCGCGTCTTCCGTGCCATGGCCGAGCGCGAGGACACGCGCCTGCTCGGTCTGCGCGGCCTGTTCATCGAGGCGCAGCGCGCCGACGATGCGGTCGGCGCCGTGATGATTGCCGAGGAAGCGATCAAGCTGTCGCCGTCCTCGACCTGGGCCTCGCAGGCGGTGCTCGGCTTCCGCTGCGCGCGCGGCGACTGGAGCGGCGCGCTCGCGATCCTCGATTCGAATCTGTCCGCGGGCCTGATCGACAAGCAGGCCTATCGCCGCCAGCGCGGCGTGCTGCTCGCCGCCCGCGCGCTGGAATTGGAAACGATGGACCGCGACGTCGCGCGCGAGAGCGTTATGCAAGCGGTCAAGCTCGCGCCGACCCTGGTTCCGGCCGCGGTGCTCGCTGCAAAATTCGAGAGCGAGGCGCATCAGGTGCGCCGCGCCATGAAGCTGGTGGAAACTGCCTGGCTCGCCAATCCGCATCCTGATCTTGCGGATGCCTATGCGCATGTGAAGCTCGGCGATTCCGCGCGGCAGCGCTTGCAGCGGGTCGAGACGCTCGCCGCCAAAATTCCTGCCGACAAGGCTGGTTATGTCGAGGGCCAGCTGGCGATCGCGCGCGCCGCGATCGCCGCGTCCGAGTTCGCCCGTGCGCGCGCGGTGCTGGCGCCTTACGTCAACGATCCGACCCAGCGCGTGGCGCTGCTGATGGCGGAGATCGAGCGCACCGAGCATGGTGACGGCGGCCGGGCCCGCGCCTGGACTTTGCGCGCGGTGCGCGCCCGCCATGATCCAGCCTGGACCGCGGACGGTTATGTCAGCGATCGCTGGCGTCCGGTTTCCCCGGTCACCGGTCGCCTCGACGCGTTCCAGTGGCAAACGCCGGTCGCCAGTCTTCCTTCCGACAGGGGCGCGATGATCGAATCCTCAGCCTTCGAGGAAGCCATGCTGGCGGCTCCGCCGCCGAAGCGGGTGACGGCGGCCCCGAGCGAAAGCCCGGCGGAACCGGCTGTCATGGCGCCGGATCCGGTGCCTGCTGCGCAGGACAATTCGCCGCCTCTTGAAGCCAAGGAGGACGCCAAGGAAACCACCGAGGAAACTGCCAACGAAGCGGCAAAGGGAGAGCCGGCCGTCACGCCAGCCGAGCCGGTCAAACCGGCCCCTGAGATCGCCGAATCATCGCCGGTAGCCGCGACGCCGGTGTTCCGGACCCGCGCCGACCTTGGCAAGCCCACGCAAGCACCTATTCCCGCCGTCATCCCGATCGTCCGCGCCCCGGATGATCCCGGGATCGACGACGAGGGCCCGAGCGATGAATTTACGGAACAAATCGGCACGCCCAGGGACCAAGCAAAGGCCCAGGCCGGCGGCTGGCGCGGATTCTGGTCTCGCTGGGGCGGCTGAGTGGCATTTGGGAGCCGGCTCCACCTTGCCAATTCGGGCCCCGCCCGATATCAGGAGCGCGCGTATCGGGACCGGCCTCGCGCGGGCCCCGGCAGGGTTCGCCGCAATAGCTCAGTTGGTAGAGCACGTCATTCGTAATGACGGGGTCGGGGGTTCGAATCCCTCTTGCGGCACCAGCGCCCCAGTGTCCAGACCGGAGACATAGGTAACAGGTCGTACCTAAGACATGGGTGACAACCTCGTGCCGAACGGGTTGTCGAG
>NZ_JBVVPN010000046.1:0-47486 GCF_055811035.1 Bradyrhizobium sp. MI1.10
CGCTGCAATACCCTCGCACCGCCCAAAAAACGGGCCCCCCCCCCATTGGGGGGTGGGGGGGGCGCGCGCGACCCGGGCTGGGAGGGGGAGGGGGGGGGATGTGACCGGGTCGCGTATCTCTTTCGTTTGTCTCTACTGATCTGCTACTGGTCCCTTGCGCTGGCGGTGGAGACCGCCGGCTTGGTGTCGCCGAGCGAGACCCAGACATTCGGATCGCTCTGCGACTGGCGCTTGACGAAGCGGTAGCCGGTCTCCGTCCAGGCAACGACGTTCTCGTTCTGATTGTCGAGAACGAACTCGCCCCTGTCGGTCTTCACCGTCAGCACCGCGTGTCCTTCGCCCTTCTTGTCGCGCACGACGGTGATAAGCAGGGCCTCGCGCGGCCATCCGGCATCGATCAGCATCTTGCGCTTCAACAGCACGTAGTCTTCACAGTCGCCGTAGCCGTCCGACGGCAGCGACCACTTTTCGATCACGCCCCAGTGCTCCTGGTCGGTCAAAGGCTTGACGGTCTCGTTGACCCAGCGATTGACCTTGACGAGGTCGCGCCATGCAGCCTGCGACATCACGATGTCGCGCGGTTGCGTCGGTGCGCCCTGGCACTGAGCGGCATTGTCCGCACAGAACTCGACCCAGCCGATCGGCGCACGCGTGGTGTCGCCGAGGCTTGCGTAGAGCAGACGGCCTTCGCCGGCCTGCGCTGCCGCGCTCATTCCGAAGAGCATGGCGGCCAGCGCCATTCTCTTCCCCTGTCCCCTGAAATCAAACATTGCGGCCCCCGTTTCTTGTTGGGACCACATTGCGCAGGGAGCTTTTGAGTTGCCGCTAAGTCAGTCAAGTCAAGTCGAGACGAATACAAGTAAAACGCGCGGCGAATTCGATCTATACTTGAGTCAAACTTGAATAAAATTCGATATGACTGCAATTGATTCAAATTTTATCGATTAACGCGGAAACGCTGGCGGAACCGTTGTTTGCACGCACCCGCGACCTCCGCGTTAACCCGCGCGAGGCCCGTCACGACCATGAAAAAGGCGGCGTCCGCATCGCGGAGGCCGCCTTCAGTACTGGAAATGCAGTGGTTTTGGTGCCTTCGCGCTTTACCGCGCGGTAACGCTCTCTTCGAGAGTTTCAATCGGCTGCGAATGCATGAACTCGAGCGCGAAGCCGTCTTCGAGGTTTCGGACCACGCGACCCTGCACCCGGCCGAGCAGAACCGTCGATTTCAGCGGGGGACGGTTTTCCGCGGCGATGGCTGCGCCCGACAGCGAGAGGTCGATGATGCGGCAGGTCATCTTGGTGCCGTCCTCGAGTGTCAGCACCGCGATCGGGTTGCGCGGCACGATACGATCGTGGCGGCGGTCTTCCGGCAAATTGAGGATGTCGCGGTTGGCGAGCCAGGTCAGCTGTGCCGCAAGCTTGTCGCGCTTTCGCGGCGTCGCACCGACCGTCATGGCGAAGCCATTGTCGATGATGCGGGTGATCTTGCCCTCGACGCGGCCGATATGGTCGAGATAGGCGACCACGCGGTCGCCGACATTGCCGATGCCGGGGGCCAGCAGCGCCAGCCCGCCCGGCGACATGTTGATCACCTGGCAGGGGAATTCACGGCGGTCCGGCAACATGTAGCGGCCGAGCAGGTGAACCTTCACCCGCTGGAAACGCCGACGTTCCTCGGCGGCCGGAAGAAATTTTTTGTGCGCCAACGCCATTTTCACAACCCGACCCCCCGCCTGGCGGAGTCCGGGACCACCCTAAGGTGCACAGGGTTAATGCTACGTTAGGATCGGGCGCGGCGATGACGAACAGACACGATGCGTTCGAAAAGCCACATCAGGGGCGGGCAGGCCAGCACCGTCAGCGCGCCGAGGTCGAGCGCGACGGCGGCAGTGCCGGCCGATTTGGCGAGCCGACCCGCCACCGCCGGCCCCAGCATCATCGCGGCATAGAAGAGAGTGTAGAACACGCCCATCCCGACCGCTCGTGTCTCCGGCGCGAGTACGCGGGCGGCCAGGCTCATGATCGGGCCGGCGGGAAGGCCGCCGATCAAGCCGCCCAGGACGAGGATCGCGATCACAGCGTCGGACCGGGTCAGCCAGGCCAGCAGGGCGGCCACCACGAGGCTCGCCGCGATCGCCACGACAAAGGGGCGCTTGGTGCGATCGGCGAGATATCCGCCTGATGGCACCGAGATCACCGACAGCCACATCACGAGGCTGATCGCCGAGCCTGCCGCCGCAATGCTCCAGCCGCGCTCGACGAGCAATGAGGGGCCGAACGAGAAAATCATGGCGAAGCCGATATTATAAAGGCCCCAGATCGCACCCGCGACGATCACCGCCAGAAGCGCGAGCGGATCAAGCAGCCTGGAGCCGGCCGCGCTGGCGGTTGCTCCCGGCGGCGATTGGTAGAAAATGATCAGCACGATGCCGATCGCGGTCAGCGCGCCGGCCACGAGGAACACGGCGCCGGCGCCATACGCCGTGCCGATCGCCGGCAGCACCAGCAGCGAGATCGCAACGCCGGCCGGCCAGGAGTTGACGAAGATCGCCATCGCGGTGGCGATCTCCTTACCCGCAAACCAGTCGGTGCCCATCTTGGTGAGCTGCACGGTCAGCAGCACGCCGCCGGCACCGGAGGCGAGCCGGCCCGCCATCTGCCAGCCCCAGACGTCGGTGGTGGCCATGACGAGACTGCCCGCTGTCATCAGCAGCAGCGCCACGATCGTGGTGGGCTTGTCGCCAAGCGTCCGGCCGATCGCGCCGCCCGGCAGCGCCAGCACGATGCCCGGTGTGAAATAGAGTCCGATCAGGATGCCGATATCGGCGAGTCCGACGCCGAAGCTCTGCTGCAGCAGCGGCGCGACCGCGGCCACGCTCTGGAATTGGAACGCGATGGTGAGGCGAACGACGAACAGGATCGCAAGTATGCCCCAGCGATTGCGCAACGCTTCATCTCCCCAAACCCTATATCGAGCGTGCGGTGGGGAGACGCCGGAGTCAACCGCAAGCTCTGAGCTTACGACTTCCTCGTCGCACGCCGATAGAGGAGACATAGCAGCGCCAGCAGCACCGCGGCCGAGAGCCCGAGCGACCAGTGAATGCCGATCGCCGCACCGAACAGGCCGACCGTGATGCCGCTGAAGGCTCGCATCCCGAGCCCGGCCATGTTGTAGAGGCCGACGACGCGGCCGCGAATATCGGACGGCGCGTTCAACTGCACCAGCGCCTGCGCCATTGTGTTGAACGACAGCTCGAAGAAGCCTGCAAAGAACAGCAGCACGATCGCGACCGGATAGATCCGCACCGAGGCGAAGCCGAGCAGCGCCACGCTCCACAGCATGGCGAGCAAGATCGCGGTGCGCGGCGTGCCCTTGAGCCGTCCCCATGATTCCAGCGCGATGCCGGCGAGCAGCGCGCCGGCAGCATCGGCCGCGAGCAGCACGCTATAGGAGATGCCGGGATCGCCGTGGCCGAGATCGCCGGCAAAGCCGGGCATCTGTGCGTGATAGGCGTTGCCGATCATGAACGAGGTGAGGCCGGCAAGCCATGTCATCGCCGTCAGCACCGGCTGCGTGCCGATGGCACGGATCGTCAGCATGATGTCGGCAAGGCCGCGCACGGCGAAGCGCCGCACAGCGACACTCTTGTCCCGCACCGGCGCCCAGAACAGCCACAGCAGCATCGGCAGATAGAACAGCGTGTTGAAGATGATGCCATGCGAGGTGCCGAGCGTCAGCATGATGATGCCGCCGACGGCAGGTCCGACCAAAATGCCGAGATAGCGCGCCATCGCATTCAGCCGCACCGCGCTCGGAAGATCGGCGGGGCCGACGAGATCATAGAGCAGCAGCTGGTTCGGCGTCTGCCACAACACGCCGGCGCAGCCATGGATCACCAACAGCAGCATGGCGTGCCACATCTCGATGGTGTCGGTGATGAAGAAGAAACCCCATCCGGCCGAAGCAACGATGAACACCAGCATGCCGCATTGAATGATGCGGCGCGGATCGACCCGGTCGGCGAGCCCGCCAACCGCGACCGAGAACAGCAGGAACGGCAGCCAGTGCGACAGCACGGCAAAACCCGCCAGCGCCGGCGAATGGAATTTCTGGAACACCACCCAATAGCTGATCACATGCTCGATATTGTCCGCCATCATCGCTAGCACGTAAGCGATGAACTGGAGGCGGTACGGCACGGATTTCATCGCCGCGAACGAGCCGGACGCGACGACAGGATTCTGAGGGAGGGGGTTCAAGCGGGCACCTGGGGTGGGACTTTTCGCGCCGTGCCTACACGTTCGCCGTCGAGCGCTCAAGACACTTGGGTGTGTGAGGACAGCGGTCCCGTAGCCCGGATGAGCGAAGCGATATCCGGGAACGCCGGCCCCGCATGTCGCTTCGCTCATGCGGGCTACGAGGCCGCGGCTTGGCACGACCGTGCATCTCACATACGCTGCTCGTCAGCTCGCACCAATCAGCCATAGTAAAAGCGGGCATCGAGGAAACCTCCATGGACCAGATCCGCGTCTGCACCCACGCAGGGCCCGGCAGCGAACCCGTCATCCGCTCCGTGCCGTGGCCGAAGGTCGGCCGGAAGGCGGCGCTGATCAAGGTCGGTGCGTGCGGCGTCTGCGGCACGGACCTGCACATTTTGAAGGGGCACTGGCCGAAGCCGCTGCCGTGGCCGTTCACGCTCGGCCATGAGCTCGGCGGAATCATCGTCGAATGCGGCGACGAATTCACCGAGGACTTCATGAGCAAGCCGCTGAAGGTCGGATCAAAGGTGATGATCCCGCCGCTGATGCCCTGCGGCCGTTGCTATTACTGCATCCATTTTCCGCAAGTCGCCAACAAGTGCCTGACGCCGGTCTATTACGGCCGCTATCTCGGCTTCGACAAGGCGCCTCACATGTGGGGCGGCTGGGCCGAATATGTCTATGTCGATCTCGATATGCTGCCGGGCACCAAGATCTACAAATTGCCTGACGACATGTCGCTGCGGCTGGGGGCGCTGTCGGAGCCGCTGACCTCCTGCATCCGCGCCTTCAATCGCGCCAGCCGCGCCGGTGGTTTCACCTGGGGCGACACGGTGGTGATCCAGGGCTCGGGCCCGATCGGCATTCTCGCGGTTGCCGCCGCGCAGGAGATGGGAGCAGGGCGCGTCATCTGCGTCGGTGCGCCGGAGGAGCCGCGGCTCAAGCTCGCGCGTGAGTTCGGCGCCGAGGCGACGGTGAACATCGACGAACTGAAATCGCCCGAGGCACGCATCGCGCGCGTACGCGACATCGTCGGCGGCTTCGGCGCCGATCTGGTGATGGATTGCTCGGGCCATCCCTCCGCCGGCCCCGAAGGCATCGAGATGCTGCGCGACGGCGGCACCTATGTCGAGATGGGCCAGTTCACCGACGCCGGCTCGATCGAGACCTCCTGGCACCGCATCTGCACCAAGGACCTCAATGTGCTGGGCTCCTGGGGTTTTACCGCCAACGATCTGCCGCTCGGCGTCGACATGCTCTATCGCACCCGTGACAAATATCCCTGGCTGAAGATGCAGACGATCTATCCGTTCACGGAAGAAGGCGTCGCGCAGGCGGTCAGGGATGCGATGGCGATGAAGACGGTGAAGTCAACCATCGTGCCGTGGCCGGAGCTGGTGGAGTAGCGATGGCATCGATCCCGCACGAGCTCGCGGCGTTTCTGGTCGAATCCAAGCGCCGCACCTATGCGGGGCTGGACGACGACGCCACCGTGGCCGCTCCGCTGCTCAGAGGCTCCAAGCAGCTCGAGCATCGCGCGTCGCCTTATGCCTATCGCGATATCTATTTCGGGATGGGGTTCTTCGTCGGGCAGGAGACCGTGTCCCGGGATGGGCGCGTCATCTGGTCGATGAGCTACAGCGGGGGCGTCCGCGCGGAGATCACGGGGCGAGACACCTTCCTTGCGATCTACAAATTCCTGCGCCAGGCACTACTGGCCGGATCCGTGGAGGAGCCGTACCGGGGGCCGCATCTGTTTGAGCAGGACGGCATGGTTTACCGTAACGAGGTCGAAGGCTCGCTCGATCGTTTCCACGGCATCGAGACGATTGCGCAGGAGGATGGCGCGCTGCTTTACGAGCTGCGCTATGGTGGCGGGCTGCTGCGCTAGATGATCCGTAGCCCGGATGGAGCGCAGCGCAATCCGGGATTCTCGCCTGCGGCTCCCCGCATTCCGCTACGCTCCATACGGGCTACGGGGCCGGCGTTTGGAATGAAGGACGAGATGACAAACGAACAAACGACCGAACCAGGCCAGCGCACCCGCTCACCCTTCCGCGCTATCCGCGCGATCGAGTACACCGTCATCTTCGTGCGCGATATGGTGGCGATGCGCCGCTTCTACGAGGAGGTTCTCGCATTTCCGGTGCTGCGGGAGTTGTCGGCGAACTGGATCGAGTACGGCCTGGGCCCTAACACGTTGGCTCTCGCAAAGCCGGGCCGGACTGCGACTGACGCGCCTGTGCCGCACAGGAGCGCCTCGCTGCAACTGGCCTTCAAGGTGTCCGCGGCCGAAGTCGATGCATGTGCCGACGAACTCGCACGCCACAGCGTGGCGCTGCTGTCACCGCCGACGAACCAGTCGTTCGGGCACCGGACGCTGTTCTTCCGCGACCCTGACGGCAATCTCTTGGAGGTCTATGCGGAGATCTGAACCGCGCAGCTGCGGGGCTGTGCACGAAAAGTTCCACAGAAAATCCGCGAGTTATTCACGCCGGGGTGAAACTTAGGCCCGGGTTTCGGCTTTCAGTTCACGGGAGAGATCATCGTGAAGCGGATCCTGAAACCCGTCACTTACATCCTGGCCGCCATCTACTTCCTGGTGGATGCGGTCTTCATGGCCGTGGCGAGGCCAATCTCGCGCTGGATCGAGCGGCATCTCCAATTGAAGCGATTGCGCGGCTGGATCAGATCGCTGTCGCCTTATTGCTCGCTTGCCCTGTTTTCCGTGCCCGTCATTATCCTGGAGCCGGTCAAGCCCGTGGCGGCCTATCTCGCGGCAACCGGCCAGATCGTGAGCGGGGCCGTGACGTTCATCGTCGGCGAGCTGCTCAAGCTCGTCCTGGTCGAGCGCCTGTTCCATCTCACGCGTGACAAGCTGATGCGGATTCCGGCATTTGCCTGGACGTACGGCAAGTACTCCGAGGTGAAGGCGTGGCTGCAGGCAACCGACGCCTGGCGCGCCATCCGCGCACTGAGCCGCGCGGCCAGGGACACTCTTGTGCGGGCAAGAGCTAGACTGGTCGGCGGCTTCAGCAGCCTGGTGACCTCCAGGGATTAGGGCTGCAGGCATAGAGCTGCGCTGGGCGAGTTGCCCTCTATGCGAGCTTGCGGGCCGCGGCGGTGGCTTTGTCGCCCGTATTCGGCGTGCCGGTCGGCTCGATGAGCAGGAGATGAACCTCCTCGCGCGCGACCGGTCGATGCTCAACACCTTTGGGCACGACATAGAGTTCGCCCGGACCGAGCGTCACCGTGCGATCCCGCAATTCGATGTCCAGACTGCCTTTCAGGACGAGAAAGAAATCGTCGGTGTCATCGTGCTTGTGCCAGGTGAATTCTCCCTTCACCTTCACCACCATCACGTCGCAATCGTTGAAGGTCGTGATCGTGCGTGGCGACCAGAAATCCCCAAAAGTCGCGAGTTTGTCGGCAAGCGAAATGCCGTCGGCCATGTGTTCTCCCGTTCTTCCGTGCGGCACGATTTGGGTCGAGCGATGCCAGCAGCTATTTGACATATCCCGACGATATGGCCCGCGCCCATTTCGGGTGGTCGTTGGCGAGGGCACGGGACGATGCGGCGTCCCAATCGTATTCGAGGGCCAAGAGTTCGGCCTGCCAGCCCCTTTGTCGCTTCGTGAGGATTGCATATCGCGCGTGCGGCGAGCGGTATTCCAGGTTTGCGGCAACGGGAATGTCTGCGAAGACCGGGCAACCAACGCTCCCTGGATTGAGAACCAGACAGTCATGAGGTCCGTGAACGACGGCCTGGCGGTGGCTATGACCACACAGCACCACACGCGCCGTCGGCTCACTCGCGAGGCGCATTGCCAGCACGTCGCGGCGTGCCGGTACGAAGCGGCCGTCGTCGAGCGTTTCTTCCAGCAGGCATGTCGTATCGTTGTCGGGCGTGCCGTGGCAGGCCAGGATACCATCGTCCAGCCGTATTTGGGAAGGCAGGCTGTGGAGTGCGAGACGTTGCTCCGCAGTCAATGCGTTGCGCGCAAACAGGCCTGCGGACGAGAGCTTGTCGTCCGGAAACTCCTCAATCCAGCGATCATGGTTTCCGCGTACGGTCGGCAACGACAGCGCCTCGAGAGCTTCGAAAGTCTCTTTCGGCCACAACGGACTGGTGACGCAATCGCCCAGGTTGACCGTACGATCGACGCCACGCGCCTTGATGTCGGCCAGCACCGCCTCCAGCGCGGCAAGGTTGCCGTGGATATCGGAAATGACTGCCAATCGCATCGTCGTGCTCCCTAGTCCAATCGGCCTGAGCTTAGCCCTGTTGTGCGTCTCCGGCAGCTCCAACCGTGCATAATTTAAGCGAGGTGGCCGTGAAAATCTGCAGCCTCGCCCCAAAATCCCGCTATATGCAGCAAAACGGCTCGAAAACGCTGGATGTAGTGGGTCGAGCTGGCCAGTAAGCTTATTCTCGGCATCGCCAAAGCCATGCGTCATAGGCATGGTGATTTGCCCGCACTTGGCGTAAAGAGCGTCCAAATCAAATCACCACGCGTGCGGCTGGACCATTTGCCGCCTACGCAGCTTCAGGTCGCGCGGCTCGACGTTCCGCGCCTGGACCAACCAAGGTTTATCCCGTGTCTTTTCCGACCATGAGTGCGCCGCTCGCCCGAGCTTTGGCCGAGCGCAACTACGACCGTCCGACCCCCGTTCAGCTCGCAGTGCTCACGGACGAGGCCGCTGACCGCGACCTCTTGGTTTCGGCCCAGACCGGCTCCGGCAAGACGCTGGCCTATGGGCTGGCCATGGCCAAGGACCTGCTGGGTGACGCCGAGCGGTTCGAGCGGGCGGGTGCACCGCTCGCCCTGATCGTGGCGCCGACCCGCGAGCTCGCGTTGCAGGTCCATCGCGAGCTGGCGTGGCTGTACGAGCATGCGAGCGGGCGCGTCGTCTCCTGCGTCGGCGGCATGGACCCCAGGCGCGAGCAGCGGGAGCTTGCGGCCGGCGCTCATATCGTCGTCGGCACGCCCGGCCGGTTGTGCGATCATTTGCGCCGCGGCCGTCTCGACATCTCGGAATTGAAAGTGGTCGTGCTCGACGAGGCCGACGAGATGCTCAATCTCGGCTTTCGCGAGGACATGGAGTTCATCCTCAAGACCACGCCGGACACCCGCCGCACCCTGATGTTCTCGGCGACGTTCCCGCGCGGCATCGTCGCGCTGGCCAAGCAGTATCAGCAGCGGGCGTTCCGGATCGAGGTCGCCGGCGACGAAGGCGGTCATGCCGATATCGAGTACCGCGCGCTCCGGATCGCGCCCGGCGATGCCGAGCACGCCGTCGTCAACGTGTTGCGCTTTTACGAGGCGCCGAGCGCGCTGGTATTCTGCAGCACGCGCGATGGCGTCCGGCATTTGCAGGCGGCGCTGCTGGAGCGCGGCTTCTCCGTGGTCGCCTTGTCAGGCGAATTGACGCAGAACGAGCGGACCACGGCGCTGCAGTCGCTGCGCGACGGACGCTCGCGGGTCTGCGTGGCGACCGATGTCGCCGCCCGCGGCATCGATCTGCCGAGCCTCGATCTCGTCATTCATGCCGACCTGCCCAACGACGCCGAGGTCATGCAGCATCGCTCCGGCCGCACCGGCCGCGCGGGCCGCAAGGGGACGAGCGTCATGCTGGTGCCGCCCGTGCGGCGGCGGCGTGCGGAAATGCTGCTGAACGTCTCGGGCATCGACGCGGTCTGGGGGACCGCGCCGCAGCCGGATGAGATCCGCAAGCTCGATCACGAGCGCATGAAAGACGTGCTGTTCACGGAGGAGACGACCGCCGACGATCTGGCGCTGGCGCAGGCGCTATTGGCCGAGCGGTCGGCTGAGGAGATCGCCGCGTCTCTCGCACGGCTCTATCGCGCGCGGCTGCCGTCGCCCGAAGACATCATGGATCCCGGCGAGCGAGCTGGCCGGCCGCGCGAGGATCGCGGTCGCAACGATACGCGCGCTCCGCGCGACGATGTCCGCGCTTCGCGTGGCGATGACCGCCCCGAAAGGGCTCGGGCCAAATCGGGGAAATCGTCGAAACATGGCATGGCCGATGGCAGCGTCTGGTTCCGGGCCAACATCGGACGAAAAAAGAATGCGGAAGCGCGCTGGCTGTTGCCGATGATCTGCCGCCGTGGCGGCATCGACAAGAACGATATCGGCGCGATCAAGATCATGGACACCACGACCGAGTTCGAGATTTCCGAGCGGGTCGTGGAATCTTTCGCCGCCAAGATCAAGCGTCCGGACAAGGAAGACAACATTCGCATCGAGTCCATGGCGGATGCGCCGCAACGGCAGGCATCTTCGGAAGAGCGGTCCCACGCGCCGCGGCGCGAGAGCAGCGACAGCGACCATCGTGAACGCCGCGACGATCGCCCGCGCGAGCCGGGCGGGTTCAAACCGCAAGGCAAGCCACACGGCAAGACACACGGCAAATCGCACGAAAAGCCATACGGCGAGCGTACGCCGAAATTCGACGATGCTCCTTCCTTCGCAAAAAAGAAGAAGCACAAGAACAAGCCGGGCTATGCTGAGCCCTCGGTCACGTCGTGGTCTGAGAAGGGCGCTCCCGGGAAAAAGCCGAAGACGAAAAAGAAGTATCGCGCCTGACTGCAGCTGCACGGCGCGGACGGCAATGATGCTGCCGGATTTCACCGGCGGCATTATCTCGGAAATCAAGTCTGAGCAGCGAGGTCGCGCAGCATGTATGTTGCGCTGTCGCTGTAGGTCGCGAGCTTTGCCCGCAGCTTCGCATCAGTCGTGACGGACCGAAAGCCGAGACGCTCCCACAGCGGCCGCGTGGCGTAGACCGACACCAATGCGAGCGTCGCAATCGCTGACGCGCGCGCGAGCTGTTCGATTGCCAGCACATAATCGCGCACGACACCGCCGCGAAAATCAGGCAGCACCGCGACGTCGTGCAAATAGAGGCAATCCGCATCGTCGGGCAATTGCTCGAGCAAGCCGTCGAGCGGGGGAATCCGGTGCTGCATCCAGGGATGCGCGAGACCGTAGCCGACGATCCCGTCGTCCGCGACGAGCACGCGGCAGCCGTCGGGATAGAGCCGCATTTTTTCCGCGAGCACCTCGGGGCGTTCAGGCAGATCAGGATGGATCCGCACTGCGATCGTGCTGATCGCCGGCAGATCGGAGGCGCGCCCGGGACGCCAATGCGGCTTGCTCATGTCGATCCGTCGTTCCGTCTCAATCATTTCCAGTTTATTCCGATGCGACGATGCGTGCAGCGAAAAATATCTTTGCCGCCATCTCAGGAATACGACGGCTCGCGCGGCGTCCTATCGATGCAAGCCCATTGCATGACAGGAGAGACCATGACCACAACCTCGATCCGCCTCGCGCTCACGCTCGCAATATCGCTGGCGCTGGCTCCCACTGCTTTCGCGGCACCGCCGGCCAAGACCGGCAAGACCGACAAAGGCAACGTGCTCACCGATGCCAAGGGCATGTCGCTCTATACTTTCGACAAGGATGCTGACGGCAAGTCGGCCTGCAATGGTCCGTGTGCGACCAACTGGCCGGTGCTGAAAGCCGAGGCCAGCGATGCCGCCGCCGACGGCTACACCGTCATCACGCGCGACGACGGCTCGAAGCAGTGGGCCTACAAGGGCAAGCCGCTCTACACCTTCGCCAAGGACACAAAGCCCGGCGACGTCACCGGCGACGGCTTTCTCAACGGTGCCTGGCATCTGGCGATGCCGTGAGCAGGGTGCACTGCTAGCGCAGCCCCTCATACACCATCAGCCCGCGTGCGATTTGCAGCTTGCGGATCGCGCGTGGCAGCAGTTTTTCCGGCTGGTGCAGATAGCGCCAGGAGGTGAGGGCGAACGGGCCAAGGGCGCCGCATTCGTCGTCGAACGGCGCGAGCACGCCTGTCACGCTCACCGGTGTATGCGGGCGGGCATTGAACGGCAGCAGCAGCAGCTCGAGATGCGCCTTGCTGCCGTCCTCGCGCGCGGCGGTGACGCCGGCGATTGCGCCGAGGCTCTCGTCGGCGACGATGGTCGTGATCTCCTCGACCTCGCGGCGGCTAGCCTCGTTGAACAGCGCCGCAAAACTCGAGTCCTTGAGGTCGCGCCCTGCGAGCGCGCAAACGCGCGTGCCGGCGACGCGGAACGGGAAGCCGAGATGGGGCTCGCAGGACAGCACGAAGATGTCTCCGAGCAGGCCGCGCACGGCAGCCGGATCGATATCGGCCCGGTCTGGCGCCCGCGCAGTGCCGCGCTTTTCGTTCCAATATGCGAAGAATTCGCGGCTTGACGGATGTTTCATGACTGAACGCTTACCCCGGGGCGCAACCTCGCGGGACAAACCTGTCCCGCTTCAGTGCAGCCGCGATCCCTGTGTTGTTGTGCAGGAGGGGCTTTGCAGCGTCCATGCCGCAGCGGCGTTTTCGGCGTCCCTGGCGCTGCCTTTGCGTCGTTAACGTTAAGTTAACTATGCGCTTTCCGCGCGCCACGCCGCTGCTATGGTGATCGCGGTCGCAAGCTTCGCCGCTTTTCTCCAGGTTCTCGGCGAGGCCTGTACACAGGCGTCAAACAGTTTGGTCACCGGCCGCGGGGAGGGGTGGGGATATTCCCGTCTCTCTGGGTACCGGAAGTCCGACACGGATAGGCAGGGCTTTCCCAGGGCCCTGCCTTTTCCTTTTGTGCACTTGCGCAGGGCGGGCAAAGGCGACTATCTCCAAGGCCTGTCGTCAAGCCTGTCGCTCCGATCGCGCCTGAAAGCGAAGCCGCCTTGGATTCCCCGCCAAATTCTCCGCCGCAAGATCCTCCGTCGCAAGATGCTTCGCTGGCAGTGCCGGCCGTCGTTGAGGAGGCTCCGCGCGAGCCGATCCTGACGCTGCCGTTCGCGCTGACGGCCTATATCCTCTTGCTCGCGGTGATCCATCTGCGGGTGCTGCTGCCGCCGGAGCTCGAGAACTGGACCATCGACGTCTTCGGTTTCATCCCCAAGCGTTACGATTCCTCGCTGCTGAATCTGGAGATCCCCGGCGGGGCCGGCGCCAAGGTCTGGACCTTCGTCACCTATTCGCTGCTCCACGCCAATCTCACCCATATCGGCTTCAACGTGTTGTGGCTGTTGCCGTTCGGCAGCGCGCTGGCGCGGCGCTTTGGCGCCATCAGGTTCTTCCTGTTCCTCGCGGTGACGGCGGCGGCCGGCGCGCTCGCCCATCTCGTCACCCACGAGCACGCGGTGGCGCCGATGATCGGCGCCTCGGCCTCGGTGTCGGGCGCGATGGCGGCGGCGATCCGCTTCGCCTTCGTTCGCGGCAGCTTCCTGTCATTCAGCCGATCGGATGCCGATACCGCCGCAAGAGTTCCGGCGCTGCCGCTGTCGCGCGCGTTGCGCGACGGGCGGGTGCTCGGCTTCCTCGCGGTGTGGTTCGGCGTCAACATCGTCTTCGGCGTCGGCGCGATCGGCGTAGATAGCGAGACCACGAGCGTTGCCTGGCAGGCGCATATCGGCGGCTTCCTTGCCGGCCTGTTGCTGTTCACGCTGTTTGATCCCGTGCCGCGCGTGCGAAGCGATGCTGCGGATGCGTCATCGCAGGACATTTCGGGCCGTATTTGAACCGGCGCTTGCGGCGCCGCCCGAATTCATCCATCATTCCCGAGAAGAATGTTCCGAAGCGACAGGCCGCTAGAGGCGATGCTTCGCAAAGCGCCTGAGCGTGAAACCGGCGCTGAAACTGTTAGTTGAAGACTCGAAGAACAAGTCCGGACCGCGAACAGCGGACGGTTCCGATTCAGGGAGGCGACAATGACGGTACGTTCGATTCTCAACACCAAGGGCCACCAGATCATGAGCGTCGAGCCGGACGCGAAGCTGGCGGCCGCGGTCAAACTGCTCGGCGAGAAGAAGATCGGCGCGGTGCTGGTGATGAACCAGAGCCGGCTGGAAGGCATCCTGTCGGAGCGCGACATCGTGCGGGTGATCGGCGAGCGCGGCGCCGGCGCGCTCGAGGAGCCGGTCGCTCAGGTCATGACCCGCAAGGTCGTCACCTGCAAGGAGACCGACACGGTCGCCGAGCTCATGGAGATGATGACCACCGGAAAGTTCCGCCATCTGCCCGTGGTCGACAATGGCAAGGTGGTCGGCCTGATCTCGATCGGCGACATCGTCAAGCGCCGGGTGCAGGAATACGAGTCCGAGCAGGAAGCTCTGCGCGACTACATCAAGACCGCCTGATCAGTAAGACCGCCTGATCAGGCCTGCTGGTCGGCTTTGGGCGCGGCGCCCTCGGGCGCGGGTGCCAGTTCGTGGATTGCCTCCTGGATGGACTCCAGCGCGCGCTCGGCAGCGCGGGTGCCCAGGGCTATGAGGTCCTCGGAGCGGTGGAAATCGAACCAGCCGAATTGGCCGATCCGCGGTGTGATCAGCATATCGGGCGGATCGCCGGCGAGGCGGGCGCGGGTGATGCGGTCCTGCATGATGTTGAAGGCGTCGACCATCACCGAAGAGAGGCCGGGCCGGGCGCTGCCGCCGCCGAAGAACTCGCGCTTCACCGTCTTCTCGGGCGAGAAGAATCTCGGGAAGCGCCGCTTTGACGGCGGCTCTTCGGCCGCGGGGATCACCGGTTCAGGCATCGCGCCGTGCGAATAGACCGTCGTCGAATAGGTGAAGATGTCGCTGGAAAGATTTGCGGCGATGACGATTTCCGCGCCGAGCGCGCGGGCCGCCGAGACCGGCACCGGGTTCACCAATGCGCCGTCGACCAGCCAGCGATCGCCGATCAGGACCGGAGAGAAGATGCCCGGCAGCGCGTAGGAGGCGCGCATCGCGTCGACCACGCGGCCGCGCGTCAGCCAGATCTCGTGGCCGGTGCGGACCTCGGTCGCGACGGCGGCGAACTTGACCGGGAGGTCCTCGATCTGGCTCTGGCCGCAGGCGGCCTCGAGCCGGGTCGCCAGCTTCTCGCCGCCGATCAGGCCGGAGCCGTTGAGGCGGATGTCGAGGTAGCCGAGGATGTTGCGCATCCCTTGCAGGCTGCGGCCCCATTCTTCCAGCGTATCGAGCCGGCCGGCCGCATAGAGGCCGCCGACCACCGCGCCGATCGAGGTGCCGACCACGACGTCGGGCACGATTCCGTTGGCGAGCAGGGTCCGGATAATGCCGATATGAGCGAAGCCGCGCGCCGCGCCGCCGCCAAGCGCAAGGCCGATGACCGGCCGGCGGATGCTGCCCAGGCCGACTTTCTCGGTGACCTTATCGCTGTTCGAACCCCGACCCTTCAATATGTCCAGCACCGAAACTCTCCTACGCCGGGACCCGCCATCAGACTAGGCACCGTACTCGCGCTCCGCCAGAACCGGGCCGAAGCATGGTTTATGCCGGTTTGGGAAGCGCGCGGGGCAGGAGTATGGCGAGGCGCGGCTGCCTCTCGGGTAATCACGCAGGCGTCAACCGGGTTCCAAAACCTGTCGGGCCGTATTTCTCAGGGGGACAGAGGCTTGAATTTGCCGCGTTTTCGGTGAAAAGCAGGTGGCATGATTCTCGGGGGTGACGGCATCATCGGATGGCGGCGCAGCGCATCGCTGCTGCCGGCCTTGGTCCTTGCTGCCTGCC
This sequence comes from Bradyrhizobium sp. MI1.10, assembly GCF_055811035.1. Lineage (NCBI taxonomy): Bacteria > Pseudomonadati > Pseudomonadota > Alphaproteobacteria > Hyphomicrobiales > Nitrobacteraceae > Bradyrhizobium > Bradyrhizobium sp. MI1.10. Next base: position 15,846 of record NZ_JBVVPN010000046.1, read on the forward strand.
TCTATACCCTTGGCCAAAATGCTGCGCAGGCGCAGCTTTTCTCCGATCGTCCGCCGCCGGTACCGCCGGCTTCAGTGCCCGATCCCGGCGGTGCCGTCAGCCTGGCGCCGCCCTCCGGCCCGGGTGCCGGACCACCGAGCCTGCCGCCGACCCTGTTGCAGCCGACCACGCCCAGCATGCCGCCGCCCGCGGTCACGACCGTGCCGTCCGCCCCGCCGCTCAACGCGGCCGTGCCCGGACAGGGCGTGCTGTCGCTGACGGCCAAATACGGCAAGGACACCCCGCCGATCACCAGCGGCCTGGTCTGGCGCGTGTTTGCCGATCGTCCCGACGAAAACGGCACCTTCAAGCTGATCCGCGAGGACCGCAATGCCACGCCGAACATCGTGCTGCCGCCCGGCAATTACGTCGTGCACGTCGCCTTTGGCCTGGTCAGCGCGGTGCGCACCGTCAGCCTGAAGGCCGAAACCGACCGGGAATCCTTCGTGCTGCCCGCCGGCGGCTTGCGCATCGAGGGCCGCGTCGGCACCAGCCGCATTCCGCAGAACCAGATCTCGTTCGCGATCTACAAGGGCAGCCAGTTCGAATCCGGCGAGCGCGCCTCCCTGGTGCCGAACGTCGCCGCAGGTGACGTCGTGCTCCTGCCGGAGGGCACCTACTACATCATCTCGAATTACGGCGACGCCAATTCGGTGGTGCGCTCGGACATCCGCGTCCAGGCCAGCAAGCTCACCGACGTCACCATCACCCACCGCGCCGCCGTCATCACGCTCAAGCTCGTCAGCGACAGGGGCGGCGAAGCGCTCGCCAACACTGCCTGGTCGGTGCTGACCCCGGGCGGCGACGTCATCAAGGAATCGATCGGCGCCTTTCCGCGCGTCGTGCTCTCCGAAGGCGAATACCGCGCCATCGCCAAGAACGAGGGCAAGGTCTACGAGCGCGGTTTCAACGTCGTCAACGGCGTCGACGGCGAGGTGGAAGTCGTCGCGCGGTAGTGCTTGAGCGGTGATACCGCATGCGGCCTGACGCTGATCTCCGTGTCTGGTGAACGCTTCTCATTCAGCGCACGGATCCCCCATATCTCATTACCGCCAGTCCCGTGTGCAAAGCAGATGCTCTCCGCTGCTCCGTTTGGTGTTGCGATTTGAGTAGCTTTGTCAGCGCTACCAAGCAGGACCGATCAACACCGGCACCGCCGGCTTATTCCAGCGTCGCCGCGACTTGCTCACAGCCGGTGCAAGATACCTATTTCCGATAATCAATTTTATTCGCTTTCCATCCTGCCGCGTTATATGTCGGACATCACTCCAACGGGGGAGGCCGGAGCAGGCTCGTGCGTCTGCGAGACCGGCAAGGAGCAGGGGCCAAGCTCGTCGGCATGTTCGAAGTGATCCTCACCAGGCGTAAGCGGTTCGGCTGGCGGTGGCAGGTGTGCGACCAATCCGGCAAGAAATTTGCCGATGGCTTCGAGCGCACCCGGCCGTCCGCCAAATATCATGGCGAGCGCGCATTGTTCTTCCTGTTGTCGCAGGCCCATCTGCGCAATCGCTTGGCGACGTCCAGCGAGGACTAGTCGCGACTCGCGTGCAGTCCGGTAGGTCTCGTAGCCCGGGTGAGCGAAGCGATACCCGGGACAGCTCGTGGTAGGAATCCCGGATGTCGCTTCGCTCATCCGGGCTACAAGATATCGCGTTGCCCGTCGGGCAAAACACCCAAGCTGCCGGTCAACCCGCGTGGCTCAAAATATTCCACTTTACCGAATTTCGGAATTGCGTATATTTCGCCTTACTCCGGCCCAAGGAAGAGGGGCGTATCGCGATCGTCACGAACGCGGGCCGGACGGCGGTGGACGTGGGCCACATCGGCGCGAAGGGTTTCGCAGGGCGGGCAACCGTGAGCGAAGCCGCCGCGCACACGACCGGTGTGATCGGCGTACGGCGAAATCGTGTGGTCCTGGCGCCCGGGGTCTGTGCGCCAAGCGTTGCGGTGATGTCGCGGCCCAACCGGGGCGCGTGCATCAGCCATCCGCAAGGCGACGGGGGCAATAGTGCATCGCTCCCCGGGGAGAGCGCGACATAAGCCGTAAAGCCACTGCGCAGGGAAGGCCGGATGTTCAGGCTTCACCTGTATGCCGCTGTGCAATGTTCTTACGACAATCTCGCACAGTGGACCGCGGGTGCCAGCCGGCACCCGGTCTTCCCTGCGCCCTCTTTCATTCGGGGGTGAGGCGACGAAGCAAAGCTCGGGCGAACAAGCCGCGAGATGGCGAAGGTGTGTCTGCGAGTGAGATGCGAATTTAAAGAGCGACGCTGCCACCCACAGATTCCGTCATTGCGAGCGCAGCGAAGCAATCCAGCCTGTCTCTGCGGAGGGATTCTGGATTGTTTCGTCGCAAGAGCTCCTCGCAATGACGGAGCTGGACGCGCGTGCGCTCACGATGACGACATACCCCAGACATGAGAAAGCGCCCGTGGGGGGCGGGCGCTTTCTGTAGTCGACTTGGGGTTGGGGTCGTCTACATATCCACGTGGCGACTTTGGGGGGCTGATAAAGAGCCGCGTGAATTCCTGAAACTCAAATCTCCTTAGCGAACGAGGGAAACGTTCGAGCTGGTGATGGCGATCGGCTTGCCCGCCTTCATGACGCGAGCGGTCTGGGTCAGGCCTTCGTCTGAACTCGTACGCGCGGTGATCCCGAGGCCCGCCACCGCGATGCCGGCAACGAGTGCGACAACCACGATCTTGAGGTGGGTCGAGCGATCTGCGCTGTAAATCGAGTGGTTCATGGAAGGCTCCTGCCGCCATCTACCCGAAGTAGTCGCCTGCGTGTTTGGGCAGGTTCATGCTTCCGGTGCCCAACAACCTAGTATTGGGGGGATTCGTTCCCAAGAGGCGATCACAAGAGCGTGACAGGACGTGAGAAGCCGCGATCAAAAACGATCCTTGATCGTGCAATTTGGCAATTATTTCAAAGCTGTAATGTGTCTGCCGGGCGCCTTGCCGGCCATTGATCGGCAAAGCGCCAGAAACTGAAAAACCATTTGCCTGTGGCCGAAAAACACACGGCTTCTTAAGGCAAATCAGATGCTTCCGACCGTTTTCAATCTCGCCCTGGGGTGGATTTCAGCTTGCGACAGCACGGTCGTCTGCGCCCGGAACCGCTCGACCAGGGAACGCACGAAGGGACGAATTGCCGCAGAGGTGACCAGCACCGGGGCCTCGCCTTCACGCGCGGCGCGCTCGAAGGCCTCGCGCACGCCGGTCATGAACTCCGACAGCTTCGAGGGCTGCATCGCGAGGCTGCGCTCCTCGCCCTGGCCGATAATGGATTCGGCAAAGGCTTGTTCCCACCGCGCCGAGAGCGCGATCAGCGGCAGATAACCGCTGTAGGAGGTGTTCTGCGCACAGATCTGCCGCGCCAGGCGGGCGCGGACGTGCTCCACCATGGTGGCCGGATTGCGCGAGAAGGCGAGCGAGTCCGCGATGCCTTCCAGAATGGTCGAGAGGTCGCGGATCGAGATGCGCTCGGCGAGCAGCAGCTGCAGCACGCGCTGGATGCCGGAGACGGTGACCTGTCCGGGCACGATGTCCTTGACCAGCTCCCCCTGCTCCTTCGGCAGCTCCTTGAGCAGCTTCTGCACCTCGCCATAGGAGAGCAGGTCCGACATGTTGGCCTTGAGCAGCTCGGTGAGGTGGGTCGAGAGCACGGTCGCGGCATCGACGACGGTGTAGCCCTTGAGCGAGGCTTCCTCCTTGAGGCTGGCATCAACCCAGGTCGCGGGCAGGCCGAAGGTCGGCTCGGTGGTGTGGATGCCGGGCACCTGCACCTGGCTGCCGCCGGGGTCCATGACCATGAACTGGTTCGGCCAGATCTTGCCGGTGCCGGCGTCGACCTCCTTGATCTTGATGATGTAGGTGTTGGCTTCGAGCTGGACGTTGTCGAGGATGCGCACGGCCGGCATCACAAAACCCATCTCGATCGCGAGCGAGCGGCGCAGCGCCTTGATCTGCTCGGTGAGGCGGTCGGTGCCGTCGGGGCCGTTGACCAGCGGCAGCAGGGCATAGCCGAGCTCGATCTTGAGGTCGTCGATCTTCAGCGCCGCGGAGATCGGCTCCTCCGCCGCAGCGGAGCCGGCTGCGCCCGGCGTTCCCGGCGCAGGTGCGGTCTTTGCAACTTCGGCAGCCCTGGCAGTCGCCCGATTGCGGTTGCGGGCGTGCCAGGCGAGCGCGCCGGCACCGGAACCGAGCGCCAGGAAGGGGATGGTCGGGATGCCCGGCAGGGCCGCCAGCACCAGCATGACCGCCGCGGACATCGCGAGCGCCTGCGGATATCCGGAGAACTGCTTCATCAGCGCCTTGTCGGCGGCGCCGGACACGCCGGCCTTGGAGACCAGCAGGCCGGCCGCGGTCGAAACGATCAGCGCCGGCACCTGAGTGACGAGGCCGTCACCGACGGTCAGCAGCGTGTAGCTGCGGCCGGCGTCGGCGAAGGACAGGCCCTGCTGCGCCACGCCGATGATCATGCCGCCGACGACGTTGATGAAGACGATCAGAAGGCCGGCAATGGCGTCGCCGCGGACGAATTTGGAGGCACCGTCCATGGCGCCGAAGAAGCCGCTCTCGTCCTCCAGATCCTTGCGCCGCTGCTTGGCGACCGCCTCGTCGATCAGTCCGGCGGAGAGGTCGGCGTCGATCGCCATCTGCTTGCCGGGCATGGCGTCGAGGTGGAAGCGGGCGGCGACTTCGGCGATGCGGCCCGAACCCTTGGTGATGACGACGAAGTTGACGATGATCAGGATGGCGAAGACGATGATGCCGATGACGAAATTGCCGCCCATCACGAAGCTGCCGAAGGCCTCGATGACGTGACCGGCGGCATCCGTGCCCTCGTGCCCGTGCGACAGGATCAGGCGGGTCGAGGCCATGTTGAGCGACAGCCGCAGCATGGTCGAGATCAGCAGGACGGTCGGGAAAGCGGAGAATTCCAGCGGTGCCTGGATGAACAGCGACGTCATCAGGATCAGGATCGAGAGCGTGATTGAAATCGCCAGGAACAGGTCCAGCACGATCGCGGGCAGCGGAAGGATCAGCACCACCAGGATGGTGAGGACGCCGAGCGCCAGCGCGATATCGCCGCGTTTGAGGATGTTGCCGATCTCGGCAAGGGTGGGGAAACCGGCGTTTGTGCCGCCTACGCCCTGTCCCGCGGTGACGTCGACCATAGTAGCTGCCCCTTCGCGCGACTGCCGTCCGCGCGCCCCAAACGTCTGCCCGACGGCCGAAGGGCCGCCGTTCCGAAAGTGAGGCACCGCACTGGCGTCCACAGGGCACCCCCCGTTCTACGCGGCTGACGACACTCGACTCCACTGGGCAATTCTTGCCGGGTGTATGGTTAGCAAAGGGTTAATGTCGGGTGCGGCATGGGGGCTGACCGGGGTATTTCGGGCTCTAACGCCGTCATTCCGGGGCGCGCGAAGCGGGAGCCCGGAATCCATCGTGCCGCAGGCGTCGTGGGGAAATGGATTCTCAGATGCGCAATTGCGCATCATAGCTCGCGCCAAGAGGCGCGCCCCGGAATGACCATTGTGGAGGCAGCCTACTTCGCCTTCTCCATCCGGGTCACCATGTACCCCGAAGCCGCCTCCTCGGCTTCGAAAGTCACCTTGTCGCCGACCTTCACCTGTTTGAGCACGGCCGGGTCCTTGACGCGGTAGACCATGGTCATGGGTTCATCCATGCCGAGGTTTTTCGCGGGCCCGTGCTTGAGCGTAATCTTGCCGGCGCCCTCGTCGATCTTCTTGACCTCGCCGCTGATCGCGGCGCCCTGGGCTGCCAGGGCACCTGTGGCAAGGCCGACGGCCAGCGACAGCCCTGCGGCGATACGGATGATGCGGTTCATGGGAGCTCCTTGCGTTACTTCACGGTGACGTGGCCGACCATGCCGTAGTCGCGGTGGTCGGGAATCAGGCAGGAAAATTCGAACGTGCCGGTCTTGCTGAACTTCCAGAGGATCTCGGCTGTCTTGCTCGGTGCGAGCCTGACACCGTTGGGATCGTCGTGCTCCATGTGCGGATGCTTCTTCATCTCCACCGCATGCGCGAGATTCTCTTTGGTGGTGGCGAGCAGGAATTCATGGTCCTCCTTGCCGACGTTGCGCAGCACGAAGCGAATCTGCTCGCCACGTTTGACCTCGATCCTGGCGGGCGCGTAGTCCATCTCGTTCAGGAGGATCTCGATGGTGCGCGCGGGCTTTTTGGGGTCGCCGGGCTCGCCGGCCGAAAAGGTGCCGTGCCCGTGCTGGTCGTGGGCAAAGGCCGGCGCGGTGGAAAGCGCGGCCAGCGCCAGACCGAGCTTGATCGTCGTCTTCATTGGTATCTCCAGTTGGTGGTGGTTCATCGAAACGCTCACATCTTCATGTTCTTCATCGGCGGCCCGCCTGGTTGTTGGCGCACGGGCTCCGGGGCCGGCGGCGTGACCTCGTAGGCGACGGTGCCTTGCGGGAATTGGTAGGGGCCGGGATCGCGATAGTCGTCGCGCGCGAGGCCTTCGCGGATCTTCATCACCGTGAACATGCCGCCCATCTCGATCGGGCCGAACTGACCGGTGCCGGTCATCATCGGCAGCGTGTTGTCGGGCGCCGGCATCTCCATGTTGCCCATCGCCATGCCGGTCGAGCCCATCGCCATGCCGTCAGGCGCGAGCTTACCGACGGCCCTGGCGAGATCCTTGCGCGACACCCCGATCATGTTGCGCATGTCGTGTCCCATCGCATTCATGGTGTGATGCGACTTGTGGCAGTGGAACGCCCAGTCGCCGGGGTTGTCGGCGAGCACGTCGAACACCCTGACAGCGCCGACCGGTACGTCCGTGGTTGTCTCCGGATATTGCGCGCTCTCCGGAATCCAGCCGCCGTCGGTGCAGGTCACTGCAAAGCTGTGGCCGTGCAAATGGATCGGATGGTTGGTCATGCTGAGATTGCCGATGCGCACGCGCACCTTGTCGCCGAGTCTGACCGGCAGCGGATCGATGCCGGGAAACACGCGCGCGTTCCAGGTCCACATGTTGAAGTCGGTCATCTCGTTGACCTGCGGCAGATAGGTGCCGGGATCCACGCGATAGGTGCTCATGACGAAGACGAAGTCGCGGTCCACGGCCCGAAAGTTCGGGTCGCGCGGATGCACGACGACCATGCCCATCATGCCCATCGCCATCTGCACCATCTCGTCGGAATGCGGGTGGTACATGAAGGTCCCGCTCTTCTTCATCTCGAACTCGTAGACGAAGGTTTTTCCCGGCTGGATGTGCGGCTGCGTCAGCCCGCCGACACCGTCCATGCCGCTGGGAATGATCATGCCGTGCCAGTGCACGGTGGTGTATTCGGGCAGTCTGTTGGTCACGAAGATGCGGACCTTGTCGCCCTCCACGGCCTCGATCGTCGGTCCCGGCGACTGGCCGTTATAGCCCCACAGATTCACCTTCATGCCCTCGGCGAATTCGCGCACCACGGGCTCAGCAACGAGATGGAATTCCTTCCAGTCGCCGTTCATCCGGAACGGAAGCGACCAGCCGTTCAGCGTGACCACCGGGCGATAGTCCGGCCCACCGGCGGGATGCAGCGGCGCTTGCATCACCGCCTTGTCCATGTGCGGGGCTTCCGGAATCGAGGCGGCCTGCGCGCGGCCGCTGACGACGGATGCGCCGGCGAGCGCGGCGCTGCCCAGAAATCCTCGGCGGGAAAACATGTTGGCCTCCATGTCAATGGCCGCCATCGGCAGGCGCTGCCGCGGCGATAGTGGTTGAGCTGTCGCTGTCAGCAGGCGCGCCGCCGCCATTGACGGCGGTCTGCAAGTCGGACTGGGCAAGGAAAAATCTTTGCTTCGCATCGATTGCACCGCGCAGCGACGCAAGTCGCTGCCGCGCCTCGTTGAGCAGCGCGAAGATATCGACCTGCATGCTGGAGAAGCGGAGCTGCATCTCCTCGGTGATGATCTTTCGCAAGGGGATGATCTCGCGCTGATAGTGGCTGGCGATGTCGTAGCCCGAGCGATAGATCCGGTAAGCATCGCGCGCCTCGGAGCGTACGTTCACGGCGCGCTCGGTCAGCCGATTGAAGGCGAAATTGTAAGTCTCCGCCGCCTGCCGCACCCGCACCTCGCCGCCGTCGAAGATCGGGATCTGGAACTGCACGTCGAAGCCGCGTTCGCGGAACGGCGCGCCTTCCGGATCCCGGGTGCGGCGAGAGATGCCGGCGAGATCGAGCAGCGTCACGAAGCGCGTCGCCTCCGTGAGGTTCAGCGACTTCGCCAGCGCGGTCAGCTCGAGCCGCGCGATCTGAAGGTCGATGCGATGGGCGACCGCGTCGGCTTCAATCGACGGCAAAGCCTGCGGCCGGCGCGGCAGCGGCGGCAGCTGGTTGGGCAGGCGGAAGTCGAGGCCGCCGTCCCAAAGTCCCATCAGGCGCGCCAGCTTTTCGCGCGCGCTCGTCGCCGTCTGTCGCGCGGTGGCAAGGTCGGCGGTGGTTTCGGCGTAAAACACCTGTTCACGAGCCTGATCGAGCTTGTTGATCGAGCCCGTTTCGCCGAGCTTGACCGCGAGCTGTGCGGTCGATTCCGCCGTCGCCTTCGCATCCGTCAGCAACGCCACCATCTCGTTGCCGCCCACGGCGCGCCAATAGACGCGGCGGACATCGGCGGCAAGCCGCAACGTCGCCAGACCCGCGCGCAATTGCGCCTGACGAAAACGGTCGCGGGCGATCTCCGAACGAAACGGCAGAGTGGCGAGCGCGAGGATGTCGCCGACGACCTGACGCTCGATTTCGCTGGCGCCGTTGCCCGAGATCCGCGAGACCGAGAACACGGGATTGGGCGGCAGGCCCTGCTCGACGAGATCGGTCTCGGCCAGCGCCAGCTCGTTATAGGCGGCCTGAAGCCCCTTGTTGTTGAGCAGGGCGATCTGCACGGCGGTCTCGGGGTTGAGTGTTCGCGACAGCAGTTGGCGAACGCGCGCGTCGACCGCGCCGGCTCCCTCGGCCGTCCGCACGAAGGCGACATCCTTTTTGAGGGTCTGGCTCGTCAGCTCCGAGACTGCATTCATGCCGCTGTCGGGCGAGAAGGCGGCGCAGCCTGACAGGCCGAGCGAGGCAAGAACGAGCAGGCTTTGCGCGAGACGGTGTGTCATGACGCGCTCCTACCGGTCTTGCTTGGGCTGCGGCGCGACGCTCTCGTTACGGTCGCGCCATGGTGCCGGCGTCGCGGGCCGCAGGCTGGTGTAGGGCGCAATCGTCGAATGATAGCCGGCGCGCGCGACCTTGGTCGCGGGTTCGGCAGGATCAGCGCCCGCGACTTGTGTCGTTGCCGGCACGCAGCCGGACAGCGCCAATGCCGTCGCGGCCAGCAGCGGCCAATGGAATCGAAAGTGTCGTCCCCGCGCCGCGGATGCAGCGGCGGACTTCGCCCCGGTAAGCGTAAGCATGAGTCATCCCTGATCTGTCTGGAGACCACAGGTTCGCGCGCGCGGGTGCGCGCTCGGCCTGACGTCGTCGCGCGTCAGATCAGACGATGGGAGGGCGGTAGTGCAGGGGCGGCGCCGCGCTGTGCAGGCTGGCCACGATCTCGGGCGAGCAGGCGGAAACCGGCTGAAGCGGCTTTACGACGCTGGGCAGGTCGGCCGGCAGCGCGCTCACGCACATCATCGCGCAGCACGGTCCCGGCGTACCCTTGCCGTCGTGATGATGAGGGACGGCGGGCGCGTCCTGCGCGGCGGTCTGGTGATGCGCATGCGGCCCGGCGTGGTCATGCGAGGCGCCGTCATGCGTGTGGCCGGCCTGCATCTGGTGATGCACCGGCACGAGATCGGCGAGGAGCGCGTCGTCGAGGCACGGTGCTGGACCGCTACCCCAGGCGAGGCTTGCGGCCGGCGCGAGCACGCAGAACAGATAGGCAAGGGCAATCACACGCCCCACCCTGATCCGCATCGATCGTGTCAATCGCAGCAACATTCCGCCGACATGCCCTTCGCGCGGCGATGTTGCACGCGCTGATTTGCAAAATAATGACAAAACGCGCGTTCGCCAAGCTCCTTCTTACCGCAGTGCACCGTGCATGCCCAATATCGCGCCACAATGGTTGACCCTGTGGCGATCCGCGGGCCATGGTCCCGCCCGTGCACGCGCCAAATCAATCGGGACAAACACCTGAAACATTCACTCCTGATTCGCGTCAGGCCTGGATGCGCCTCGTCATTGCGCTTCTGATCGGTTCGATCGGCGGCGTCGGCATGTGGGCGATCGTGGTGATGATTCCCGCGGTGCAGGCCGAATTCTCCGCGACGCGCGGCGCGGTGTCGCTGGCTTTCACGCTGATGATGTTCGGCTTCGGGCTTGGCGGCGTCATCGCCGGCAGGATCACCGACCGGTTCGGCATCGTGGCGGCGATGGCGATCAGCATTGCCTTCCTCGGCGTCGCCAACGTGCTGGCGGGTCTGTCGACCCAGCTCTGGCAGTTCGTGGCGGCGTATTTCCTGATCGGACTCGGCACGTCGGCGACCTTCGCGCCGCTGATGGCGGAGGCCTCCCACTGGTTCGAGCGCTATCGCGGCCTGGCCGTGACCATCGTCGCGAGCGGTAATTATGTCGCCGGCACGATGTGGCCGCCGCTCGTGAGCACGGGCATGCAGACGATCGGCTGGCGTTACACGCACATCGGCATCGGCCTCGTCTGCGTCAGCCTGATGACCATCCTGGTGCTGGTCCTGCGCGCGCAGATGGGCGACGACAAGGTTCACGATCATGCCAATGCAGCGCCGCCGCGGGTCGACCTCAAGCTCTCGACCAATACGCTGACGGTGCTGCTCTCGATCGCCAGCATCTCCTGCTGCGTCGCCATGGCAATGCCGCAGGTGCATATCGTCGCTTATTGCGGCGATCTCGGATATGGCGTGGCGCGTGGCGCCGAGATGTTGTCGCTGATGATGGCCTGCGGCATCGTCAGTCGGATCGGCTCGGGCTACCTCGCCGACAAGATCGGCGGCATCCCGACGCTTCTGATCGGCGCCCTGGCGCAAGGCTTTGCGCTCGTATTCTACCTGTTCTTCGACAGCCTGACCTCGCTCTATTTGATCTCCGCGATGTTCGGCCTGTTCCAGGGCGGCATCGTGCCGAGCTATGCCATCATCGTGCGCGAGGCGATGCCGGCGAGCGAGGCCGCAACCCGCGTCGGCATCGTGATCTTCGCCTCCGTGTTCGGCATGTCGTTCGGCGGCTGGGTCTCGGGCGTCATCTTCGACGCGACAGGTTCCTATGCAGCGGCGTTCGCCAACGGCGTGGCGTGGAACGCGCTCAATATCGGCATCGTGCTGACGTTGCTGATCCGCTCGCGGATGAATGCAGTCAGGACCGGTCCGGGTTTTGCGACCTAGACTGCCTGTCCCGCCTTCAGCAGCGAACAACCCGTGATCTTGTAGCTGCCGTCTGCCTGCTGCTCGAGCGTGTAGAGCGCTTCCCAGGCCTCGCCATTGGCATCGATGATATGGACGTGCTGGGCAATGCGGCTGCCCTCGCTCTTGCTGTCGCCGAATTCAAAGCTCTTGTGCCGATAGACCGGCGGGTAGCCGTTTTGCACCATGGACATGAAGATGTCGGGCGCGGGGAAGATCTCCCGGATCGCCGGTGCGGCGTAGGAATAGGCCGCGCGCGCGTCGTCGCGGCCGAATGCCTGCTCCTGGGCGCGGATGATATCCTGTGCCGTCGCGACATCGTCGGCACGCGCCGAGATCGGACCGAAGGCGACACTGAGAAAGACCAGCAAGGCGGCGATGCGCATGACAGGCTCCGCGTTGAAATCCCGGGCGGCGCCGATCCTAGCACATCTCGCGGGCTATCGCTTCCGCTTTGCAGCCGGCTTCGCGGGCCTGGCGGCCACGCGGGCCTTGGCTTTCACGACAGGCTGCACCCGCAAACCATCAACGAACACGTCGAGCATCCGCAGCACCGAGGATTGCCAGCCGGGCTGGTCGTGCATGTAGCACATGCCGAAGAACGCGCGCAGCAAGTCCTCGGGGCTGACGTCCGCGCGCATCGCGCCGGCCGCGGCTGCCCGATCGAGCAGCGAGCCGATCGCCTTGCTCAGGCGCTCAAAGGAAAAGGCATGCAACTCCGACCCGCTCTGCACCGCGAGTGCCAAGGCTGCCACCATGCCCTTTTTGGTGGCAACGAATTCGACACCTGAGCGCAGCCAGCGCCGCAGCGCATCCACCGGGTCCTTCGCATTCTTCAACTGCTCGGCGAGTTCGCTGAGCTGCTCGACCTCGCGCCGGTACACCGCCTCGAACAAATCCTCGCGCGTCGGGAAATGCCGATAGAGCGTGCCGATGCCGACGCCGGCGCGTTTTGCCACCGCCTCCAAGCTCGCCTCCGGCCCGCCCGCGTTGAACACGGCTTTCGCCGCCTCGAGCACGCGCTCGCGATTGCGCACGGCATCGGCACGCGGCTTGCGGATCTGATCGGTGTGGTCGTCCATGCCGGCACTGTAGATCACGAATTGGTTAGATTGAACCCTTGTGGGGCTGCATCGCGTTGATGCGCACGGGCTTTTGACGAATTCCAAAATTTTTCGGCGGCCCTTGTTAAGCGGAGGCTGCCTCCGTATCTTCGCTGAAGACGTTGGCTCGGATGATATTCGGGCGGCGCGGAATCGACGGCGGCCACGGCGGTGGCGCGCAGCGCGACGACTCATGTCCATATCTGATCGGAGCCTTATATGAACCACTCCATCAGCCTCACCGTGAACGGTGCGCGGCGCGACTTCGTCCTCGACGATGCGCGCGTCACGTTGCTCGATCTCCTGCGTGAGCGCCTCCACCTGACCGGAACCAAGAAGGGATGCGACCGCGGTCAATGCGGCGCCTGCACCATTCTCGTCGACGGCAAGCGGATCAACTCCTGCCTCGCGCTGGCCATTAGCCATGACGGTGCCGACATTCTCACCATCGAGGGCGTGGCGCGCGGCGACCAGCTTCACCCCGTGCAGGCCGCCTTCATCGCCCATGACGGCTTTCAGTGCGGCTTCTGCACGCCCGGCCAGATCATGAGCGCGATCGGCATGATGAGCGAGGCACAGGCCGGCAACGATCCCGAGCGCATCCGCGAATGCATGAGCGGCAATCTATGCCGCTGCGGCGCCTATGCCGGCATCGTCGATGCCGTGCTCGACGCGCAGGCCGGGATGGACGAATCCAATCAGAGGCGCTCCGCATGAAACAATTTGATTACGTCAGGCCGGCCACGGTCGCCGAAGCCGTCGCGGCCGCGGCGCAGCCGGGCGCGGTCTATCTCGCCGCCGGCACCAATCTGCTCGATCTGATGAAGGGCGGCGTCAGCCGTCCGGATCGTCTGGTCGACGTCACGCATCTCGACGGGCTCGATCAGATCGAGCGCCTTGCCGACGGTGGTGTGCGTATCGGCGCGTTGGTGAGCAACGCCGATCTTGCGCATGACGCCGACTTCGCCAAGGCCTACCCGGCTGTCGCCGAAGCGCTGCTCTCCGGCGCGTCGGCGCAACTGCGCAACGCCGCGACCGTCGGCGGAAATCTGCTGCAACGGACGCGTTGCGCGTATTTTTACGACACCGCCAGCCGCTGCAACAAGCGCGAGGTCGGCAGCGGTTGCGACGCGCGTGACGGCGAGAACCGCACCCACGCCGTGCTCGGCTGGAGCGAAAACTGCATCGCCACGCATCCATCCGACTTCTGCGTGCCGCTGGTCGCGCTCGACGCCATCGTCGAGATCGAGGGCAGGAGCGGGCGGCGCGAGATCGCGCTCGACGACCTGCATCGCCTGCCCGGCGATATGCCCGAGCGTGAATCGGCGCTCGAACCGGGTGATCTCATCGTCGCGGTGCGCCTGCCGCCCGCTGCGCGCGGCTTTGCGGCTCATGCGCGCTATCTCAAGGTCCGCGATAGAACGTCCTACGCGTTTGCCGTCGTCTCGGCTGCCGCTGCGCTGCGGATCGAGAACGGCAAGATCGCGGAGGCGCGGCTTGCGCTCGGCGGTGTCGCCGCAAAGCCCTGGCGTGCCCGCGCCGCGGAGGACATGCTCAGGAACGTCCCGCCCACGGTGGACGCTTTCCAGGAAGCCGCCTCGCGCGCGCTCGCCGACGCAAAACCGTCCGGCGACAACGCCTTCAAGATCGAGCTCGCGCGCCGCATCGTCGTGCGCGCGCTGAGCCTCGCCGCCGCCGGTACGCCCGTGCGCATCCCCGCGCTGCCGGCCTCTCCCTTTGCCTCGATGTCCGGAGCCATTCATGCCCGAGCTTAATCTCACCAGCGCGCCCGCTCATCTGCGGCACGGCTCGAACATCGGCCAGCCGCTGACCCGCCGCGACGGCGTGCTTAAGGTCAAAGGCCAGGCGACCTACGCCGCCGACAATCATCCACCCGGTATGCTGTTTGCGGTGATGGCCGTTTCCAGCATCGCGCGCGGTCGCGTGACCTCGCTCGATGTCGCTGCTGCCAAGCGCCACCCCGGCGTCATCGATGTCATGACGCCAGACCACAAGCCTGAGCTCGCGATCGATCCCGAGATCAAGACCAATCCATTCGTATTCCGGATGGAGGTGCTACAGAGCAATGAGGTCCGCTACGCCAACCAGCCGATCGCCGTCGTAATCGCCGAGACGCTGGAGGCGGCGACGGAAGGCGCGGCGCTGCTGGCGCCGCACTACGAGACGCTGCCCGCGCTCATCGGTCTCGACGCGGGTGAGAGCTTCGTGCCGCCGGTCGTCGGCGTCGGCAACCCGACGGAAAATCACCGCGGCGATGTCGAGGCGGAGCTTGCGTCGGCCGAGAAGCGGATCGACGCGGTCTACGAAACGCCGCCGCAATATCACAATGCGATGGAGCCGCATGCGATCGTGGCTGCCTGGAACGGCGACAATCTGCAGATCGACATGCCGACCCAGGGCCTCATGCTGTCGCTGGCGCGCGTTGCCGAATTGTTCGGCATCGCGCACGACAAGATCCATATCCGCAGCCCGTTCCTCGGCGGCGGCTTCGGCTCGAAGGGGCTCATGGCCGGCCCTCCGGTCCTCGGCATCATGGCGGCAAAGCTCGTCGGCAAACCAGTCAAGCTGGTGCTGCGCCGTGAGCAGATGTACGGCCCGGTCGGCCATCGCGCGCCGACGCGGCAGCGGCTTCGCATCGGCACCGATGGCGAGGGGCGCCTGACCGCGCTCGAGCACCATGCGAGGACCGTGTCGAGCACGTTCGACGATTTCTACGAGCCCGCGGCCGACGCCTCGCACACGCTCTATGCGGCGCCCGCGATCCGCACCTCGCACGACGCCGTGCGTGTCAACACGGGTACGCCTTTGTTCATGCGCGCGCCCGGCGAGGCGACCGGCTTGATCGCGCTGGAGCGCGCGCTCGACGAGATGGCCTGGGCCTGCGGCATCGATCCGCTCGCCTTTCGTCTGAAGAACTATGCCGAGGTCGAGCCCATCACCGGCAAGCCGTTCTCGTCCAAGGCGCTGCGCGCCTGCTACGAGCAGGGCGCGGCGCGCTTCGGCTGGGCGAAGCGACCGCTCCAGCCGCGGCAGATGCGCGACGATGCCGGCCTTCTGGTCGGCTGGGGCATGGGCACCGCGACCTTCCCGGCATTGATGTTCCAGGCCGAAGCGCGTGCCGTGCTCCGCCGCGATGGCTCCGGTACCATGGAGATCGGCGCGCATGACATGGGGCAGGGCGCCTGGACGGCGCTGGCGCAGATCGCGGCCGACGAACTCGGGCTTGATATCGACCGCGTCGAGTTCAAGGCGGGTTCATCCGACCTGCCCGATGCCGGCATCGCCGGCGGTTCGGCACACACGGCAACCGCGGGTGCCGCGATCCACAGCGCAGGCGCGGCCGTGATTGCAAAACTCGCCGATCTCGCCACCAGCGACGAGAAGTCGCCGCTGTTCGGCGCCGGCAATGCCGGCGTGATCGCGCGCGATGGCCGGTTGATCCGGCGCGACGACGAGAGCCGCGGCGAAAGCTATTCCGAGATTCTCGCGCGCGCCGGCGTCGCCGAAATCGAGGCGCGTGGCACCGGTGCGCCGAATCCGGCGGCCATGGAGGAGTATGCGATGCACGCCCATGGCGCGGTGTTCGCGGAGGTGAAGGTCGATCCCGAGCTCGGCCAGGTCCGCGTCACCCGCATGGTCGGCGCCTTCGCCGCGGGGCGGATCGTCAATCCGCGCATGGTGCAGAGCCAGCTGTTCGGTGGCATGATCTGGGGCCTGTCCTTCGCGTTGCACGAGGAAGCCATCACCGACCGCCGCACCGGCCGGATCATGAACGCCAATCTCGGCGAGTACCATATCCCGGTGAATGCCGACGTGCCGCCGCTCGACGTGATCACGGTCGATGAGCAAGACCCGCACGTGAACGCGCTTGGCATCAAGGGTGTCGGCGAGATCGGCATCACCGGCAGTGCAGGGGCAGTCGCCAACGCCATCTGGCATGCGACGGGCGTGCGTGTCCGCCGCTTCCCGATCCGGATTGAAGAGTTGCTGACGTAGGCTTTTAGCAGCGGCCGGCGAGGCCGTCTTGCTCCGCCGCGTGCTAATGCAGCTTCTTGCGTAGAGCCTTGAGCGCTTCTCGCTGCGCCTCGATGTAATTCGCGATGGTCTTGCGCAGCTCCTCCGAATGGAGCTTGTCGCTGTCGCGCTGCACTTCATCGAGTGCGGCCTCTGCATTTGCGAGCGTGATCTTCATAGCGAGCCCTGTTACGAAGCGCCTCCGGAAAGCGGAGGCTGCTTGGCTATGGCTCGAAACATATAGAGGATCAGGCTGCGGAAATTGAGATGGCTCAAGCTCCGTAAGATACCGGTGGCTCCGTAGGATTGCGGACAACTTCAAAACGTCGGCGGTGTGCAGGCCGAGATCACCTCGCACGGCTTGCCGCCGACGCAGCGGAAGCGATGCGGGCGGCGGCTCTCGAAGTAGTAGGCATCGCCCGGATTGAGGATGCGGCGCTCGTCCTCGACGGTGACTTCGAGCTTGCCCGAGATCACGATGCCGCCTTCCTCGCCGTCATGGACGAGGTGAACGCGCCCGGTGTCGCTGCCGGGCTCGTAGCGCTCCTTCAGGATCTGCAGGCTGCGACCGAACAGATTGTCGCCGATTTGCCGATACGAGATCGGCTTCTTGCCGACCTCGGTCAGCTCTTCGCCGCGGTAGAATATCTTGCGCCGGCTCTCCGGCTCCAGCGCGAAGAACTCGGCGAGCCCCATCGGGATTCCGTCGAGGATGCGCTTGAGCGCTCCCACGGACGGGTTCATCTGGTTGGATTCGATCAGTGAGATCGTCGAATTGGTGACGCCGGCGCGTTTGGCGAGTTCGCGCTGCGACAGCTTCTGGCGCGCCCGGATGAATCGCAGCCGTCCACCGATATCGACGCTCATGTCCCTGTCCCGTGTTGCAGGTGTTGCGGATCGCGCAAATATGGACCGGCAGCCCTAGTCAAATCAATGGCTTGCAGCCGGTCAGAAAAGGACTTGTTGCGCTTTTCAAGCCGTGCCTCTGGTAGCAGGTCAGCAAAGGAGCGTGGCCCGTGACCCTTCATCAGATTCCGAACACCATCAAGACCGATTCGTTCTGGATGCCGTTCACGGCCAACCGGCAGTTCAAGAAGGCGCCGCGCCTGTTCTCCTCGGCCGAGGGCATGCACTACACCACCGTCGACGGCCGCAAGGTGATCGACGCCTCCGCCGGCCTCTGGTGCGTCAATGCCGGCCACGGCCGCAAGCAGATCGCCGCCGCCGTCGAGCGCCAGCTGATGACGCTGGACTTCGCGCCGTCGTTCCAGATGGGCCATCCGCTGGCATTCGACTTCGCCGAGCGTCTGGCCGAGATCGCGCCGAAGGGCCTCGATCGCATCTTCTTCACCAATTCCGGCTCCGAGTCGGTCGATACCGCGCTGAAGATCGCGCTCGCCTATCACCGTGCCAACGGCCAGGCGAGCCGCACCCGCCTGATCGGCCGCGAGCGCGGCTATCACGGCGTCGGCTTCGGCGGCACTTCGGTCGGCGGCATGGTCGCCAACCGCCGCGCCTTCGCGACCCTGCTGCCGGGCGTCGACCACATCCGCCACACCCACGATCTCACCCGCAACGCCTTTGCCAAGGATCAGCCCGAGCATGGCGCCGAGCTCGCCGATGATCTCGAGCGGTTGGTGGCCCTGCACGGCGCCGAGACCATCGCTGCCGTCATCGTCGAGCCGGTGCCGGGTTCGACCGCGGTGTTGCCGCCGCCGAAGGGCTATCTCCAGCGCCTGCGCGAGATCTGCGACAAGCACGGCATCCTCCTGATCTTCGACGAGGTCATCACCGGCTTCGGCCGCCTCGGCACGCCGTTCGCCGCCAACTTCTTCGGCGTCACGCCTGATATGATGACGACGGCCAAGGGCATCACCAACGGCACCATTCCCTGCGGCGCCGTGTTCGCGAGCCGCAAGGTGCATGACGGCCTGATGGTCGGCCCGGAGAACGCGATGGAGCTGTTCCACGGCTATACCTATTCGGCGCATCCGGTCGCCTGCGCCGCGGGTATCGCGACGCTCGACATCTACAAGGACGAAGGCCTGCTGACGCGCGGTGCGTCGATCTCCGAATACTGGCGCGATGCGCTGCATTCGCTGAAGGGCCTGCCCAACGTCGTCGACATCCGCAATTGCGGCCTGATGGGCGCGGTCGAGCTGTCACCCCGTGACGGTACCGTCGGCGTGCGTGGCTACGACGTCATGGTCGATTGCTTCAATCGCGGGCTGTACTTCCGCATGAGCGGCGATAGCTTTGCGCTGTCGCCTCCGCTCATCGTCGAGAAGAGCCACATCGACGATATCGTGTCGATCCTCGGCGATGCCATCAAGCGGGTGGCCTGATAATTGCTCTCGCCGTTGCGGAGTTCCTCTTGCAGCGGCGAGCGTGATGCCGCGGGAGTTTGACCAAGCGTGAAAGTTCTGATCCTCGGCAGCGGTGTCATCGGTGTCACCTCTGCCTACTACCTCGCGCGTGCCGGCCATGAGGTGACGGTTGTCGACCGTCAGCCCGAACCGGCGCTCGAGACCTCCTTTGCCAACGCCGGCGAAGTGTCGCCCGGCTATTCTTCGCCCTGGGCCGGCCCCGGCGTACCGGTGAAGGCGGTCAAATGGCTGCTGATGAAGCACGGCCCCCTTGTGATCCGGCCGAAGCTCGATCCCGTGATGTGGGTCTGGCTGCTCAAGATGCTGCGCAATTGCACCAGCGAACGCTACGCCATCAACAAGAGCCGGATGATTCCGATCGCGGAATACAGCCGCGATTGCCTGCGCGACCTGCGCCGCGACATCGGCATTCAATATGACGAGCGCTCGCGGGGCACGCTGCAGCTGTTCCGCTACCAGGCCCAGCTCGACGGCACCGGTGAGGACATCGCCGTGCTCAAGCAGTACGGCGTGCCCTTCGAGGTGCTGAGCCGTGAGGGCTGCATTGCGGCCGAGCCGGCGCTGGCGGGCGTGAAGGAGAAGTTCGCGGGCGGACTTCGGCTGCCGCAGGACGAGACCGGCGATTGTCACATGTTCACGCAGGCCCTGGCCAAGCATGCCGAAGCGCTCGGCGTGCGCTTTATGTTCAACACCGGCATCGACCGCATCGTCACCGACGGCGCGCGCGTCAGCGGCGTCGTGACCAGCGCCGGAATGTTGCAGGCAGACGCTTACGTTCTCGCGCTCGGAAGCTGGTCGTCGCGGCTGGTCGCGCCGCTCGATATTTCGCTGCCGGTCTATCCGGTGAAGGGCTATTCGATCACGGTGCCGATCAAGGACGCTTCCGGCGCGCCGGAATCGACCGTGATGGACGAGAGCTACAAGGTGGCCATCACCCGTTTGGGAAATCGCATCCGCGTCGGCGGCACCGCCGAAATCTCCGGCTTCTCGAGCCAGCTCTACGACGCGCGCCGCGCCACCCTCGATCACTCGCTGACCGATCTTTTCCCGCGCGGCGGCGATCTCTCCAAGGCGACGTTCTGGAGCGGCCTGCGCCCGATGACGCCCGACGGCCCGCCCGTGATCGGCCCGACGCAATACGCCAACCTTCACCTCAACACCGGCCACGGCACGCTCGGCTGGACCATGTCGTGCGGCTCCGGCCGCGTGCTCGCCGACATGCTGTCGGGCAAGAAGCCGGACATTGACGTGAGCGCGCTGACGGTGGACCGGTACAAGTACCGGTTCGGCTAAGACTCTATCCTCCCGTCATTGCGAGGAGCGAAGCGACGAAGCAATCCAGAGTGTCTCCGCGGTGAGAGTCTGGATTGCTTCGCTTCGCTCGCAATGACGGCTGCGCTACGCCGTCCCTGTCACGCAGTTCACCCACAGCACCACGGACTTCGCGTCATTGGCCGGATTGGAAAACCGGTGCGGCCGCCGGCTTGCAAACCGAAAACTGTCGCCCGTCTTCAGCGACCATGTCTCGCTGTCCACCGTCAGCATCATCTCGCCTTCGAGGACGAGGCCGGCTTCCTCGCCGTCATGAGTGTAGAGCTCGTCGCCGGTGGAGCCGCCTGGCTCCAGATGCACCAGGAACAGGTTGAGCCGGTTGTCGGCGCTGGCCGGGCTCAGCAATTGCTTGGACACGCCGGTGCGCCAGAGCTTCAGCTCGGGCCGCTGAAGCCCGCGCGTGACGATTTGATTGGATGCACCGTCGGCGTTCGGGCTCGCGCCGAACAGCGCGGCGATGCCGACGCCGAGCACGTCGGCGAGCGTGGCCAGCACACGCAGCGACGGCGACGACAGGCCGCGCTCGATCTGGCTGAGGAAGCCGATCGACAGATCCGTGCGCGAAGCGACCGTCTCGAGCGAGAATTGCCTGATGCGCCTGAGATCGCGGATACGGCGGCCGACCGCGATGTCCATCGCGGGCTCGGCGGCTTTGGCGATAGCCTTGGTGTTGGCGTTGGCTTTCGCCTTCGCCTTTATCTGCACCTTCTTCACCGGCTTTGCGGCGGCCGGTCTGCGCATTCTTTTGCCACCGCTCACGTCAAACCGCTTCCTTCATGTGCATGAAAACCGCTTGCATGACCCGCGAAAGTGTGACCAAATTTTCATGTTGGTGAAAATAGGCCGAAACGGCTCGGCCCGCAATGTCTGCGATCACGACATCTGCGAGCGCCGCCATCGGCCGAGCCCAAAGGGGAATGCGATGGCGTTGAAGCGTTTTGTCCAGGCCGCGGTCGCGGCACTCGCGATTGCCGCAGCAGCGCCGGCTTCGGCGCAGCAGGTGCTGAAGGTTGGTTCGACGCCGACAGGCATTCCCTTCACCTTCCTCGACACCAAGACCAACACCATCCAGGGCATCATGGTCGATCTCATCACCGAGATCGGCAAGGATGCCGGCCTCAACGTGCAGATCGAGCCGATGGCGTTCTCGGCGCTGATCCCGTCGCTGACCTCCAGCAAGATCGACATCATCGCGGCCGCGATGTTCATCACCGCGCCGCGCAAGGAGGTCGTCGACTTCTCCGATCCGATCTACACTTACGGGGAAGGCCTCGTCGTGCCGAAGGGCGATACCAAGGCCTACGCCACGCAGGACGATCTGAAAGGCGAGACGGTCGGCGCCCAGGTCGGCACCGCCTTCGTCGACGCGCTGAAAAAGTCCGGCCTGTTTGCCGACGTCAAGGCCTACGACACCATTCCCGACATCCTGCGCGACGTGAACACCGGCCGCCTCAAGGCCGGTTACGCTGACTATCCGATCCTCGCCTACAATCTGAAGCAGGGCGGCTTCCCCGAGGTGCGGCTCGTCGACAGCTACAAGCCTGCTACCGTCGGCTCGGTCGGCATCGGCGTCCGCAAGGGCGAGAGCGCGCTGCTCGGCAAGATCAACGCCTCGCTCGCCAAGCTCAAGGCCAACGGCACCATCGAGAAGATCCTCGATAAATGGGGCCTGAAGGCCCAGGGTTGATCGCGAGAGGTCAATCGATGAAGGCTGATCGATGAAAGGCTTCTGGCACGACGCGGCGGAATTCTTCCCGATCCTGATGAGCGGCGTCGTGCTGACGATCGTCGTCACCATCGGCTCGCTGCTGCTGTCGACGGTGCTTGGCCTCGTCTGGGCGATGATGCGGGTCTCCGGCATCCGCGTCCTGTCGCTGCTCAGCGCCAGCCTGATCAATGTGATCCGCGGCATTCCGATCATCGTGCTGTTGTTCTACCTCTACTTCGTGATGCCGGATCTCGGCGTCACGCTGTCCGCGTTGCAGGCTGCGATCCTTGGGCTCGGCATCGCCTACTCGGCCTATCAGGCGGAAAATTTCCGCGCCGGCATCGAGGCCATCGACAAGGGGCAGATCGAGGCGGCGCAATCGATCGGCATGGGCTGGTGGCTGACCATGCGCCGCGTCGTGCTGCCGCAGGCGGTGCGAATCGTGTTGCCGCCTTACGGCAACGTCATGATCATGATGCTGAAGGATTCCTCGCAGGCCTCGACCATCACGGTCGCCGAGCTCGCGCTGCAAGGCAAGCTGATCGCGTCCTCGACCTTCAAGAACACCAACGTGTTCACGATGGTTGCGCTGATGTATCTCACCATGAGCATTCCGCTGATCCTGCTGGTCCGTCACTTCGAGAAGCGGGCCGGCAAGAAATGATCGAGCTGACCGACGTCCACAAGAGCTTTGGCGAAAACGAGGTGCTCAAGGGCATCACGGCCTCCGTGCAGAAGGGCGAGGTGGTCTGCATCGTCGGCCCCTCCGGCTCCGGCAAGTCCACCATCTTGCGCTGTATCAACGGTCTCGAAAGCTACGACCGCGGCGAGATCAGCGTCGAGGGATTGAAGGTCGACCGCGACGCGCCGTCGATCGTGCAAGTCCGCACCCAGGTCTCGATGGTGTTCCAGCGCTTCAATTTGTTTCCGCACCGAACGGTGCTGGAGAACGTGGTCGAAGGTCCGCTCTATGTGAAGAAGGAGCCGCGCGCTGCCGCATTCGAGCGTGGCCGCGCGCTGCTCGCCCAGGTGGGCCTTGCCGAGAAAGCCAACGAACATCCGCCGCAGCTCTCCGGCGGCCAGCAGCAACGCGTCGCGATCGCGCGGGCGCTGGCGATGCAGCCCAAGGCCATCCTGTTCGACGAACCGACCTCGGCGCTCGATCCTGAACTGGTCGGCGACGTTCTCGGCGTGATGCGCAAGCTTGCTGACGACGGCATGACCATGGTCGTCGTTACGCACGAGATGGGCTTTGCCCGCGACGTCGCCGACCGCGTGCTGTTCATCGACGGCGGTGTCATCGTCGAGCAGGGACCGGCGAAATCGGTGCTCAATCAACCGCAGCATGCGCGGACGCAGGATTTTTTGCGCCGCGTGCTGCATCCGCTCTGACCGGTCCTTGCCATGACCACGCGCCTGCCTCTGCCGCCGTCCCTCTATGCCGACACCGCCGTCGCGCCGGTGGCCACGCCGCCGCTCGAAATCGACAAGACGGTCTCGGTCGCCATCGTCGGCGGCGGCTACACCGGTCTGTCCACGGCGTTGCATCTGGCCGAGCAGGGCGTGGAGGCACTGGTGCTGGAGGCGCAGGAGCCGGGCTGGGGCGCATCCGGCAATAATGGCGGCCACACCAATCCGGGACTGAAGCACGACCCCGATCAGATCGAAGCCGATTTTGGCACTGAGCTTGGCCGCCGCATGATCGACTTCTCCTACGGCACGACGAACTTCACCCACGATTTGATCCGCCGCTACCAGATCCCGTGCGAGGCGCGGCAGAACGGCACGCTGCGCGCGGCCTATAACCAGGCCAGCGCCGCCGCGATCGAGACAACCGCGCGGCAATGCACTGCCCGCGGCATGCCGGTGTCGTACCTGAACCGCGAGCAGCTGCGCGCGATGACCGGCACCGATCGCTACGTCGGCGCCATGCTGGATACCCGCGGCGGCGATCTGCATCCGCTCAGTTATGCCCGCGGTCTCGCGCGCGCCGCGATCTCCGCGGGCGCAAAGGTGCACGGCGAGACACCGGCGCTGTCGCTACGCCGCGAGGGCAGCCGCTGGCGCATCGGGACGCCGCGCGCGGTGGTGCATGCCGACAAGGTGCTGCTCGCGACCAACGGTTTTACGGACGATCTCTGGCCGGCGCTTCGCCGAACCATCGTGCCGGTGTTCTCCTCGATCGCGGCCACCGCGCCGTTGTCCGACGATGTGGCCCGTTCGATCATGCCGACGCGTCCCGTCCTTTACGAGAGCGGCCACATCACCGTCTATTACCGCGTCGATCAGCAGAACCGCCTCTTGATGGGTGGTCGCGGTCCGATGCGCTGGATCAATTCGCCGCGCGACGTCGCCTATCTCATGCGATACGCCGAGCGGCTATGGCCGCAACTCGAGGGCGTCGCCTGGACCCATGGCTGGAACAGCCGGCTCGCCATCACCGGGGATCATTATCCGCATGTGCACGAGCCCGCGGACAACGTCCTGATCTCGCTCGGCTGCAACGGCCGCGGCGTCGCGCTCTCGACCGCGATGGGCGCACAGCTCGCACGACGTCTGATCGGAGGCGCCAAGGCCGAGCTCGACATGCCCGTCACCGGCATCAAGCCGATCCCGATGCACGCATTCTGGCCGGTGGGCGTGACGACGGCAGTGATCGCAGGCCGGGTGCGCGACCGGCTCGGGATCTAACGGCGCGATTAGATTTACTGTTGCCGCAGCACAGGTGCGCTCCCTCTCCCGCTTGCGGGAGAGGGCTGGGGAGAGGGTGTTTCCATACAGGGAATCCCCAAGAGGAGAGAGCCCTCACCCGCCGCGCGCGGGACGATGCTTTGCATCGCCCGGCGCGCGTCGACCTCTCCCGCAAGCGGAAGAGGTGCAGCGGTGCTCGCGGCTCAATCGGTTTTCGTTAAGCCTTAGGCTTCCGCCACCGCATCGGCCCAAGGATGAAAAATCTCGACCGCGCCGGAATTCGTGTCGCCCTGGCGCATCACTACGCTCGGGAAGGCGAACTTCATCGGCACGGCCTGTACCTGCGTCTCCTCATAGTCGAAGCGCGCGGCGAGTGCCTTGCGGACTTCCTTCGAAAGTCTGGCGTCGCCGATCACGATCGCGCCCTCGCTGGCATCGATGCGCGGCTGGTGGATCGCGGCATCGAGATCCATGCCGAAATCCATCGCAAACGACACGATCTGCATCACCGACGGCAGGATGCGGCGACCGCCGGAGGCGCCGACCGCGAGCCGCTTGCCGTCCGCGGTCTCGGCGATGACAGGCGTGTAGTTGGTGAGACAGCGCTTGCCCGGGGCGAGCGAGTTGGTGGTGCCCGGCGTCGGGTCGAACCACATGATGCCGTTGTTCATGGCGATGCCGGTGTGCGGCGTGACGTATTTCGAGCCGAAGGATGACAGCAACGTCTGCGTCACCGCCGCGATGTTGCCGTGGCGGTCGACCACGCAGAAGTGCGTGGTGCAGGCGGGCGCCAGATAGTCCGCGCCGAGCGAGCGCTTGCCGTCGGCATCGCCCATATCCTTGAGCCGCTCGCGATAAGCCGATTGCAGGGCGAGCGCATATTCGGCATAGGCGGCCGCGTCTGGCGCGCTTCCCGGATTCAGGTTCTGCTGCAACAGGCGCAGCGCATGCGCCATTGTCGGCCCGGCTGTGAGCTCCGGCGTCGCAAACACCTTGCCGCCGCGATAGGGGATCGCCAGCGGCTCGCGCAGATGAGCTCGGAACGCGGCGAGATCCTCCACCGACAGCGCGCCGCCGTCGGCCTTGATGTCGGATGCGATGCTTCTGGCGAGATCGCCATGGTAGAAATCGCGCGGACCGGCGTCGGCAAGGTGCGACAGCGTCGCCTTCAGCGTGTCCAGCGGCAGTCGCGTCTCGGACTTGATGCCCCATGGCGCGCTTGGCGGCAGGCCGTCCTTCAGGAACGTTGTCGCGCTCGCGGATAGCGCCGAAGATCGGCCGCCGATGCCGCGATCGTCAGCGTGGTCCACCAGTCAACCAGCAGGCCTTCGCCGGCGAGGGCCGCTGCCGGCGCGACCAGATCCTTCCACGGCAACTTCGCGTGACGGCGATGCGCCTCCTCCATGCCGGCGACGACGCCGGGCACGGCGATCGCGGCGGGGCCGTGGATGTTGCGGTCGTCCTTCACCCGCTGCCAGGGGAACAGATCGGAAGCCGCGCCTTCGCCGCTGAGCGGATAGTCGGCGGCGCGCAGGCTTTGCGGCGCGCACATGCCGTAGTCGATCACTTCGTAGCGATTTTCCGCGGCACGGTAGAGCACCATCGCGCCGCCGCCGCCCATGCCGCTGTTCCAGGGCTCCAGCACGTTGAGCGCGAAGGTGGTGGCGACGATCGCATCCACGCAGTCGCCGCCCGCCGCCAGCACTTGCGCCCCCACTTCGGCCGCCCGCCGCGACTGCGCGGCGACGATGCCGCCTTTGGTTGTGATGGCGGGCTTGCGGACGGTTTGGGCGTGGCTGAACTGGTGCGGCATGATGATGTCTGTGTGCTGTCTTCGGTTTGGCTTCGTTGCGCTGAGCTCCGCAATCGGCGGAGTGCGCGGACAATGGCACATCGTCCCCACCGAGAATATCGAAAGGGAGGCGCGACATGGCTGGTGTGAAGCAGGCGGGGGAGGCGCCAACGCGTGAATGCCCGGGGCATAGGCGAGCGGAAGCGACGCCGTCCTTCGGACGGCTATGCTCGGGCATCACGAGTCGAGAGACCGATCAGTGGGAAGCGGAAGCCGCAGGGCTCAGCGCGCGCGATCCAGCCGGCTGGCCTGATACTTGGCGTGCCATTTCGGGCCAGGCCCGCGCATGTAGTGGAGCTCGGGCCGGTAGGGATTGCCCGCGATCCGGATCAGCGTCTGCCATTTGCCGGCGACGAAGCTCAGGGGCTGGCGGAGCAGGGTCAGTGACGCGAGCAACATGGCATCACCTCAGTGCGGCTTGCCGAGCATGGCAGTGAAGGGGAGGTCGAAGATCTCCTCGCCGTCGGAGCCGCTGACATGGATCACCCAGTCGCGCCAATCCTCAGCGCCGGGCGTCAGGATCATCGCGTTCATGATCTGGGCGGCACGGTCGCGCGCCTCGGTCAGGTTGGTCACGGCTGTGCCGCTGCGATCGATCAGCGTGCCCTCGGTATTGGAGCAGTGAAAATAGACCTGGACCATATGCGTCTCCTATTGGGAGCGATTGGGACGGCAAACCGATACCATTCCAAGCCTTCGCGAAACATTCGGGTCGAGCCCGGTAAGGGAATCTACGGAGATTGGTCGGCGCCAAGCCCCCTGCTGGTTTGATCACAAGGGGGTGTTGATCAACTGGACGGCATTCCCACGGCATGGAACAACCCTGGACGGAAAGTCCGGGAGGCGCCGTGAACCACCTCACATTTTGGCGTGAAAGCCGAAGCCTGCGCGCATGCGCGGGCGCCTTGGTGATGCTCCTGACCCTCACCTCGGTAGGCTCATCAGAACCGGTCCGCAAGAGCGGCTATGCGATCGGCACGGAGACCTGCGGCAGTGCCGATCTGGCTTTTCCCAGAATCCAGATCGACATGAAGGCCGGATTTTGCGCCGGCCTCGTCGCCAGCGAGGAGGATCGGCTGAAATTCCCGCGGGCGATCATCCAGGTGCCCGGTCGTGACCTGTTCGTGGTCGCCGACATGGCGGGCTGGGGCCATACCGATGGCCGACTGCTGTTGCTCGACCCGCGCGCGCCCCAGGGACGGCGGTTCAAGGAGCTGCTCACTGCAATCGAATATCCGTTTGGCCTCGTGATCGGTCCGGACAAGAAGCTCTATGCCTCGAGCGCGGAGACGATCTTCCGGTTCGATCCGCTCGCCGACAATCCGCGCGACACGGTCGAGACCATCGTCCGTCAGATGCCGGGCCGCCGGATCACATTGCCCGACGGCACCAGGGTCGACGAGAGCGCGCACCCGCTCAAGCAGTTTGTGTTCGACAGGAACGGCCGGCTGTTCGTCAACATCGGCTCGCACAGCGACGACTGCATCACGCCGGCGCCGATCACGCGACCTTGCGCGGCGGCCGAGGGTGCTTCCGCGATGGCGTCGATCTGGCTGTTCACGCCGCCCCCGGGCGGTATCTTCCCGGCGTTGAAGCCTGGCGAACCCGACCCGCCGCACGGCGTCTATGCGCGCGGCCTGCGCAACTCGATGGCGCTGGCGCTGCACCCGAACTTTCCCGATGCGGGCTATGCCTTCCTGCAAGGCGAGAACGGCCGCGACCTGCCTGACATTTTCAAGCCGAACGAGGAGATCAACGCCATCGAGCAGGGCAGGCATTACGGTTGGCCTTATTGCTACGATTTGTCGACGCCGAGTCCCGAATTCAGGATCGTATTGCAGTCGGGGATCTACAAATCGCTGTGCACCGCCAACGCTCTCTACAAGGCGCCGTTCTCGCTGCTGCCGCCGCACGGCGCGCCGCTCGCGATGCTCTATTATCACGGCGCGAAATTTCCGGAGCTCGAGGGCAAGCTGCTGGTCGGCCTGCATGGCTATCGCCCGACCGGCAGCCGCGTCATCGTCTATGACGTCGACGACCACGGCTTCCCGAAGCCCGCCCCGGCGCCGGTCCGCTATCATGTCAGTTGCGCGGCCGATCCGACCCACAGTTTTCAGACCGAGGCCGGCGACGTCGCCGCCGCGCCGTTCGAGGAGCTGATCGCAGGCTGGCACCGCGTCAACGGCGCGCGGCCGCAGGGCGCCCCCGTCGGCATGACGGTCGCGGAGGACGGCGCAATCTGGTTGGTCGAGGACAAGAACCAGACCGTGATCCGGATCGACCGCGCCGCGGGCGATGCGCCGCCGCCGTTGCCCTGCGACATGCGTAGCCAGGCGCTGATCGATCAACTGGCTGTCTTCGTGGCCAGAGATGCGCAGAACAGCGTCCGGCTCACCAATTTGCGCAAAGGCCTCGTCGAAAAGCACTGCGTCGGCTGTCACTCGGACTTCGGCCTGAAGCCGGGCCTATCTGACGCTCAGAAGGACGCGACGGTGCTTCGCTTCATGCTGTCGCAGGATGGCTGGATCTATCCTGGTGATCCCGACTTCGGCAAGTTGCGCACGCGGCTTCGTGGGTTAGGCGCGGAGAAGCTGATGCCGCCAGGTGGCGAAGGCCTGCCGAAGGCCGAGCCTGGTTACACGCGCCTGCTCGACACGGCGGATCTGCTGGTGTCAAAAATGGTCCCAGGCATCCGGATGCGGATCAAGTCCGGCCCGCCGCAGCGCAAGTTCTTTGGCAAAACCAACAGGGAATGCGGCGAAATACCGGCTGCCAAGGTCGTCGTCGTGACACAAAGGAACGCTGTAGACAAACCCGGCTTCAGCCGCTTCTTCCGGCCGGCCGATCCCTACCTGAATGGCGAGTGCAGCGACGGCGATGGCTATTACATCCGGCAGGAATTTCTGGTGCCTGTGCAGTAGCGTTGTTCTCGTCCTTGCGACGGCACAGGCACGAGCGGAAACAAAACTGTTCGAAAGCGTGCAGGTGACGCCATCAGGCGAATACACCTTCGGCATCGAAGGGCCGGCCGCCGATCTCGACGGCAATCTCTTCGTCGTCAATTTCGGCAAGCCCGGCACCATCGGCAAGCTGCCTGTCGGCGGCGCGGCGTCCGAGCCCTTCACGGCGCTGCCCGAGGGCAGCGTCGGCAATGCCATCCGCTTCGCGCGCGACGGCACCATGTTCATCGCCGACTACAAGAAGCACAACATCTTCGCGATCCCGAAGGGATCGACCGAGCCCGCCATCTGGTTTCACTCCGACGAGATGAACCAGCCCAACGACATCACCATCGCCCGCGACGGCACGATCTACGCGAGTGATCCGAACTGGAAAGGTCGCGAAGGCCATATCTGGCGCATCGCGAAGGCAGCCGACGGAACGGTGCAGGGACAGCTCATGTCGGCGCCGCGCGCGATGGGCACCACCAACGGCATCGATCTCAGCCCCGATGACAAGACGCTCTATGTCGGGGAATCCAGCAGCGGCCAGATCTGGTCCTACACGATCGGCGGCAACGAGCTCACCAGTCCAAAACTCGTCAAGGCGTTTCAGCCCGACAGCGTCGATGGCCTGCGCACCGACATGGCTGGCCGCCTCTATGTCGCGCGCATCCTCAAGGGCACCATCACGTTGATGAAGGCCAATGGCGCGGTCGAGCGGGAGATCGCGCTGAGGGCCAAGGAGCCGACCAACCTCGCTTTCGGCGGCCACGACGGCAAGACGATCTTCGTCACCCAGCGTCAGGGCGGCTTCGTCGAGTCCTTTCGCACCGACCAGCAGGGCCGCGAGCACTGCCTCCAGCGCGGGCGTTGCTGAGCTTCACGAGCGATCTGCTTCAGGCGCAGGGCGGTGCGAAAGGGACGGCATTCTTCTTGCTTGCATCTCGCCGCCGCGGGGATTTAGACATCTGTGGCACCCTCAAAGCGACCACGGAGTGTTCGAGTGAAAGCCGTCCATACCGAGCTGCATCGCAGCCACGATCCGCAATTCTTCCTGGTTCGCGGTGTCGTCAAGCGTACCACCGAGCAGCCCGAACGTGCCGACCGCCTGCTCAAAGGCCTCAAGGACGGCAAGCACCAACTGGTCGAACCAACCACATTCGGGCAGGGGCCGCGTGCGCGCATCCACAGTCCGGAATATCTGTCGTTCCTGAGCGAGGCCTGGGACGCCTGGACCGCGCTCGGCGATTCCGGTCCGGAGATGATCGGCAATATCCATCCGGTGCGCCATGCCGCGACTTATCCCACCCATATCACCGGCAAGCTCGGCTGGCACACCGCCGACACCGCGGCGCCGATCGGCCCGGGCACCTGGGCCGCGGCCTGCGCTGCGACCGACGTCGCGGTCACCGCGGCACAGATGGTGATGGACGGCGAGGACGCGACCTATGCGCTCTGCCGTCCGCCCGGTCATCACGCCTATCGCGACATGGCCGGCGGCTTCTGCTTCCTCAACAACAGCGCGATCGCGGCGGCGCATCTGCGGCAGAAGCACGAGCGCGTCGTGATCCTCGACGTCGACGTCCATCACGGCAACGGCACGCAAGGAATCTTTTACGCGCGGCCGGACGTCTACACGGTCTCGATCCATGCCGATCCCGTCGCATATTATCCTTACGTGTGGGGCTACGCGCATGAGCGCGGCGAAGGTCCCGGCCTCGGCACAAATCTCAACATTCCCCTGGCGATCGGTACCGGCGATGACGGCTACATGCAGGCGATGGACGTCGCACGCAAGGCGATCGAATCCTTTGCGCCCGGCGCCCTCGTCATCGCACTTGGCCTCGACGCCTCCGAGCACGATCCGCTAAAAGGCCTCGCCGTCACCACGCCCGGCTTCCGCCGCATTGGACAAGCCATCGCGAAGATGGGCCTGCCGACCGTGTTCGTGCAGGAGGGCGGCTATCTCTCGGATATCCTCGGCGCGAACCTGACCTCGGTGCTGGCCGGATTCGAAGAGGCGCGGTGAAGTTTACCTCTCCCCGCTTGCGGGGAGAGGTGGGCTTTTGGGGGAGCCAAATAACGGTGGGGGGGGTCGGGGGTCAGGCCGATATCGCCCCCCGCGCGCGGGCCCCCCCCCCCCCCCCCCACCCCGCCGA
>NZ_JBVVPN010000046.1:47496-56286 GCF_055811035.1 Bradyrhizobium sp. MI1.10
CCGCCCGGGGGGGGGGGGGCGCATCGCCCGGGGCGGGGCCCTTTCCCCCCCCCCCCGGGGGGGGGGTGGGGGGCCTTTCCGCCCCCCAAAACCGGGGGGGGGGGGGCCACAGGTCTCAGGCATATCTCGCCCGCAGAGAGAGCCCCTCACCCCGACCCTCTCCCCGTAAGAACGGGGAGAGGGAGAAGAGGCACTTCCTTGATAATTCGATCTCAAAACATCCCGCTTGCCGCGAGCGCCTTGCAGACGTGCTGCATCTCGGTCTCGTCTGCGACCATGTCGAGCATGATCGTGGTCAGCCCCTTCGCGGCAAACTCCTTCAGCTTCGCGCCGATCTCCGCGTAGCTGCCGACGAGGTAGGGGCAGTCGGCCTGGAAGGTCAGGAACGGCAGCAGCCAATAGCCATTGTCCGCGAGCTCGCCGCTCTGGCCTTCGTAGAGGCGCCGTTTCCACACGGAATCGCTGTTCTCCACGGTGAGCACGAGCAGCTCGCGATCGTCGGCATTATCGCGGAAACGCGCCTTTGCCGCTTGCCGTGCCTCGTCGCGTCCCTCGCGGGCGAAAATTCCAAAATTCACGCCCGGCGCGTCGAGGCCGCGGTCGAGATCGGGCGGCAGCATCTGCATCTTGATGCAGCCGGTCTCCTTTGCGACGCGCTGTGCCGGCTCGGACTGACCTGCGACGAGAAATTCCGGCATCAGCTCCGGCGACAGGCTTGGTCGCAGTTGCAGGTTGCTTGCGCGGTAGAACCGGCCCTCGAAAGTGGCGGGCCGCGGGCTTGCCAGCAACTGGCGCATCAGCGCAACGAATTCGCCGAGCCGGACATAGCGGTCGGCATGCGACTGCTCGTCACCGAGCCCCTGCAAATCGCTGACCGCCGTCCCCGTGATCATGTTGAGATAGACCTTGCGGCTGTGGAGCTGCGCAAAGGACGAGACGAATTTTGCCGCCGTGAACGGGTGCATGTAGACCGGATTGACCGCGATCAGCGGCGAGGACCTCGTCGTCTCGCCGATGATGTGCTGGGCCATCGCCCAGGGCTCGACGAACACGTCGTTGCCTTCGAACAGCAGGATGCCTTCGAAGCCGTTGCGGTCGGCGAACTGCGCCACTCGCATCAACTCACCGACATATTTCTTGGGGTCGCGGTTGCGCGAAATCGCGGGAAAGACACGCAGCCGCGGCGTCATTCAGCTGCCTCCTGCAGCGGCCACGCATTGCGCGTGATGGGAAGGCCGCCGCTGGCGCGGGAGCCGTCGGCGATCGCGAGACGATGCGAGGGCGACGGCGAGATCAGCTGGAATCGCCACCCTTGCGGATCGTCGGCGATATCGGGCTTGAAGCTGATCTCGATGGCCTCGCGAGATACCTGCATGGCGAAGGCGTCGAGCGGCAAATTGAGGCCGAAACCCCTGGCCTTCAGATAGGCTTCTTTCAGCGTCCAGTAGTCGAAGAAGCGCTCGGTCGCGGCGGGCTCCGGCAGCCCGCGCAGCGCTTCGACCTCTTCCGGCGCGAAGAACCGAAGCGCGGTCGACAGCGGCGCCACCCGACGCGACACGGTCTCGACGTCGACGCCGACGGTCTCATGCCCTGACACGACGCAGGCGACGCAGCCGTCGGCGTGCGACAGGCTGAAATGCAGCGTGCTCGAGGTCTTGGGCGATGCGACAAACGGCCGCCCGTAACGCCCGGCCGCAAATGACCAGTCGGTCGGTGCGACCTCAGGTGCGACGTGGGAGAGCGCAAGGCGCAACATCGCGTGCGCGAAAATATACTGTCGCTGGTGCCGCTCGAACACGAAGCGGTCGGCTCGTACCCGTTCGTCGACCGAGAGCAGGCGCCGGCACGTATCAACCGCATCCGGCGCGTCAAAAGTCTCGATCAGTCCGACAAACAGTTCAATTCTGTCGTCTGCCATCAATTGGGCCCATGGCGTCAGGCCGGGGCCAAATCCCCTGCCATGACGGAAGAATCAACTGAGCAAGAATCAACTGAGCGGACCGCTTCTAGCGGTCCACTCCGGCGAATCCTTGTCGATTGCTGGCCGGTTTACGGGCGCAAGCTTGTGCGAGACCCCAACTCGACAGGCGAGCGGCCAAATCTGAAAACTGAAGCCCGAAAACTGAAGCCTGAAGATTCGTGCGGCGTCCCGGCCGACGAGTCTTACGTCTTCTTCTTCTTCTTGGACTTCTTGGAGCCGCCCAGCATCGAAATGCTGGCGTCGACGTCCTTCAGCGCGGACTGCAGCTTCTTCTTCTCGGCACCGAGCAACTTCTGCAGGGCCTTGCGGTCCTTGTCACTCAACGAGGTGCCCTTGGTAAATTTGATGAAACCCATAACGAACTCCCCGGTTGAAAATAATCGTCCAAATCAAAACGCGAGAATAATCTTGCGCGATGGCGCCAAATAATCAAGATGCAACTTGGTCATTCACAGCTTTGACGGGTGACCCCGTATTCGCCCGTGCTGTACGGCCGGTCATGCCGCCCTGCGATTGAGCAATCGGCCGAGTGGTGCGTTGGGTTGGGCGAGGGCCGCCCCGAGCAGCGCGACGAGATCCTCCATCCACTGGCCGACCGTAGCGCGGTCGAGCAGCTCGCTCTTGTAGTTGCATGAACCGGTGATTCCCGTCGGCCGCTCCTTGAGCATCAGCGACAGCCAGGTCTGGTCGATCGGCAGCACCGGCTGGCCTTCGCGGGCGATGTTGCCGATCGATCCTGTCGTGAGATCAGGCAAATCGAGCGGCTGGCGCAGCGGATTTTGCAGGGTGAAATAGACCTGGAGCAGCGAGGCTGGATTGACCCCCTCCTGCTCCAGATGGTCGGCCAGGATGTTGAACGGCAGCTCCTGGCGCGCATGCGCGTCAAGCACGCTCTGGCGGACCCGGACCACGGCCTGCACGAACGACAGCTCCGGCGTGATTTTGGTGCGAACGATCACCGTGTTCTCGAACGGACCGACGATCCGGTCGGTGTCCGGCTGGGCGCGATTGGCCATGGCGGTGGCGATCGAGATGTCGTGGCGGCCGGCCCGCGCCAGCAGCACGGCTTTCAAGCCGGTCAGCAGGCACATGAACAGCGTGCAATTGTGCTGGCCGGCGAAAGCCGCGAGCCGGCCGATCAGCTCACGATCCAGGCTGACGGGATGGTGCCCCCTGGACGGGCCCGGACGTGATCCGCCCTCGAAGAGGGGAGGCGCCCCGCGCAAATTCTCCGTCCAGTCGGCCGCCTGATGGCGGGCGGCATCGGTGCCGCACCACCAGCGCTGCCAGCGCGCCACGTCCGAAAAGGCCGGCGGCGATTTCGGCAGCGGCACCGAAGGATAGCCAGCCAAGGCCGCATAGCGGCTGGACAATTCCTCGAACAGCACGCCGATCGACCAGCCGTCGACAACGGCGTGGTGCAGCGTCAGCAGCAACACGTGATCGCAATCGTGGAGCCGCAACAGCCGGGCGCGCAGCAGCGGCGCGCGCGTGGTGTCGATCGGGACATAGGTCTCCTGTTCGATCAGGAGATCGATCTTGCGGAGCTCCAGCGCCTTGCGCCGCTTGTTGTTGTGGGGCTGGCCGTCGCCGATCGTCTCGACACTCATGACACGGCCGAGGGCGCCGGGCGCGGCGATGCGGCTGACGGGCTCCCCGCCGCTCCAGCCAAAATGGGTCCGCAGCGATTCGTGCCGGCGCACGATGTCATCGATCGCCTGCGCCAGGGCGGCCAGATTGAGCGGCCCCTGAAGACGGAAAGCGAAAGGCAGGTTGAACAGCGGCAGTCCGTGAAGATTCTGCTCGATCCGCAGCATCTGGTCCTGCGCGATCGAGAGCGTGGGAGGGCTGCCTTCGGCCAGGCTCGCTGTAGCCAGCCTTGCGAAACCTGCGGCCGGCTTGCGCGGCTTGGCCGCCACGGCCTCGTCTACCCGCCGGGCAAGCTCGTCGATCGTCGGTGCCTCGAAGATGGTCTTGATCGGCAGCGACACGCCGAGCGCCCGGGCGACGCGCGCCATGACTTGGCCCGCCAGCAGCGAGTGGCCGCCGAGGTCGAAGAAATTGTCGGTGACGCCGAGGCTCTCGATCTTCAGCAGGTCGATCCAGATGTCGGACAGCACCTTTTCGGTGAAGCGCCGCGCCGGCACGGCCGCATCCGGTCCGGACGTTTCCTGCTGCGCCGGCGCCAGCAGCGCGGTGCGGTCGATCTTGCCATGGGCATTGAGCGGCACCTGATCCAGGAACAGGAACGCGGAGGGGATGGCATGGCCCGGCAGCCGGCTCTGCAGGAAGTCGCGCAGCTCGCTGGCGCTGCTCCGGCTGCCCGATCTTGCGACGATATGGGCAATCAGCCTGACATCGCCGGTTGCTTCGCGGCGCGGCTCGACGATGCCGGCGCGCACACTGGGATGGTCGGCAAGCGCGTTCTCGATCTCCTTGAGCTCGATACGGTAGCCGCGAACCTTGACCTGATGGTCGGCGCGACCGAGGCATTCGATCGTGCCGTCGGCGCGGTGGCGGGCAAGGTCGCCGGTCCGGTACAGCCGGCTGCTTGCTTTGCGCGAGAACGGATCGGGCAGGAAGCGCTGCCGGTTCTGCGCGGGGTCGTTGACATAGCCGCGGCCGACACCGGCGCCGCCGATGCAGAGCTCGCCGCTCACGCCGACCGGCTGCGGCTGCAGGCTTGCGTCGAGCACGTAGAGCTGCATGTTCGGCAGCGGCGCGCCGACCGGGACGTTGCCCGTCGTGGTGGTGGGTGCCCTGGTCAGGCGATGCAGCGAGACGTCGTCGGAACATTCCGACGCACCATAGGCGTTGATCAGCGGCACTTTCGGACAGCGGGCGAACCAGGCCTTGCAGAGATCGACGGGCAGCGGTTCGCCGGTCGAGATCAGAAGGCGTAGCCTCGCAAAGGCGCGTCGGACCTGTGCCTCGTCCATGCGATCGAGGATCACACGCAGCAGCGATGGGACGATCTCGAGCACCGTGATGCCCTCGCGCTCGATCTCGCGCGCGAGCAAAATCGGGTCCTGCACGATCGCGGTACCGCACACATGGACCCGCGCACCGACCATGGGCCCCGCGAGGAACTGCCACACCGAGATGACAAAACTCTGCGGCGCGGTCTGCGCGATCACGTCCCGGGACGTGAGTTTCAGCTCGGAGATGAGCGAGGCCAGATGGTTCGAAAGCCCGCGCTGCTCGATCATGACGCCCTTCGGCGCGCCGGACGACCCGGAAGTGTAGATGAGATAGGCAAGGCTCGAAGCCGCGCGCCGCGTTGCACGGGCCGGCTTGGTCGACGCCGGCGCGATCGCGTCCTCGAGCTCGGCCACCTGAAGGCGCTCGACCAGCGGTTCGAGCAGCGCCTCGACCATGGACGACTGCGCCCGTCCGGTCAGCAGCATGCGGGCGCCGCTCGATCCGAGGATGGTTGCGAGCCGTGCCGGCGGCTGGTCGGGATCGAGATTGAGGAAGGCGGCGCCCACGCGTTGCACGGCGATCATCGCGGCAAGCAGGTCGGGCCCGCGATCTGCAAGCAAGGCGACTACGGTCTCGGCGCCGACGCCTTCGAGGGCAAGCCAGCGCGCGGCCGCTTGGCTGCGGCGCGCCAGCTCGCGGTAGCTCAGGGATGTGCGGCCGTCCGACACGGCGATCGCGTTCGGCGTCTTCTTGGCCTGGCGGTCGAAACCTTCGCTCAAATTGCCGCGCGTGGCGAAATCGGCCGGCACGCCCCGGCCCTGCGCCAGCAGCTGCCGGCGTTCGGTCTCGCTCAGGAGTGGCAGGTGCGAGATGCGCTGCTCCGGATCGGCGATGACGGATTTGAGCAGGGTTCTGAACTGAGCGGCCATGCCCTCGATCGTCGCCGCGTCGAACAGATCGGTGGCGTATTCGAAGAAGCCGGTGAAACGGCCGTCGGCCTCGACCAGTTCGAGCGTGATGTCGAATCGCGCCACTTGTGGATCGATCTCGATCCGCCGCGTCGACAGACCGGAGAATCGTGCCGCCTCAATCGAGGCGTTCTGGAGGATGAACATGATCCGGAACAGCGGATTGCCGTCGCTCCTTCGCGCGATCTGGAGCGCGCGCAGGACCTCTTCGATCGGGAGGTCCTGGTTGCGATAGGCATCGAGCGTGACCTGCCGGACCCGGCGCAACATGTCGCCGAAGCTCGGATCGTCGCCGAAATCATTGCGCAGGATCAGGGTGTTGGCGAACAGTCCGATCAGGCGCTCGCTCTCGATCTGGTTGCGGTTGGCGATCAGCGATCCCGTCGCGACATCCTCGTGTCCGGTGTGACGGAACAGCAGGCACTGGAACATTGCGAGCAGGGTCATGAAGGGCGTGACGCCCTGGTTCTGGCTCAGCGCACGCAAGTCGGCCGACAGAGTCTTGGAGAATTCGAGATAGTGACGGGCACCGTGGCCGCTCCAGACCTCCGGCCTTGGCCGGTCGGTCCGCAGCGGCAGCGTGGTGACGCCGTCCAGTTGCGTCCGCCAGTAATCGAGCTGCTCCTTGGCCGCCGGCGTCTTGGCCCAGCTCTGCTGCCAGAGCGCAAAGTCGCGGTACTGGAAGGCGGGCGCAGGCAGTGTTGCCACGTCGTTCTTGCGCGCTGCCGAATAATGGGCGGCGAGTTCTTCCCAGAACAGTCGCTGCGACCAGCCGTCGGTGACGAGATGATGGACGTTGACCACGAGCGCGTGGCTGCTCTTGTCGAACGAGAGCAGCGTGACCTTCAGCGGCGCCTCGTGCGCAAGGTCGAACGGATGTTGCGCGAGCCGGAGCGCTTCGCGCCTGACAACAGCGGCCCGCTTGTCCGCCGGGCAGGGCTTGAGCTTGATCCGCTCGAACTGCGGCGGCGATTGCAGCACAAGCTGCACCGGCTCGCCCTCGCGTTCGATGATGACCGACCGCAACGCCTCATGGCGGGCAGAGGCCGCGGCAAGGCTCGCAGAAAGTGCGGCGACATCGAGCCCACCCTTGAGGAGCGCGACTTCGACGACGTTATAATTGTAGCGCGTGGGGTCGAGCCGCGAGAGCACGTACATCCGCTGCTGCTGGAACGACAGCGGCGCGTCTGCTTCGCCGGCTTGGCGCCAGGCCGGCAGCATCGTTTCGCGATGGCTTGCGGCGGTCTCGATCCGGTCCGCAAGCGCGGCGGGCGTCGCGCAATCGAAAACGTCCTCGAACGAGAAATCGACATTGAAGCGTTCGCGCAGGCGCGAGCGCATCTGCGTCACCGCGAGCGAGTCCGCACCCAGCGCAAAGACGTCCTGATCGCCCCCGACCTGTGGCAGCTCCAGCAAATTGGCCCAGATCCCGGCGAGCTCAGTCTCCAGCGCGTTGCGCGGCAGACGGGCCTCCTCCTCGCCGCCGCCCATTGTTGCGATCAGCTCGGCCAGCGCATTGCGCTTGACCTTGCCGCTGGCGCCTTTCGGCAGCGTCGCCACGCTACGGATCAGGCTCGGCACCTTGTAGGCCGCAAGCCGTTTCCGGGCGAACTGGCGCAACTGGTCCGAGGTCGCCTCGGAATTCGGCCGCAGCACCACGATTGCGGCGACGTTCTCGCCGAGCTTCGGGTGCGGGACGGCAAACACGCCGGCCTCCAGCACCGCCGGATGGCTGAGCAGGACATCTTCGACCTCCAGGGGCGAGATCTTCTGCCCGCCGCGGTTGATGACGTCCTTGATACGGCCGACGATGACGAGATAGCCGTCGGCGTCGAGATAGCCGAGATCGCCGGTCCGGAACCAACCGTTGCGGAATGCGGCCTGCGTCGCCGCCTCGTCATTATAGTAGCCGTGGCTCATATTGGGTCCGCGCAGCATGATCTCGCCGTGCTCGCCGCTGGCGAGCGCGCGGCCGGTCTCGTCCATGATGGCGATCTCGGGGCCCGCGGCGCGGCCGACCGATCCGACCTTGCGCAGCTCGAACGGGTTGGCCGCGATCTGCGAGGCCGCCTCAGTCATGCCGTAGGTTTCGAGCACGGGAACGCCGAACGTCGCCTCCAGTCCGTCGAGGATCGCAGGCGCAAGCGAGGCCGAGGCGGAGCGGATCACGCGCAGCGACGACGATCGGGCGAGATCCGGGTTGGCTTCCGCCGCCGTCAGCAGCGCGCGATGGATGGTCGGCACTGCGGTGTACCAGGTCGGTTGCAGCTGCCGCATCCAGCCGAAGAAGGAGGCTGCGTCGAAACCCTCGGTACAGATCACGCTGGAGCCCGCGGCCAGCGCCGTTAGCAGGCCGGAGATCAAACCATGGGCGTGAAACAGTGGCAGGACGTTGAGCAGACGATCGTGGGACGCAAGCGACAGCACGCGGCCGGCATTGTAGGCGGAGAGGCACACATTGCGATGCGTCAGCGGCACCATCTTCGGCCGCGCCGCGGTGCCCGAGGTCAGCAGGATGAACGCGTCGTCGTCGCCCCGCGAGGCGCCGCTGCTGCTCGCCGGTCCAACCGCCGGCCCGACGAACGTGCAGCCGCTGAGATCGTCTTGTGACCCCGGCACGAAATCGATCACGGCAATATCGAGCACCTTGGCGACATCGCGGGCCGCCGAGTTCGTGTCGGCCCGGGTGACGAGCGCCGTCAGCTTCAATTCGCTGAAATAGCGTTGCAGCTCGTCCGCCGTCAGATCGGGATTGACGGGGACGCAAGCGCAGCTCGAGGCGACCGCGATCAGGGCCAGTGCGCTGTCGGCACCGCGCGGCAGCGCAGCCGCAATGCGGTCGGCAGGGGCGATGCCAAACCCGCGCAGCGTGCGGACGAGATCCTGCGTCCGCGCGCCAATCCCGCCGTAGTTGAGGAC
>NZ_JBVVPN010000047.1:0-56132 GCF_055811035.1 Bradyrhizobium sp. MI1.10
GCCCTCCCCCACCCCCACAAGGGAGCGCAGCGAGATTCGGCGCGACAGAAACGCAAGACATCCACGCACTCAATTCGTCCCGTCCCGCAGCTTGAACCGCTGGATCTTTCCCGTCGCCGTCTTCGGCAGCGAGTCCACCACGTCGATCCAGCGCGGATATTTCCACGGGCCGATTTTCTGCTTGACGTGGTCCTTGAGCATCTCCTGCAGGCCCGTCGTCGTCGCGCCGGGGCGCAGCACGACAAAGGCCTTCGGCTTCAGCAGTCCCTCCGGATCGGCTTCGGGCACGACGGCAGCTTCCAGCACGGCGGGATGCGTGATCAGCGCGCTCTCGACCTCGAAGGGCGAGACCCAGATGCCGGAGACCTTGAACATGTCGTCGGCGCGACCGCAGAAGGTGTAGCGGCCCTCGGCATCCCTGACATATTTGTCGCCGGTGCGGGTCCACGGTCCTTCGAACGTGCGGCGGCTCTTGTGGCGCTGGTTCCAGTAGCCCTCGCCGGCGGAGGGCGCATCGACCAGGAGCTCGCCGACTTCGCCGTCGGCAACATCCTGTCCGGCTTCGTTGACCAGCCGCACCGCATAGCCCGGCACCGGCTTGCCGGAGCAGCCGTATTTGATGTCGCCGGGCGCATTCGAGAGGAAGATGTGCAACAGCTCGGTCGAGCCGACGCCGTCGAGAATGTCGACGCTGAAGCGCGCCTTCCAGCTGTTGCCGACGGATTCCGGCAGCGCCTCGCCGGCGGAGGTGCAGATGCGCAAATTCTTGCCGCCACGCTCGCTCTTCATGCTCTCGTCGTTGAGCATCGCCGCGAACAAGGTCGGCACGCCGTAGAAGATCGAGGGGTTGTAGCGGTTCATCAGGTCGAACATGCGGGCGGGCGTCGGGCGCTCGCTGTTGAGCACGACGGTGGCGCCGACCGACATCGGAAAGGTCAACGCATTGCCGAGACCATAGGCGAAGAACAGCTTTGCCGCGGAAAGGCAGACGTCGCTCTCGCGAATGCCGAGCACCTGCTTGGCGTAGGTGTCCGCAGTGGCCTGGAGATTCGAATGGATATGCCGCACCCCCTTGGGCATGCCCGTCGACCCTGACGAATAGAGCCAGAACGCCGGCTCATCCGGATGTGTCGCAGCGGTCGTGAACCGGTCGCTCTCTTCCGCAATCTCCTCGGCGAGCTGCTTGTGACCGTTCTGCTTGGCGCCGGAGACCACGACATGCTCGAGATCCGGCATGCGGCCGACGACGTCCTTGATCACGGGATAGAGCGCTTCCGAGACGAACAGCACGCGCGCACGGCAATCGGCGAGGATGTAGGCGTATTGATCCGATGTCAGCAGCGTGTTGAGCGGCACCGGCACGATGCCGGCGCGGATCGCGCCCAGGAACACAATCGGGAAGTCGACAGTATCCAGCATGATCATGGCCACGCGCTCTTCGCGGCGAACACCGAGCCGGCGCAGCATGTTGGCGGCGCACCGCGTTTCGCGCTGGAGCTCGCCATAGGTGAGCCGTGAGACGGTGTCGTCGAAGGCGAGCTTGTTGCCGCGTCCCTCCTCGACGTTTCGGTCGAGCAGCCAGGTCACCGCGTTATAGGATCCCTCGCTCACGGACTTCTCCCCTGAATTTAGAATTATAATTCATAGAAAGACACCGCATTGGCTTGCTGTCAATGCCAGCAGGCACTATGTTTCATTAATACGCGCCGCAGGACCTCCTTAAAAGAAGACATCCGCTCAAGCAGGCCCATGATCCGTAGTCCATGACCGACAGTCCCGACGCCGAATCCCGATTTCTCGAACAGCTCGGCCAGCGCGTGCGCACCACGCGCGCGCTGCGCGGCATGTCGCGCAAGGTGCTCGCCAAGGTATCAGGAATATCGGAGCGCTACATCGCGCAGCTCGAAAGCGGCAAGGGCAATGTCTCCATCGTGCTGCTGCGCCGCGTCTCCGACGCGATGGGCGCGCATCTCGAGGACCTGCTTCCCTCGGTCGATCCGACCCCGGACTGGCAGATGTTTCGCGATCTCCTGCGCAAGGCGACGCCAAGTCAGATCGCGCAAGCCAAGGATTTGCTCGCGGGCGGCAGCGCGTCGGCGCCACGGCGCGCACCGTTCTGCGGCATCGCGCTGATCGGCCTGCGCGGCGCCGGCAAATCCACGCTCGGCCGGATGCTGGCGAAGAAGGTCGGCTGGAGTTTTGTCGAGCTCAACAAGGAGGTCGAGCAGCAGAACGGGCTCTCGGTCGCCGAGATCATCGCGCTCTACGGCCAGGAAGGCTTTCGCCGCATGGAGCAGGCGGCACTGCAGCAGCTGCTCGCGCGCAACGAGCTGATGGTGCTGGCGACCGGCGGCGGCATCGTCTCGGAGCCCCTGACGTTCGACCAGATCCTGTCGTCGTTCTACACGATCTGGTTGAAGGCCGAGCCCGAGGAGCACATGGCCCGCGTCCGCCGCCAGGGCGATCTGCGTCCGATGGCCGACGACCGCTCCGCCATGGCGGAGCTGCGCAACATCCTCTTGAGCCGCGAGCCGCTATATGCGCGCGCGACGGCGGTGGTGGACACGGCAGGACTGTCCGTCGATGCCGCCGCGGCGCGCCTGGTTGATGCGGTGCGGCCGGTGCTGCAGAACGAAGCACGCAGCTTCGGGCTGCGCAGCGTGGCGCTGTAGGTCCGAACTCCCATGACCGACAGCGACGTCGCAATCTCCATGTTCGAGCGGATCGGCGGCAGCGCCACGATCGACCTGTTGGTCGATCGC
The DNA here is from genome assembly GCF_055811035.1 of Bradyrhizobium sp. MI1.10. Taxonomy (NCBI): domain Bacteria; kingdom Pseudomonadati; phylum Pseudomonadota; class Alphaproteobacteria; order Hyphomicrobiales; family Nitrobacteraceae; genus Bradyrhizobium; species Bradyrhizobium sp. MI1.10. The sequence continues at coordinate 2,763 of NZ_JBVVPN010000047.1, forward strand.
TTCTACGAGCGGATGGATACGCTGCCGGAGGCGAAGATCATTCGCGCAATGCATGCGGACGACCTCGGCCTCATCAGGGATGTGCTGAAGCGCTATCTCACCGAATGGACCGGTGGCCCGAAACTGTATTCGGTCGAGAAGGGCCACCCGCGGCTGCGCCAGCGCCACATCGGCTTTGGCATCGGCGATACCGAGCGCGACGCGTGGATGCTCTGCATGCGCGGCGCGCTGGAAGAGACGGTGACGGATAGCGCTGCGCGACAGGATCTCGATCGTGCGATATCGGGCCTCGCCGACTGGATGCGCAACCGGTCGTGATTTTTGCACAGGCGCGTAGCCCGGATGAGCGAAGCGACATCCGGGTCTTCACGATGACTTTCCCGGGTATCGCTTCGCTCACCCGGGCTACAAGAGTTGCGACCGCACCGCCTCCGCGCCCTCGCGCAACAGCGGCAAAAATCGCTCGATCAACTCCTTGGCCGGCACCCGGTCAACATGAGCGCCCATGTTGATGGCGGCGACGATGACATCGTCATAACGACGCACCGGGACCGAGATCGAGCGGAAATGCGGCTCGGCCTCGCGGTCCACCAGCGAATAGTTTTGGGTGCGGTCGGCGGCGATGCGTGCGAGCAGCGCCTTTGCGTCGGTCACCGTCTGCGGCGTCAGCGCCTCGCGCTTCATCGCTTTCAGGCGCGCAGCAAGCTCGGCATCATCGAGCTGCCCGAGCATGGCGCGCCCGACCGAGGTGCAGAACGCCGGAAGCCGATAGCCGATCTCCAATCCGCCTGAGAACATCCGCGTCGGACTGCTGCGTGCGACGAACACGACCTCATCGCCGTCGAGTACCGCGAGCGAGGAGATTTCGTTGGCCGCTGTCGCAACGCGGTCGAGCACCGGCTGCAGGACCGTGACGAGCTGGCTGGAGCGCAGATACGACGCCGCCAGCGTCAGCACATGCGGCGTCAGCGAGAACAGTTTTCCGTCGCCGCTGACGAAGCCGCCGCGCTGGAGCGTGAACAGCATGCGCCGCGCGGTGGCGCGTGGAAGCTCAGCGGCACGGGCGAGATCGCTGAGTGTCAGCGGTCCAGCCGTGGTGCCGAAGCATTGCAACAGGCGCAGCCCGCGATCGAGGCTCTCGACGAAATCCGTCGCGCGTTCGTCGCTCTCGCTTCGCTTCAGCTTGGGCATGGGTGTCGGGATCCTGCAAAATAGTGCTTGCTGCCAGACCAAGGCATGTCATAATTCGCCCATTCGTTCAATAGGCGAACAAACGCCACTCCACAAAGGATGCACTCGCCATGATGAGCCAGGAGCAGAACGACCTGATCACCCGCACCGGTCCAAAGGACCCCTGCGGGAAGCTGATGCGAAGCTACTGGCAGCCGGCGGCGCTGGTGGACGAGCTCGACGGCGATCGTCCGATCCGCCCCGTCAGATTGCTCGGCGAAAATCTGGTGCTATTCCGCGACGAGACCGGACGCTACGGGCTGATCGATCGGCACTGCGCGCATCGCGGCGCCGATCTCGCGTTCGGACGGCTCGAGCATGGCGGCCTGCGCTGCGCCTTCCATGGCTGGCTGTTCGACGCCACCGGGCAATGCATTGAAACCCCGGCGGAGCCGAAGGACTCAAAGCTCTGCCAGAACATTCGTCAGCGCTCTTATCCCGTGGTGGAGAAGAGCGGCATCCTCTGGGCTTATCTCGGCGAGGGTGAGCCGCCGGCCTTTCCGGAGCTCGACTGCTTCGTCGCGCCCGGCACGCACACCTTCGCGTTCAAGGGGCACATGGCCTGCAACTGGCTGCAGGCGCTCGAAGTCGGCATCGATCCCGCGCACGCCTCCTACCTGCATCGCTTCTTCGAGGACGAGGACACGTCCACGGCCTACGGCAAGCAGTTCCGCGGCGCATCGGCAGGCTCCGACCTGCCGATGACGAAGATCTTGCGCGAGTACGACCGTCCGATCATCAATGTCGAGCACACCGAATACGGCCTGCGGCTGATCGCGCTGCGCGAGATCGACGAGGAGCGCACCCATGTGCGCGTCACCAACCAGCTCTTCCCGCACGGTTTCGTCATCCCCATGAGCACGGAGATGACGATCACGCAGTGGCACGTGCCGGTCGACGACGAGAACTGCTACTGGTACGCGATCTTCACGAGCTACGCGAACCCCGTGGACAAGAAGATGATGCGCGACCAGCGGCTCGAGCTCTATGAGCTGCCGGATTACAAATCTCGCAAGAACAGGACCAACGATTACGGTTTCGATCCGCACGAGCAGCAGACGGCGACCTATACCGGCATGGGCACCGACATCAACGTCCACGACCAGTGGGCGGTGGAATCGATGGGCGCGATCCAGGACCGCACCAGGGAGCACCTCGGCACGAGCGACAAGGCGATCGTGCAATACCGCCGCTTGCTGCGGCAGGAGATCGAGAAGGTCGCAGGCGGCGAGAAGCCGATGCTGCATCTCGACGAGGCCACCGCACGTTCGATCCAGGGCCCGGCGACCATGGACGGCATCGGGCCGACACGAGGCTGGGAGATCTACTGGATGGAAGTCGACGTCAAGCGCCGCCGCAGCGCGCCGTGGACGGCGCCGGTGCCGAAGGAGATCGCGGACAACGTGCATCGGCTGACGGCGGCGGAGTAGCACGGAATGCAGGTCCCTCCTTCGTCATTGCGAGCGAAGCGAAGCAATCCAGACTGTTTCCGCGGAGAGTTTCTGGATTGCTTCGCTGCGCTCGCAATGACGGAATCTGTTGCGGCAGTGTCGCGCCTAACGACCAAGGAGCAACCAAAGTGACTTTCGTCGCGCGTCATGCGCTGTGGTCGGATGAGCAGAACGACGCGGCGACACGCATGCGCCGCATCGTGGAGGAGAAGAACCTCGAGGTCATCCGCCTCGCCTTCCCGGACCAGCACGGCATTTTGCGCGGCAAGACCATCGTCGCGGCCGAGGCGATCGCTTCGCTGGAGAGCGGCTGCTCCATCACCACCACCATGCTCGCCAAGGACACCTCGCACCGCACGGTGTTTCCGGTGTTCACGTCGGGCGGCGGCTTCGGCATGAAGGAGATGGAGGGCGCGGCCGACGTGCTGATGATCGCCGATCCCTCCACGTTTCGCGTTTTGCCGTGGGCACCGACCACGGGCTGGGTTCTCTGCGACCTCTATTTCAACGACGGCCGCCCCGTTCCGTTCGCGACGCGCGGGCTCTATCGCAAGGTGCTCGACGAGCTCGCAAGCCGCGGCCACGATTTCGTGGCGGGCCTCGAGGTCGAATTCCACATCTTCAAGCTCGATGATCCGCATATGCGGCCCGAGGACGCTGGCCAGCCCGGCACGCCGCCCTCGGTGAGCCTGCTCAGCCACGGCTATCAATATCTCACCGAGCAGCGCTTCGATCAGATGGAGCCGGTGCTGGAGATCTTGCGGCGTGACATCGTCGCGCTCGGATTGCCGTTGCGCTCGGTCGAGGTCGAATTCGGGCCGAGCCAGTGCGAGTTCACCTTCGCGCCGAAGAAGGGGCTGGAGCCCGCCGACAACATGGTGCTGTTTCGCTCCGCCGTGAAGCAGATCGCGCACCGCCACGGCTATCACGCCACCTTCATGTGCCGACCGAAGCTGCCGAACCTGTTCGCGAGCGGCTGGCATCTGCACCAATCGGTGGTCTCACGCGCGAGCGGCGAGAACCAGTTCATGGCCCAGGAAACGACCAAAGACGGCGGCGAGCCGCTCAGCGCGTTCGGCCGCGCCTGGCTTGCGGGCCTGCTCGACCACGCCCGCGCGTCGACCGTGTTCACCACCCCGACCATCAATGGCTACAAGCGCTACCGCTCCTATTCGCTGGCGCCGGACCGCGCAATCTGGGGCCGCGACAATCGCGGCGTGATGATCCGCGTGCTCGGAGCGGCCGGCGATGCCGCCACGCGCCTGGAAAACCGCATCGGCGAGCCCGCCGCCAATCCCTATCTCTACATGGCCTCGCAGATCCTCTCAGGGCTGGACGGCGTCGATCGCAAGCTCGATCCCGGCCCGTCGGCCGACACACCCTACGAAACCAAGGCGCCGCTCTTGCCGAAGTCGTTGCGCGATGCGGTCAGCGCGCTGAAGGACGATCCGTTCTTCCGCGAAAAGCTCGGGCCTGAGTTCGTCGATTATTACACCCACATCAAGAATGCCGAGATCGACCGCTTCCTGTCCGAGGTGACCGACTGGGAGCACCGCGAATATTTCGAGGTGTTTTGACCTGCTCCCTCTGACCTCCTCCCTTGCAGGTGGAGGCGCAGCGGCTCAATGCTCACACCCCCGTGAGGTGACTTCGTCCCACCTGTTCCGGCGACATCAGGTCGCGGTCCGACGAAACCATTTTCGTCACGTGCCGAAAACCGCCGGAAAAACACCGGGGTTAACCTTTGTCGAGTGATCAACAAAGGAGTTCGGTCATGTTGGGTCAATTGTTCAGCCTGATCTATCGCCTGTCCTGCCGGACCACTCTGATCGAAATCGGCGCGCATCGGCTGGCGCGCTGATGGGGCAGTCAGCCGCCAAGAGGTAAGCCGGATTGACCAGATAATGGGGATTTCCATGCGAAAGCTGATCCTGATCGCAGCGCTCTCGCTGTTCGCAACACAAGCCCATGCCGGCGGTCCGCGCAGTCTGAGCCTTGCAGCGACCAGTGCAAACCAACCGGCGGCCGAGCAACGGGCCTCGCCGACAGCCGCACCGCAGACGACGCAAGCCCCGGCGGCAACGCAGCCGGCGAATGTCCAGACGGCAATCACCAGCCCGGCTTCAGCCGCGGCCACCGCGCCGACGCAACCCTCGGCCACACCGGTGACCAGCACGACCGAGACGACCAAGCCGAAGCGCCGCCAGCCGTCCACGGAGGCGCGCGTGATCCGCGAACTGCATCGGCATGGGATTTACTGGTGATTGCCAATGTCGTCCTGGCGAAAGCCAGGACGCATTACCCCGGGGAAGGGGTTTGGCGAAGATTCTTCCTCCGGTACTGATACCGTCCACAATGGACAGACCTCGCGGTATGGGTCCTGGCGTTCGCCAGGACGACACCGGGTGAGCGGCCACGCGTACCGTCCCTCACCTCGCCGCCGCCTCAAATCCCCAGGTATTTGTGCTGCAGATCCGGCTCGGCCATCAGTTCGTCGGAGGTGCCACTCCACACCGTCTTGCCGCGCTCGATGATGGTGTGGCGGTCGCAGATGCGGGCCAGGTGGTCGACGTTCTTGTCGACGACCAGGATCGACTGTCCCCGGCTCTTGAGCAGCGACAGGCAGCTCCAGATCTCTTCGCGGATCAGCGGCGCCAGGCCTTCGGTGGCTTCATCCAGGATGAGGAGCTTCGGGTTGGTCATCAGCGCGCGGCCAATTGCGAGCATCTGCTGCTCGCCGCCGGAGAGCTGGTTGCCCATGTTGGAGGCGCGCTCGGCCAGGCGCGGAAACATCACGTAGATCGCCGCCAGCGTCCAGGGATTGCTGCTGTCGAAACGATCGGCGGCGGCCGCGACCAGGTTTTCGCGCACGGTGAGGTTCGGGAAAATCTGCCGCCCCTCGGGGACGAGGCCGACACCGAGTTGCGCGATCCTGTAGGACGGCTGCGTCCGCACTTCCGAACCCGCAAAGCGGATGCTGCCTGCGCGCGCCGGCGTCAGGCCCATGATGGAGCGGATGGTCGTGGTCTTGCCCATGCCGTTGCGGCCCATCAGCGAGACCATCTCGCCTGATTTGACCGACAGCGACAGGCCGAACAGCACCTGGGACAGGCCATAGCAGGTCTCGATGCCGTCGACCTCGAGCAGCGTGTCACCCATCCCTTTTTCAGCCATGGTGCGTCACCACATGCGCCTCGCCGAGATAGGCGCGCTTGACGTCCTCGTTCGCCCTGATCGCGGCCGGATCGCCGGAGGCGATGACGCGGCCATAGACCAGCACCGAGATACGGTCGGCCAGCGCAAACACCGCCGGCATGTCGTGCTCGACCAGCACGATCGAGACCTCTTTCCGCAGTTCCTGGAGCAGCTGCACCATGCGCTGGGACTCGGTGACGCCGAGGCCGGCCATCGGCTCGTCGAGCAGCAAAAGTTTCGGCTTGCTTGCCAGCGCCACGGCCAGCTCGATCTGGCGACGCTCGCCATGACTGAGCCTGGACACCAGGACATCGGCACGATGGGCGAGACCGACGCGGTCGAGCGCGGCATGCGCGGCATCGCGCAGGCCCTTCTCCTTGCGTGCATCGGCGAAGAAGCGAAACGAGGTGCCGGCATGCGCTTGCGCCGCGAGCGCAACATTGTCGGCGGCGGTGAAATCGAGCAGCAGCGAAGTGATCTGGAACGAACGTGCCAGGCCCAACGCGCAGCGGCGATAGGCCGGCAGATAGGTGATGTCGCGCCCCGCCAGCGAGACGCTGCCGGAATGCGGCTCCAGATGCCCGGTGAGCTGGCTGATCAGCGTGGTCTTGCCGGCGCCGTTCGGGCCGATGATGGCGTGCAGCTCACCCGCCGCGACGTCGAGCGAGACGTTGTCGGTCGCAATGATGCCGCCGAAGCGGCGCACCAGCTTGTCAACGCGGAGCAGCGGCTCAGCCACGTTGGAGCCTCCCGAGCAGGCCCATGATGCCGCCGCGGCCGAACAGCACGATCAGCAGCAGCATCGGGCCCATGATCAGCGCCCAGTATTCGGTGAGCTGCGACAAGAACTCTTCCAGCAGCAAATACACCACGGCGCCGATGACCGGACCGAACAGCGTGCCCATGCCCCCGAGGATCACCATCACCATGAGGTCGCCGGAACGCGTCCAGTACATCGCGGCCGGGCTGACGAAATCGGTGTTGTTGGCGAGCAGCGCGCCGGCAAGGCCGCACATCATGCCCGAGATGACGAAGCAGACCAGCTGGTAGCGTTTCGAGGGAAAGCCGATCGCCTGCATGCGCTGCTCGTTGGAGCGCAGGCCCTGCAGGACGAGGCCGAAGCGCGAATTGGCGATGCGCCAGATCAGGAAGACCACGCCCAATAGGCAGGCGAGGCAGAGATAATAGAACTGCGTGCGGTTCGACAGATTGATCAGCCCGGAGAAGTCGCTGCGCTTGTAGACGGTGAGGCCGTCATCGCCGCCATAACGCGCCAGCCCCGAGGCGACGTAATAGGCCATCTGCGCGAAGGCGAGCGTGATCATGATGAAGTAAACGCCACGCGTGCGAAGCGAGAGCGCGCCGATCACCAGCGCGTAAGTCGCGGACGCCGCGAGCGCGACCGGAAACTGGATGAAGCCGCTTCCCACGCCTTCCTGCGCCAGCATGCCGACCGCGTAACCGCCGATGCCGAGATAGGCGGCGTGGCCAAAGCTCATCATGCCGCCAAAACCCATGATGAGGTTGAGGCTCGCGGCCGCCAGCGCCAGAATGACGATGCGCGTGAACAGCGTCAGGATGAAGATGTTGCCGGAGAGTTGCGAATACAGCGGCAGCAGCACGAGGCCCGCCAGCATCAGGGCCGTGACGGCCTTACTCACAGTGAAAGCCTTCATCGGCGGTTGGCCGGAAACAGCCCCTCCGGACGCACCACCAGCACGATCGCCATCAGCAGATAGATCAGCATGGACGACAACGCGGGCGCGGCGGTGGAGGCCGCGGCGCCGCTCAGCACCTGCCGCAACAAATTGGGCAGGAAAGCGCGGCCGAGCGTGTCGATCATGCCGACAAAGATCGCGGCCAGGAACGCGCCGCGGATCGAACCGATACCGCCGATCACGATGATAACGAAGGCCAGAATCAGGATGTTCTCGCCCATGCCGATCTGCACGGTGAGGATCGGCGCCTGCATCAAGCCGGCAAGGCCGGCGAGCGCGGCACCGAGGCCGAACACCAGGGTGTAGAGCAGCTTGATGTTGATGCCGAGCGCACCGATCATCTCGCGGTTGGAGGCGCCGGCCCGGATCAGCATGCCGATGCGGGTGCGCATCACGCCGAGATAGAGCAGCAGCGCAACCAGCAGCGCCACGACGATGATGGCGAGGCGATAAGCGGGATAGTGAATGCCCGGCAGGATCGGCACCGGCACGGTGAGCCAGGCCGGCAGCGGCAGCGCAAGCCCGGCCGGCCCCCAGATCAGCCGCACGGCTTCATTGAAGAACAGGATCAGGCCGAAGGTCGCGAGCACATGGTCGAGATGGTCGCGTCCATAGAGATGCCGCAGCGCGGTCATCTCGAGCACAATGCCGAGCACGAGCGTCGCGCCGAGCGCCAGCAGCGCGCCGAGCAGGAAGCTGCCGGTCCAGGCTGCGAAGGTCGCGGCGAAATAGGCGCCCATCATGTAGAGCGAGCCGTGCGCGAGGTTGACGAGATCCATGATCCCGAACACCAGCGTCAGGCCGGCGGCGAGCAGGAACAGCAGCAGGCCAAACTGCAATCCGTTCAAGAACTGTTCGACGACGAGCAGCATCAAAACTCTTTCAGGCGCACGCAGGTTCGCGCCGATGTTCGAACACGGTCGCCATCAGTGAAAGAGCTCCCCCTGCCTCTACAAGGCGGAAAAATGGGTAATGGCAGTATCGTTCCGAGGCAAGAGCGATTCGACACCCAACATGCACTTTGTTGCATGCCGATGCATCCGATCGGTCCTGGCCCCTGCAATCGGCCTTGCAAGAAGACTGCCGCGCAGGATGGGTCAACCTGACGCACCCAAAACGGATCACCCTCCCTCCGTTGCCGGAGAGAGGGTGTGAATTCGTCGCAACGTGTAGATGGAGCCGCCTAGTGCGACGTCATCTGCCGGGGAAGGTCATCCGGCTCGGCAAGCACGCTATTGGCCGTCGAGGCCTCCAGCGCCGCCATCCGGAACAGATAGGCGAGCGTCGCCAATCCGGTGTCTTCCGCCATCTGCGCGAGTTCGAGCGCCATGTCGGACATGTAGCCGAGATTTTCGTCCTTGATCTGCGCCATGATCTGGCTGTCCCGCATCATGTTCGACATCTCAGGCGCTCTTTCGTTGCGCGGCAGCGAGGCCGCAGAGGTTGGCACGGGCGACGGCGTCCAGACGCGGGCCGTCCTGTTGCACGATAGAAGGCACACCGATGCGATCATGCAGGGCATCGAGCGTCTCGCGACGAATGTCGATCGTCGCCGCCATGGTCCACGCATTCTCCACCAGAGCCGGTAGGCCGAGCGGGGTCACGACGAAGCCGGCCTCATGAAAGCGCGGCAACCACCAGGTTTCCATGATCGCGCTGACCTGCGCGATCCCCTGACCGAGGCAGAACTCCTGCACCGCCGCCATCAGTTGCAGGTTGAGCGCGCCGTCGCGGCGATCGCGCACGACGAAGTAGCGCGACCATTCCCAGACCAGCGGATCCGAAGGACAGCCGCGAACCGATGCCAGATGCGGAAAGACTTCGCTCATCATCGAAGGCTTGGTGGTCGGGTAGAGCCGGTGACCGCCGATAACACGGCGTCCCTCCAGCGCAAGCAGATAGACTGTGTCCTCGTCGTCATAAGCATCGATCTCGCGACAATCCGGCCTGCGCAGCGTCTCCCAGCGCCGCTCTTCGACGAAGATGTCGTGCCGCAGCCGGAAATGCTGATCGAGTACATCTTCGTAAAGGTGGCGATTTACTGCAGAAATGGCGTGAATCATGAAAGCCCCCATTCGTCCTCAATGGAGGGCACCCTCTGCGAAAAGAGAATGGTTCGATATTGGGAAATTTCCCAGTACGTCGCTTAGGGATTGATGATCTTGTTGCGAATCGCCAGTGCAACCGCATGCGTACGGTTCACGGCTCCGAGCTTGCGCCCGGCGGTCGCGAGATGCTCTTCGGCGGTACGCTGCGTGATGTGCAGTATCTCGCCGATTTCCCAGGCCGATTTGCCCTGTGAGGCCCAGGAGATCACCTCGCGCTCGCGCGGAGTGAGGCGCGTCGAGGGATACGGCGCCGGATCGAGCAGACGGCGAATGTGGTCGAAGCCATACATCGCCATCAGGTGCAATGCCGGCTTGCTGCGGGCGTTGAGATCGAGATGGATGCCGCCGAGCGACACGGCGGCTTCATAGCCGGTGAGCCCGTGGATCGGCACGATGAAGCCGCGCGACATGCGGAAATCGCCGGCGCGGTTCATGACCTCCGCCGCGCCCGGATCGAGTTCGGCATCATAGGGCGCTTCCGACCACTCGAATGGGTTGACCGATTGTCGGCACATCCGCACCACGGGGTCGACGCGGTCGTAGTTGTTCTGGGTGTAGAGGCTGAACCATTCCGCGGGCCAGCGCTTGGCGAGCACCATCTGTGCGAACCGCTGGTCGGGATTCGGCAACCCTGTCACGATGATGGTTTCAAAGCCGAAGCGCCCGAAGGCCCCTTCGAGCGCATTCATAGCGTCCGGAACCCTCCGATAGGCCCCTAGCCCCTCAATGAAGTCGAGCGCTTCCCGGCCATAATCCACGGCGGACATCGGTGCGTTTCCTGACCCTCGCTGTGCGATATAGCACGTCTTTGGGCACTGCCTCAATTCACGGTTTCCGTAGTTTCCCGGTATCCCATTGACCAAGAAGGTTTAATCTACTTGTGGAAGAAGCGACGTCAAGATACACCTACAATGTCTGAAGCGGGGAAACCACGATGGAAGACGAGGACATCGCCCTCAACAGCGTGCTCGGCCTGGAACTCAACCGCGTATTTTTCGCGGTCCGCGAAACGGCAAACAAGCAGAAGATCATCGAGTTCGCGCGCGGGGTGCTGCAAAGCGAGCGCAGCAAGCCAGCAGAGAGCGCCTCGCCGGACGGACCGGCGAGCTAGCACGCAATCGCTGTGAGCGCACGAACGGTCCGTTCGGTGCCATGCCTTCCTCTGAACCGAACAACCGAACGCGAATGTTTCCTTCCTTCTCCCCTTGTGGGAGAAGTGGCATAGGCGGCCTTCGGCCGCCGTTCTTAAAACAAAACGCCGATGCTTCGCATCGGCTATGGCGCCGGATGAGGGGTTGTTTCCACGCGTTCAAATGCGCGAGGCTCGCGCGGGAGAGAACCCCTCACCCGTCTCGCTCTATCGCTGTGATCCACCCTCTCCCACAAAGGGGAGAGGGAAAGGCAGCGCCGCCCACGATTATCTTTTGGATGCCTAGGAAATGATGACGCTGCGCCAGGTTGAAGTGATCCGTGCCGTGATGGTGACGGGCACGATCGGCGGCGCGGCGAAGCTGCTGAACGTTTCGGCGCCGGGCATCAGCCGCCTCGTCAAATACACCGAGCGCTCGCTCGGCATCCGCTTCTTCCAGCGCCAGAACGGACGCTATTTCCCCACCCCGGAAGCCGAGAACATCTTCGAGCAGATCAACGGCGTCTACAAGAAGGTCGACGACCTTTCCGAGATCATCTCCAAGATCGGACGCGGCGGATTGTCGGAATTGCGCATCGGCTCGGTGCCGAGCATTTCGCAAGTCATGGTGCCGCGCGCGATCGAGCGGGTCCGGCGGCGCTATCCGGATCTCGGCATCGACATCAACATCCTCAAGCTCGAGGAAGCCATCGACTACCTCATGCTCGGCCGCGGCGAGTGCGTGGCGATGAGCTACCGCCTGGAGCATTCCGGGCTCGACTTCATGCCGCTCGCCTCAGGCGAGCTCTACTGCATCGTGCCGCCGGGCCACGAGCTCGCCGGCCGCAAGCAGGTCTCCGCCGCCGAGATCACGCGCTATCCGCTGATCGGCATTGATCCCAACGATCCCTACGGGCGGATCATGGCCGAGATCTTCGCGCGCCACCGCCTCGCATACAACATCACCATCCGCGCCCGCTTCGGCACCACGGTCTGCGCGCTGGTGAAGGCGGGGCTCGGCATCGCCGTCATCGACCAGTTCACGGTGGCCCATGGCGGCTATCCCGGCATCGAGCTGATCAAGATCACCGAGCCAACGCGATTCGAGACCTATATCGCGGTGAAGCGCGGCGCGCCGCTGTCGCTTCATGTCGAGTATTTCATCGAGTCCCTGCGCGCGGAGATGCGCGCAGTCGAGCCGTCGCAGGGCAAAGGCAGGGCCGCGGCGGCACGGGGGCGGAAGAGATAACATTATGTTAGGTTTGCAGGACAAAAGGGTAATTGTGTTAGGCCGAGGAAAGACTATCGTTCCTAGGGGAAGCCCCTTGGAACTGGGCGGATTTCCCCGCTAATGGCCGGGACCGAACGCTCCCAACGAGACGATAGCGAACCATGTCAAAGCGCGGACCCGCCGCATCCAAAAAGCTCCTGACCGGCCTGATCGGCGCACCCATCGCGCATTCCGCCTCCCCTGCCATGCATGAGCGCGCCGCGGAGGGGCTTGGCCTGCGCGGACATTATCAGCTCATCGAAGTGGCCGGCGCCGATACGGCCGGGCTCCGGCTGATGCTGGAAGGCGTGCGGCGGCTCGGCTTTGCCGGCGTCAACGTCACCTTTCCCTACAAGGAGGCAGTGGTCCCGCTGCTCGATGAACTGGCACCGGGTGCGGCCGCCATGGGGGCGGTCAACACCGTCGTCGTCAGGAACGGCCGGCTAACCGGCCACAACACCGACACGACGGGCTTTGCGCGCGCCGTCGCGCCGCTGCTGGCGCCGTCCGGCAACGCGGTGGCCGTGATCGGCACCGGCGGCGTCGGCAAGGCGATCGCCTTTGCGCTGGCGAGCCTTGACGTGACCGACATCCGCATCTTCGACAGCGAGCCGGCACGCGCCGAAAAACTCGCCGCGCTGCTCGTCAAGCAGGGGGGCGCCAGGGTCGCCGCAAGCGTCGAGGATGCGCTCGACGGCGCAACCGGCCTCGTCAACGGCACGCCGGTCGGCATGCTGCCGAACCGGGAAACGCCGGTCGCGCCGACGCTGCTGCGTCAAAACCTGTGGGTCGCCGACGCCGTCTATTCGCCGCTGATCACGCCGCTGCTGGCGGCTTCCCAAGCCAAGGGCGCGCGGATCATGACCGGCCGGGAGCTTGCAATCTACCAGGCCGCCGACGCTTTCGAACTGTTCACGGGTCTTGCCCCATCGACCGAGATCATGGGAGAGGCATTCGACGAGGTGATGGCGGCACGAAGCTCGGCCTATCACGCAGCGTAACCGAAGCGGCCGGACACAAGGCCGCGCACAACATCAACGAAAAATGGGAGGAGAGACCATGAAATCGACCATTCTGGCCGGCGCCCTGCTTGCCTTCGCGACTGCAACCAGCGTCCACGCCCAGGCGATCAAGCTCGCCGACGTCGCCGAGTTGTCCGGCGGCGGCGCCACCGTCGGCACCAACTGGAAAAACGGCATCGACCTCGCGATCGAGGAGATCAACGCCAAGGGCGGCGTGCTCGGCCGCAAGCTCGAAGTCACTCATGCGGATTCGCAATCCAACCCCGGCGTCGCGCGCGCGCAGGTGCAAAAGGCGCTCGACGCCGAGCCCTATGTGCTGCTCGGACCCGGCTATTCCGGCTCGGTGAAGGTGACCGCGCCGTTGGCGGCCGAAGCCGGCATCGCGCAGATCATGGGCGGCGAAGCCGCCGAGCTGACGCAAGGCGGAAACAAATTCCTGTTCCGCACCTCGTTCGGCCAGCAATCGTCGATGCCGAAGGTCGCCAAATACATTCACGACGACATGAAGGCGAAGTCGGTCGCCGTGGTCTGGGTCAACAACGATTTTGGCCGCGGCGGTCGCGATGTCGTCGTCAAGGAGCTCGACCGGCTCGGCTCCAAGGTGGTCGCCGATCTCTCGACCGAAGCAGGTCAGGCCGATTTCGCCGCCGACGTCGGCAAGATCAAGGCCGCCAATCCCGATGCCGTGTTCGTCTATTTGAACGAGGAAGAGAGCGCACGTATCCTCAAGGAGCTGAAACGTCAGGGCGTCACCGCGCCGCTGATGGGCGAGACCACGCTGATCGGGCAGAAGGTGATCGAGCTCGCGGGCGATGCCGCCAACGGCGCGCGCGGCCACGTCGGCCTCACCACAGATGCGCCGGTCGACCTGATCAAGGCGTTTCGCGACAAGTTCGCGAAGAAGTACAATTACGTGCCCGACCATAACGGGCTGAAAGGCTATCTCGCGGTCTACATGGTGAAGGCCACCACCGACAAGATGGGGAAGGTGGATTCGAAGGCGTTCGCCGACACCCTGCACGGCCTGACCATTAAGGCCGCGGACGAGCCGGGCATCCTGATGGACGTCACCTTCAGCGACACCGGCGACATCGACCGCCAGAGCTTTCTGGTGGAAGTGGTCGAAGGCAAGCAAGTGGTGAAGCAGGTGCTGCCGAAGGTGAAGTGAGGTCTTTGCCTCTCGCCGCGCCTGTCCGCCGAAGGTTTAGCGAAGGCGGATGCGGAGCGAGATCTTTCGTCTCCCTCTCCCCGCCCTTCGCGGGGAGAGGGAGAAAAGGAAGAGCGGGGAGAGCGAGAAGACAGAGCGCGAGCGCCGAGAGGGGAAAATGTCCAATCTGTTCGATCTTCTGGTCGCGGGACTTGCCACCGGCGCGATCTATGCGCTGGTCGCGGTCGGCTTCACGCTGCTGTGGCAGACTTCGCAGACCATCAATTTCGCGCAGGGCGAGTTCGTGATGCTGCCGGCGTTCCTGATGCTGGCGGCGATGCATGCCGGCGCGCCGTTCTGGCTCGCGATCATCCTCGGCATCCTGCTCTCGATGCTCCTGCTCGGCCTCGCCTTCAAGATGCTACTGGTCGATCCGATGCTACGCCACGGCGTGCTGCCGCTCGCGATCGCGACCATGGCGCTCGCGATCGGCCTCAAGGAGGCCGTCAAGCAGTTCTTCAGCGCCGAAGCCTCACCCTTCCCCTCGATCGTGCCGACCGGCGATATCTCCATCCTCGGCCATGCCGTCTCGCTGCAAAGCATCGGCGTTCTCCTCCTCGCCATCCTTGCCGTCTTCGGCTTGACTGCGCTTCTCGACCGCACCTCGCTCGGCCACCAGATGCAGGCGGCGGCGCAGAACCCGACGGTGGCGCGCATCATCGGCGTCCCTGTCGAGCGCATGATTCTCCTGACCTTCCTGATCAACGCGTTCCTGGTCGCGCTCGCCTCGCTGTTGATCACGCCGATCTACCTCGCGAAATTCACGTCCGGCGAGGTACTGGGCCAGGCTGCCTTCATCGCCGCGATCATCGGCGGCTTCAACCAGGTGCGAGGCGCGATCGCAGGCGGCCTCCTGATCGGCGTGCTCGACAATCTCGCAGCCGCCTATGTCTCGACGCAGTATCGCGCCGCCGTGCCGATGATCTTCCTGATCGCCGTCATCCTGTTCCGGCCGCAGGGCCTGCTCGGCCGCGCCGAGGAGCGCACCGTATGAGCGGCTTCGCCAAACCTCTCAAGATCGCGTTCGGCCTCATCGTCATCGCTGCGCTGATCGCAGTCCCCATGAACTTCAACCGCTATGGCCTGTTCATCCTGAGCCAATGGGCGGTGATGGCCATCGCCGCGATGGGCCTCAACCTCACGCTTGGCTATGCGGGCCAGGTCTCGCTGGCGCAGGGCGCCTTCGTCGGCATCGGCGCTTACGCGGCAGCGATCATGACCACGCATGGCTGGCCGCTGCCGGCGGCGATCGTCGTCGCGATCGGCCTGAGCTTCGCGGTCGGCTGGGTGCTCGGCTATCCGGCGCTGCGGGTGCAGCACCACTACCTCGCCTTCGTCACGCTCGCCTTCTCCACGCTGGCCTTCCTGGTGTTTCGCAACGAGAGCTGGCTCACCGGCGGCATCTACGGCATCTCCAACATTCCGCGGCCGCACATCTTCGGCATCGCGACCAACAAGCCGCTGCCGTTCTACTATGTCTGTCTCGGCTCGCTCGCGATCGTGTCGCTTGCAGTGTGGTGGCTGATCCGCTCGCCCTGGGGCCGCGCCTTCATGGCGTTGCGTGAAAACCCGCTGCGGGCGCAGTCCCTGGGCGTCGACACGCGCCGCTATACGCTGATGGCATTCGCGATCGGCTCGGCGCTCGGCGGCGTCGCTGGCGCGCTCTATGCGCCGCTGACGCAATATATCGATCCCGTGCCGTTCAACCTGTCGCTCTCGCTCGACCTCCTGATGATGGTGATCGTCGGCGGCGCCGGCTTCTTCCTGGGTCCGTTCCTCGGCGCGATGATCGCGGTGCTGCTGCCGGAATGGCTGCGCTTCACCGAGGGATATTATCTGATGCTGTACGCGATCGCGGTGATGGGGCTGCTGATCTGGTCGCCGACCGGCATTTTGGGAATCCTCGACCGCTATCTC
Organism: Bradyrhizobium sp. MI1.10; assembly: GCF_055811035.1. Lineage (NCBI taxonomy): Bacteria > Pseudomonadati > Pseudomonadota > Alphaproteobacteria > Hyphomicrobiales > Nitrobacteraceae > Bradyrhizobium > Bradyrhizobium sp. MI1.10. The sequence goes on from NZ_JBVVPN010000047.1 coordinate 19,010, forward strand.
GCCGAGCGCCGAACCAAGGCGGCCTCGGCCCAGCGCGCCGTCGCAAAGTCCCGGCTGGAGACAGTGCAATGAGCGCGGTCCTCGAAGTCTCCGACATCAAGAAGAATTTTGGCGGCATCAGCGCCGTCGGCGGCGTCTCTTTCGACGTCCGCGAGGGCGAGATCCTCGGCCTGATCGGACCGAACGGCTGCGGCAAGTCGACCCTGTTCAACTGCATCCTCGGCCAGCTCACGCCGAGCGGCGGCGAGGTCAAGCTCGACGGCAAGGTCGTGACGGGCCTGCGACCCGCCGAGCTCAACAAGCTCGGGGTCAGCCGCACCTTCCAGCTCCTGCAGGTGTTCCCAAAACTCTCGGTGCGCGAGAACCTGATCCTCGCAGGACAGGAGCACCAGGGCAGCATGGCCTCGCGGCTGGTCGGCCGCTCCGATGCCGGCCTGACGGAGGCCGCCAACCAGATGATCGGCTTTTTCAAGCTCGATCATCTTGCCGACGAGCCGGCCGGCGGTTTGTCCTATGGCCAGCAAAAACTACTCGACGCCGCCATGGCCTTCATGGGCGGACCGCGGCTGGTGCTGCTCGACGAGCCCGCCGGCGGCGTCAACCCGTCGATGCTGGCGGACCTGAAGGAGCGGCTAGTCGCGATCAACCGCGAGAAGAACGCCACCTTCGTCGTGATCGAGCACAACATGGAATTCGTGATGTCGCTGTGCTCGCGCGTGATGGTGATGGCGGAAGGCAAAGTGCTGGCAATGGGACGACCCGACGAGGTCCGAAAGAACCCCGCCGTGATCGAAGCCTATCTCGGACATTAGGAGAGCGACCATGAGCGATCCGATCCTCTTGGTTCACAATCTCGTCGGCGGCTACGGCAAGATGACGATCCTGAACGGCACCACCTTCGCCGTGCCGCAGGCCACCATCACCACCATCATCGGCCCGAACGGCGCCGGCAAGTCCACCGTGTTCAAGGCGATCTTCGGCCTGCTCAAGCTGCGCGAGGGCAAAATCAGCTTCGCCGGCCGCGACGTCACCAATCTGAGCCAGCGCGCGCTGCTCAATGCCGGCATCTGCTACGTGCCGCAGGGCCGCAACATCTTTCCCGAGCTGTCGGTGCGCCACAACATCGAGCTCGGCGGCGTTTCCGCCGGCAAGGGCATCGACCTGCAGAGCCGGATCGAGGCCGCGCTCGACCTGTTCCCGGCGCTGCGGCGGAAATCGACGCAGCAGGCCTCCACGCTATCTGGCGGCGAGCAGAAGCAGCTCGAAATCGCCCGCTCGCTGCTGCTCGAGCCGAAGCTCGTGCTGATCGACGAGCCGTCGATCGGCCTGTCGCCGCTGATGGTGCAGCAGACTTTCGACATCCTGAAATCCCTGCGCGACCGCGGCGTCACCATTCTGATGATCGAGCAGAACGCACGCTCGGCGCTGGAGATTTCCGACATCGGCATCGTGCTCGAGCTCGGCCAGACCCGCATGGTCGACGGTGCGAAGCGCATTTTGAATGATCCCCGCATCGGACAATTGTTCCTTGGCGGCGCCATGGAGGACAACGCAGCATGACCAAACGCTCGATCGCAACGGTCTCTCTCTCCGGCGCCCTTGACGAAAAGCTCCGCGCCATCGCATCCGCCGGATTCGACGCGGTCGAGATTTTCGAGAACGATCTGCTGTCGTTCGGCTCAGGCCCGCGCGACATCGCAAAGCTCTGCGGGGACCTCAATCTCGAGATTTGCGCGTTTCAGCCGTTCCGCGATTTCGAGGGCATGCCGGAGCCGCAGCGTTCGCGCAACTTTGCCCGCGCCGAACGCAAGTTCGACCTGATGCAGGAGCTCGGCACCGATCTGCTGCTGATCTGCTCCAACGTGTCGCCGGCCGCGCTCGGCGGCATCGACCGCGCCGCAGACGATTTTCGCAAGCTTGGCGAGCACGCCGCCAAGCGGTCCTTGCGCGTCGGCTACGAGGCATTGGCCTGGGGACGCCACGTCAACGATTACCGCGACGCCTGGGAGATCGTGCGGCGCGCCGACCATCCCGCGATCGGCGTGATCCTCGACAGCTTTCACGCACTGGCCCCCGGCTTTCCAGTCCGCGCGATGGCCTCGATCCCCGGCGACAAGATCTTCCTGGTCCAGCTTGCGGACGCGCCGAAGCTCGAGCTCGACATCTTGTCGTGGAGCCGGCACTTCCGCTCCTTCCCCGGCCAGGGCGACCTGCCGGTCGGCGAGTTCATGGCGGCGATCGCGGCGACGGGCTATGCCGGGCCGCTGTCGCTGGAGATCTTCAACGACCAATTCCGCGCCGGCTCGGCCATACAGACCGCGGTCGACGGCCTGCGTTCGCTGATCCTGCTGGAGGACCAGCTTGCACCGGCTTGGCCAAAGCTCGTCAGCGAACCCTTGGCGCCCAAGCCCAAAAGTGGAGGCACGGGATTCATCGAGTTTGCCGTCAACGAGACCAAGGCCGGCGAACTGGCCCGCCTGCTCGCGCAACTCGGTTTTCGCAAGACCGGCAAGCATCGCAGCAAGGCGGTGGAGCGATGGTCGCAAGGCAAGGTCGAGCTCGTCGTCAACTCCGAGACCGACGGCTTTGCGCATTCGCACTACGTGACGCATGGCCCCGGCGTCTGCGCCATCGCGCTCGACGTCGACAATGCCGGCCTCGTCATGCAGCGCGCCGAGACACTGAAGGCGCGCACCTTCTACCAGCCGGTCGGGCCGGGCGAGCTCGAGATTCCCGCAATTCACGGCGTCGGCGGCAGCCTGCTGTATTTTCTCGACCAAGCCGGCAAGAACTGGAACACGGATTTCGAACCGGTCCCGAGCGACGCCGGCGCGGACGCGCTGCTAGCTGTCGATCACATCGCGCAGTCGATGCCCTACGACGAGATGCTGTCCTGGCTGCTGTTCTACACCGGCATCCTCGATCTCGAGCGGCTGCCGCAGATGGAGATCGCCGATCCCAGAGGCCTCGTGCAAAGCCAGGCCGTCATCAACGGCGACCAGAGCCTGCGCTTCGTGCTCAACGGCTCATCCGCCAACCGCACGCTGCCGGCCCGTTTCATCTCGGAGTTTTTCGGCTCGGGCGTGCAGCACGTTGCATTCTCCTGCCGCGACATCTTTGCGGCGGTCGCGGAAATGCGCAAGCGGGGCGCGGATTTTTTGGATATCCCGGACAATTACTACGATGACATCGAAGCCAAATACGACCTCGCACCCGAGCTGATGGCGCAGCTGCGCGCCAACCATATTCTCTACGACCGCGAAGGCGACGGGGAGTTCTTCCAAGTCTACACCCACATCTTCGATGAGCGTTTCTTCTTCGAGATCGTGGAGCGGCGGGATTATCAGGGGTTTGGTGCAGCCAATGCCGGGATCAGGCTTGCCGCGCAGTCACGCGAAGTGCGGCCTGTGAGCATGCCGCGGGTGTAGTGGCCGTCATTGCGAGGAGCCCTTGCGACGAAGCAATCCAGAATCCCTCCGTGGAAAGATTCTGGATTGCTTCGCTACGCTCGCAATGAAGAGAGAGAGAGCTGAGAACCCCTCTCCCCGTAAGGACGGGGAGAGGGAGAAGCAATCAGCTCACTTCATCGCGCATTTGTCGTGGAAACGATCCTGGTCGTTTTCGACGATGGTCGCGACCGTCTTCAGCGAGAGTTGGCCCTCGCCGTCCTTGACCACGTCCTGGAGATAGAAGCTCTGCACCGGGATGTGGTTCTTGCCGTACTTGAAGGGACCGCGCAGCGACTTGAAGTTGGCCTTCTCCATCTCGGCCTTCATCGCGTCCTTCTTGCTGGTGTCGCCCTTCACCGCGACCACCGCGCTGTTGATGAGCTGGGCCGCGTCGTAGGCTTGCGCGCCGTAATAGGTGGGACGCAGGCCGGTGTATTTCTTGCGATAGTCGGCGACGAAGCGCTTGTTCTGCTCGTTGGGCAGATCATTCACCCATTCCTGCGCGCCGGGAACGCCGAGCGCATTCTCCTTCTGCAGCGGCAGCGACAGCTCGTCGACGGTGAAAGCCGTGTAGAGCGGCATCGTGCTCTTCAGCCCGGCCTGCGCATATTGATTGAGGAACTGCACGCCGGCTGCACCCGGATAGAACACGAAGATCGACTCGGCCCCCGAGGCGCGCGCCTTGGACAGCTCGGCGGAGAAGTCGAGCTGGCTCGGCCAGACCGTGTATTCCTCGCCCTTGACCTCTCCCTTGAACGTGCTCTTCACGCCCGCGAGCATGTCCTTGCCGGCGGCATAGTTCGGGCCGATCAGGAACACGCTCTTGACGCCCTTCTGGTTCATGTAGAGGCCCATGGCAGCCGGAGTCTGGTCGTTCTGCCAGGAGGTCGAGAACACGTAGGGCGAACAAAGATCGCCGGCGAGTTGCGACGGGCCGGCATTGGCCGAGATCAGGAAAGTCTGCGAGTCCACCGCGGTCTTCAGCGAGGCCAGCAGCACGTTGGACCAGATATAGCCGACGATGAAGTCGACCTTGTCGGACTGCACCAGCTTCTCGGTCTTCTGCTTGCCGACGTCGGGCTTCTGTCCGTCGTCCTCGTAGATCACCTCGACCGGCTTGCCGTCCATCTTGCGGCCGAGATGATCGAGCGCGAGCTCGAACGAGTTGCGCATGTCATTGCCGATCACGGCGGTCGGGCCGCTGAAGGTCGAAACGAAACCGATCTTGATGGTGTCGCCGGCGGATGCCGGGCCTGCCAGCACCAGCGCCGCTGCGCCCGCCAGCCAGAATGCCGTCCTCATAACCACTCCCCTCCATATTATTATGCCCGGAAGCGGGGTGATTGCCGCCCCGGGTCATCTCTATTGAACGCAAAATCTCTCGCGCCGCCAATGGCTCGGCGCCCGCCCCTGCACCATATTTCGCCCCGATCGGCGATAGCAAGAAATATAATTCTACTCACTTCGGCGGAGCATGCGGCGCTTTTTCGCGGGATAGCGATACACTCGATACCCTTAGCCTATGCGTCCATTGATGACGGCTATTGGACCGCCACGCCCAATCCGCACTTAAATGAGAGAATAGAGCAGCGAGATTCGAGGGCGCAACATGACCACGACACCGCACCGCGTCGTCATTGTCGGAGCCGGCTTCGGCGGGCTGGAGACGACCTACCGGCTCGCCGGCAGCCCGGTCGAGATCACGCTGATCGACCGCCGCAACCATCATTTGTTCCAGCCGCTGCTTTACCAAGTCGCGACCGCCTCGCTCGCGACCAGCGAGATCGCCTGGCCGGTCCGGCACCTGATGCGCGACCGGCGCGATGTGACGACGCTGTTTGCGACCGTCAGCGGCGTCGATGCCGACAGGCGCTGCGTGCTGATCGACGATGGCAGCGAGGTGCCGTACGACACGCTGGTGCTCGCCACTGGCGCGCGGCACGCTTATTTCGGCCACGACGAATGGGAGCAGTTCGCGCCCGGCCTGAAGACGCTGGAGGACGCGACCACCTTGCGCCGTCATATCCTGGTGGCGTTCGAGCGCGCCGAGCGCGAGACCGATCCGGCCAAACGCGCGGCACGGCTGACTTTCGTCATCGTCGGCGCCGGTCCAACGGGCGTGGAGCTCGCGGGGACCATCGCCGAGATGGCGCACCACACCTTGCCAGCCGACTTCCGCAATATCGACACCAACAAGGCGCGGGTGGTGCTGATCGAGGCGGGTCCGCGCGTGCTCGCAGGCTTTCCCGATGATCTCTCGGCCTATGCGCAGGCCTCGCTGGAGAAAATCGGCGTCGAGGTCGTGCTGGGACAGGCCGTCACTGAGATCGACCGCGACGGCGTGGTGTTCGGCGGCGAGCGGCTCGATGCCAAAACCAAGATCTGGGCCGCCGGCGTCCGTGCCTCGCCCGCCGCGGAATGGCTGGGCGCACCGGCCGATCGCGCCGGACGCGTCCAAGTGGAAGCCGATCTCACCATCCCCGGTCATCCAGAAATCTTTGCGATCGGCGACACCGTTTTGATCAACGCCTGGGACGGCAAGCCGGTGCCCGGCATCGCGCCGGCCGCCAAGCAGCAGGGCCGTCACGTGGCCGAGACCATCAAGGCCCGGCTGCGCCAGGAGCCGACCGGGCCGTTCCGCTACAAACACTCCGGCAGCCTCGCGCAGATCGGCAAGCGGCTCGCGGTGATCGATTTCGGCCGCATCAAGCTGCGCGGCACCATCGCGTGGTGGATCTGGGGCATCGCCCACATCTACTTCCTGATCGGCTTGCGCCACCGCCTCAGCGTCGCGCTGAGCTGGCTCTGGATCTACGCCCGCGACCAGCGCGCCGCGCGGCTGATTACGCAGGGAAGCAGCAAGGTGGTGTAGCTTTTTCTTCCTTCTCCCCTTGCGGGAAAAGGTGGCGCGAAGCGCCGGATGAGGGGTCTGTCTCAGCGCGCTCGAAAGAGAATGACTCGCGGAGAGAACCCCTCACCCGGCTTCGCTTTGCGAAGCCACCCTCTCCCACAGATGGAGAGGGTGCAGCGGCGCTCGCGGCTACATCACTACTTCACCAACCCGCACCCACCTTCCGCCAACGGTCGAAACGCCTGCTCCGCAGAGATCGTCGAGACCAGCTTGTAATAGTCGTACGGATATTTCGATTCCTCCGGCTTCTTCACCTCGAACAGATACATCGGATGCACGACGCGGCCGTCCTGGCGGATCGTGGTGTCGCCGAACAGCTTGTCCTTACCCCTAAACTTCTTCATCTCGGGCACGGCGTCCTTGGCGTTGTCGCTGCCGGTCGCGGCGACCGCGTTGAGATAAGCGAGCGTGGATGCATAGACCCCGGCCTGGTTGCCGCTCGGCATCTTGCCGTTCATGCCGGGCCGCGCGGCGAACCGCTTGGCGAAGGCGCGGGTGTCGTCGTTCATGTCCCAATAGAACGCTTCCATGAGCTGGAGCCCTTGCGCGACCTTGATGCCCATGCCGTGGACGTCGTTGATGAAGAGCAGGAAGGCGACGAGCTTTTGTCCGCCCTGCTGGATCCCGAACTCAGCGGCCTGCTTTACCGCGTTGATGGTGTCGCCGCCGGCATTGGCGAGCCCGATCACCTGCGCCTTCGAGCCCTGCGCCTGCAACAGGAAGGAGGCAAAGTCGGAGGTGCCGAGCGGGTGCTTGCTGGAGCCCAACACCTTGCCGCCATGCGCTTCGATGTATTTCTGGGCTTCCGCCTCGATGCCCTTGCCGAGTGCGTAGTCGACCGTGAGAAAATACCACTCCTTGCCGCCGCGCGACATCATCGCCGCCGCCGTGGTGTTGCCGGTGGCCCAGGCGTCGTTGACCCACTGGATGGTGTTGGGCGAGCAGGCCTTGCCGGTGAGATCGGAGCTCGCGGTGGACGACGCAAGAAACGTCATGCGGCTGTCGCGCAGCAGCGTGTTGATGGAGAGACCGACGGCCGAGTTCGGCACGTCGACGATGGCGTCGACACCCTCGACATCGAGCCATTTGCGCGCGATGGCGTTGCCGACATCGGCCTTGTTCTGGTGATCGGCATAGACGATGTCGACCTTGATGCCCTTGCCGCCGCCGTTGAAATCCTCGGCAGCCATGCGCGCGGCCTCGACCGAGCCCATGCCGTTGGTGTCCTGGAAGATGCCTGAGATGTCGTTGAGCACGCCGACGCGCACGACATTGTCCGAAATCTCGGCATTTGCCGCGCCGCCAATCAGGCTCGCGGCCAGCGCAAGCGTCCACTTCAAGTTCTTCATTGTTCCCTCCCCTGTCGTATTTGTTGTTTTCGATGCCGGTCGCGTCAGGCCGGCGTGATGCTCACGGGCAGGCTGTCGAGCCCGCGCAGCGTGTTGTTGAAGCGGCGCTTTGGCTCGCCCGTGATCTCGATTTTTGCGATCCGTCGGGCCAGCGCCGCGAGCATTGTCTCGCCTTCCAGCCGCGCGACCAGCTGGCCGACGCACATGTGAATACCTGAGCCATAGCCAACATGGCCGGACGTGCGGCGGGTGATGTCGTAGCTGTCAGGCTTGTCCCAGCGCCGCGGATCGCGATTGGCAGCCGCCAGGAACATCAACACCTTCTCGCCCTCACCGATGGTCGCGCCTGACAGTTCGACCTCGCGCGTTGTCGTGCGGAAGAAGGTCTGCACCGGGCTTTCAAAACGAACGGCCTCCTCGAAAGCGTTGCGCGCCAGGGTGGGATCGCCACGCAGGCGCTGCCACTGCTCCGGAAAGCGCGCCAGGCAATACACCGCAGCACCGATGCCGTTGACCGTGGTGTCGAGGCCCGCCGACAGCAGCGAACGCACCAGCAGCGGCGCTTCGGTGGCGGTGATGGCACCCTCGTCGACATGGGCGTGGATGCAGGCGCCGATGCCGCCGGGCGTGAGGTTGTCCCGCTGGCACTGCTCGGTGACGTAGGCCTGGTGCGGCGCCGAGCGCGCGATCGCTTCCTGGCGCAACTGGTTCGGCGGGCCGAAGGCGTTGAACACGACACTGGCATAGGGAATGAGATTCTCGCGCCCCTCCGGCTTCAGCCCGAGCGCATCCGGGAAGATCGACAGCGGATAGGCCTCGGCGAGGTCCGTGATGGCATCGAAGCTGCGCTTCTCCAGCAGCGCGTCCACACGCTGTTCCGCTACCGCGGCAAAGCGGTCGCGGAGCCCCTTCATCACCGTCGGCGACAGCACCTTTGAGAGCACGGCGCGGGTACGGGTGTGCGCGGGAGGATCGGCTTCGAGGATCAGGCTCGGCGGCCGCCACGGCGTCTCCTTTTTGAAATCGGCGAGACCGACGCCGCGGCTGGAGCAGAACGTCGCGGGATCATTCAGCACGGCATGAACCTCGGCATAGCGCGCCACGCCATAGACGTTCCACTTGTCGAGATAGACGACAGGTCCCGCCTCCCGCAGCAGCTCATGCGTGGGATAGGGATCGGCGAAAAAATCCATTGCGAAAGGATCGACGTCGAGATGCGGGACGGCCGACGAACCGTTAATTTCCGGGGAGCTGGATGTGCTCATGGAAGTCCTCCCTCATTTTGAACTTGTGAAAGTGCGGCGCTTACCCTTAGGTCTCCAGACACGCCGCGAGACAGAATCCCGATATGCCGCCGTCTTCGACCAGAGCCCGCCAAAAACCTGCGCACGCCGAGACGGGACCGACGCTCGATCTCGACCGCTACGTCCCCGCGTTCATCACCTTCATCGCCAACAAGCTCTCGAACAGCGCCACCGCGTTCTATCAGCGGCAGTTCGGCGTCAACGTCACGGAATGGCGGATCATGTCGCTGCTGGCGATCGAGCCCGGCATCCCCGCCTCGCGCATCTGCCACGTCATTGGTTTCGACAAGGGCCCGGTGAGCCGGACGCTGGCTGGCCTTGAAAAGCGGGGGCTGATCTCGATCCGCACCGATCCCAACGACGGGCGCACCCATTCGATCTCGCTGACGGCGAAGGGCCGCGCCATCCATGACAAGGTGATCGTCGCGGCCTTCGAGCGCGAACGGCGCCTGTTGTCCTGCCTGGACAAGGGCGAGCGCGAGGTTCTGATCGACCTGTTGCGCCGCCTGCACGAAAATCTCGGCGCAGTGACCGGCAGCACCGAGACCTGACCGGCTACGCAGCCGGCGCCGACCTCTGTCATGTCCAGGCACGCGCCGGCATTCGCCCGCGGCACCCTCTCTGCCGAGCATTGCTTCCTCCAGGATCCGACGCGGCGGTTCCTTCCGCCGTCAGTCTTTATCTGGAACGCTTCGCATAAATTAGTTGCTTAGGCAACAAAAGAATCGTGCAGAATGATGCGGCAGGTGGGCTGGCGTATTTAGGCTTGCTCAACTCTCGTGTCCCGGGCGCGCTGCAGCGTGAAACGCTGCTGCGCAGAGCCGGGGCACGAGAGCTGCTAGCGCAGGCGTGGACGGGCTATCTGACGCAACCGATCCACTCGCCCGGCGCATCGTGATCCAACCGCGCTACCGCATCGGCACGTCGCGTCAGCACCGCGCGCTGGTTGATGTAGCCCTTGTCGGTGATCTCGCCGCCGTCCACCGACGGCGGTTCGACGAGTAGCAGGGCGCGCGTGGCGTGGCCGGAGGAGTTGGCGCCGTGTTGCTTGAGCTTCGCCAGACCCTGCGCGATCGCGGCTCTGACCTTGTCATGCGCAAGCACGTCGTTGACGCCTGCGGTCTCAGGCAGGCCGGCATGCGCGCGGCACGCAGCGATGTTCGGAAACACCAGGAAGCGCACCTCGTCGCCGCCATGGCCGGTGATGACGATATCCTGCGCGAGCGGCGCCAGCGCGGCGATGCCGGCGAGGCGCAGCGTGCCGACGCTGACCCAGGTGCCGGAATTGAGTTTGAAATCCTCCGCGACGCGACCGTCGAAGAACAGGCCGCGCTCGGGCCGCTTCGCATCGGCGAACTTCACGGCGTCACCGATGAGATAAAATCCCTCGTCGTCGAACGCCTGCCTGGTCAGCTCCGGCGCTTTCCAATAGCCCGGCGTGACGTTGGGGCCGCGCACGCGCACCTCCAGCTTGTCGCCCGAGGTGACGAGCTTCAATTCGGTGCCGGGGATAGGCACGCCGATGTTGCCCGAGCGTTCCGCGAGGAAATGGCAGTCGGTGGCCAGCGGCGAGGTCTCGGTCGAGCCCCAGGCCGAGACCATCGGCATCGCGCGGCCAACAGTCTTGACGGAGAGTTCTTCGAGCGCGTCCCAGAGATTCTGCGGCAACGCGGCACCGGCGTAGAACGCGAATTTCACCTCGCTGAAGAAGCGGCGACACAGTTCCCCGTCGCCGCGCAGCGCCGCGATCAGCATGTCGAAGCCGCGCGGCACGTTGAAATAGACCGTCGGCATCACGCTTCTGAGATTGGCGAGTGACATCGCAAACAGACCGGGCGCCGGCTTGCCGCCGTCGATATAGAGCGAGCCGCCATTGCGCAGCACGAGATTGAAATTGTGGTTGGCGCCGAAGGTGTGGCTCCAGGGCAGCCAGTCGAGAATGACGAGATCGTCGCGCCCCTGTTCGAGAAACGTCCAGGTCTGCGCCTTGGCCTGCTGGCTCGACGTCAGCATGCGCTGGGTGTTGATCACGGCTTTCGGCGTGCCGGTCGAGCCCGAGGTAAACAGGAATTTCGCGATCGTATCGGGCGTCACTGCGGCGAAGGCCGTTGCGACGTCGGGGCTCTCCGGCGTTGCCGCGATGGTGCGAAAGGCCAGCGCATCGGCATCGTCTGAATTGCCGCTGATGATCTGCGCGCTATGCAGCGGTTTGATCGCGGCCAGCGCCGCCGCAAACGGCCTCGTCGCGGAGACATAGATCGCGGCGGGCTCAAGCAGCGTGATCATGCTCTTGAGCTTGTCGAAATCCTTGGACATCAGCGAATAGGCCGGCGAGATCGCCGCCGAGGGCACGCCGACATGCTGGGCCGCCAATGCCAGCAACGCATGATCGATGCTGTTGTCGGAGAGGATCGCGAGCGGGCGCTCCGGACTGAGACCTTGCGCCAGAATCCAGGACGCTGTCGCGCGCACCTGCCGGAGCGCCTGCGCATAGGTGACGGTGGTCCATGGCGCTTCGGCACTGCTGCGCTCCGCGAGGAAAATCGTATCAGGCCTCTGCCGCGCCCATTGCTCCAGCCAGTCGCCGACGCAACGCGCGCCATCGCGCAGCGGCTCGGGCGAGCGCAGCACGATGCTGCCGTCGGCGCGATGCTCGGCAACGGTTCTGGGTGTCGCGAACAGGCTCGAAGCATCACCGCGAGGGGCGGCTGTCATGGTTTCCTCCTCGCCCGGGAGCCGGGACCGACCGCAGCCTCGTCGGGACCGCGTTGGCCAGCATGTTGGCCACGACAATTGTTGGGGCGCAAGCTCGGGCCCGGTGAGCTGCCCATTATTTGCGCAAATGCCCGTAACAGGGCGCTGACACGCAGGCCAGCCGGCGCTCGAAATATCCCCCAAGCCACTGATCTCTCGATAACATCCGCAGCACTTGTCCTGCCCGGATTCTGTACACAATGGCACATCGCTTGCTTCGATCCGGGTGAAGAGACGTAGCCGGAGTTTGTCGCCATGAGGGCTGAAATGGGGGCTGAGCAGCCTGAAACGATCGCCGCGATCGTGGCCGCGCACCGCGCGGGCACGCTCACGCCGGCGCAGACGGTCGCGCGCACCTATCAGCGCATCCGCGACCACAACGATCCCGCCGTCTTCATCAGCCTGCGCGACGAAAACGACGCGATCGCGGAAGCCGAGAAGCTCGTCGCGAAGGAGGCCGCCACGCTGCCGCTCTACGGCGTGCCGGTCGTGGTGAAGGACAATATCGACGCGCTGGGATTTCCGACCACCGCGGCGTGCCCGGCCTTCTCGTACATCCCGACACACGATTCGACCGCGGTTGCGCGGCTGCGCGCCGCCGGCGCGATCATCATCGGCAAGACCAATCTCGACCAGTTCGCGACCGGCCTTGTCGGCGTGCGCTCGCCCTATGGCATCCCCAGAAACGCGATCCGTGAGGACCTCATTCCCGGCGGATCGAGCTCGGGATCGGCTACCGCCGTCGGCGCCGGGCTGGTGCCGCTGTCGCTCGGCACCGACACCGCCGGCAGCGGGCGCGTGCCGGCGATGCTCAACAACATCGTTGGTCTGAAGCCGAGCCTCGGCATGATTTCGACCGCTGGCCTGGTGCCGGCCTGCCGGACGCTGGACTGTATCTCGGTGTTCGCGCTGACCGTGGACGACGCCGCGCTGGCGCTCTCCGTGATGGCGGGTCCCGACCAGGCCGATCCGTTCTCGCGCGACCGGCCGCTTGGCGCGATCACCCCGCTCCCGGCAAACCTGCGCCTCGGCGTGCCCCGCAGCGGACAGCTGATCTTCTTCGGCGACAAGAAGGCGGAAGCGGCTTACGCTGACGCGTTGAAGCGCTGGATCGCGCTTGGCGCAACCCTCGTCGAGTTCGACCTCGAGCCATTCTACGAGACGGCGCGGCTGCTCTACGAAGGACCGTGGGTCGCCGAGCGCTATCTCGTGATCCGCGACCTGCTGGCGTCCGCGCCGGATGCGATCCATCCGGTGACACGCGAGATCACTGCTGCCGGCGCGCGGCTGACGGCGGCGGAGACCTTCTCCGCGCTCTATCGCCTGCAGGGCCTGCGCAAGATCGCCGAGCGAACCTTCACCAATATCGACGCGCTGGTGCTGCCGACGGCGCCGACGGCCTATACGACCGCGCAGGTGCTGGCCAATCCGATCGAGCTCAACAGCCGGCTCGGCACCTACACCAATTTTGTGAATCTGCTCGACCTCTGCGGTCTCGCGCTGCCGGCGGCGATGCGCGCCGACGGCATCCCGTTCGGCATCACGCTCCTTGCACCCACGGGCCACGACGCGCTGCTCGCGAGCATCGGACGCGTGTTTCATGCCGATACCAAACTGACGCTTGGCGCAAAGGGCGTGGCGCAAGCAGCGCTGGCGCCGCTTGCCGCAAACGGCATCGACGAGATTCCCATCGCCGTGGTCGGCGCGCATCTGTCCGGCATGGCGTTGAACGGCGAGTTGAAAGCGCTGAACGGCCAGCTGATCGAGGCGACCAGGACCGCGGCGGACTACAAGCTCTACGCATTGAAGACCACGCCGCCGAAGCCGGGCATGCTGCGCGTCGAAACCGGCAAGGGCGCGTCGATCGAGCTGGAGATCTGGATGCTGTCGTCGTCCGCCTTCGGCAAGTTCGTCAACGCGATTCCCGCGCCGATGGCGATTGGCACCGTGCGGCTGGCGGATGGCCGCAGCGTGAAGGGATTTCTCGTCGAGCCCGAGGTGCTGGGCGAGGCGCGAGATATCACGGCTTATGGTGGATGGCGGAAGTTTATGGCGGAAGCCGCTACGGCATAGTTCTCGTAGGGTGGGCAAAGCGAAGCGTGCCCACCATCACCGTCAGCTTGGGTAGATGGTGGGCACGGCGCTTTGCGCCTTTGCCCATCCTACGGCACCGTGCGCGCGGCCCTACACCGACACCGCGTAGATCTCGTACTCCCCGCGCACCAGCTCGATATGCGCGCGCATCGCGGCGGCGGCGCCCTGCTTGTCGCCGCGCATGATGGCGACGACGACGCGGTCGTGCTCGGCTTGCGACTTTGCCAATCGGCCGAGGTTGCGGAACTGGGCGCGACGAAACGGCTGCACGCGCACGCGCGTCGCCAGCGTGATCTCGGCGATGTAGCCGTTCTGCGATCCCGCATAGATCGCGTTGTGGAAGCGCTCGTTGACCTCGTGGAAGCGCTCGGGATTGCCGGCGTAGCTCAACACCCGCAGCTCTTCGTGAATGGCTTCGAGGCCGTGACGCTCGGCAGCTGACATCCGTTCGGCGGCAAGACCCGCGCACAGCGCTTCCAGCTCCGCCATCGCCTCGAACATGCCCGTCAGCCGTTCGAACGAAGGCTGTGCCACCACCGCGCCGCGATGGGCGCGTGCTTCGACGAGGCCGCTTGCCACGAGCTGGCGCAGCGCTTCCCGCACCGGCGTGCGCGAGACGCTGAAGCGGCGCGCGATGTCGGTCTCGTCAAGCGGCGCGCCGGGCGGCAGAGCTCCGCGCACGATCTCGTCGGCGAGCTGCAGGCGCAGCTCCTCGGCGCGCGTGATTTTGTGAGCTGATGGTGACGCCCGGTCGACACGCGGCACCGCCGGATCGGCCGGCAGCGCTCCGGGCGGAAGATCGTCAAGCGTCATACGGTCAGGTCTCTTTCGACTCGTCGATGATGCTGACATGGGCGGCGACGACGCGCCAGCCCTCCGGGAATTTTACCCAGGTCTGCATCTGCCGGCCGACCTTGCCCGGCATCGTGTCGCGATAGAACAGGGTGGAGGCGACCGCCGTGTCGCGGCCATAGCTGGTGATCACGGTTTTCGCGGTGCGGCGATTGAGGCCGACCGGCGAGCGCCCGGCGCGGAATCCGGAGATCGCCTCATAGCCGTAGAGATTCTCGCCGATGCCATAACGCAGCGTGCGGGGATCGTTGCGGAAGAGCTCGCCGAGCACCGCGACGTCGTTGGTGATCAACGCCTGCTCATAGCGATCGAACGCGGCTTTGACGTCCGCGATCACGTCGGGGAGATCGATCTCCATCTCAAAATCCTTTTGCGCTGGGCGCGGCGGCGACGCCCATCTTCTCCAACGCGTATGCGACGCGCAGCGCGATGTCCTCGCGCCATGGCGCGGCGATGATCTGCACGCCGATCGGCAGCGGTTCGAGCGGCACCGGCACGGCAACCACAGGCAGGCCGATGAAGGAGATCGGCTGGGTGTGGATGCCGATATTGGCGCGCACCGGCAGCTCGACGCCGCCAAGATTGAAATTGATCTGGCCGAGTTTCGGCGCGGTGCACGGCGTCGCCGGTGCGATCAGCACGTCGACCGACTTGAATATCTCGGCGAGTTGCGTTCGATACCAGCGGCGGAATTTTTGCGCGCGGTCGACCAGCGGCGCCGGCACCATAGCGCCCGCGATCAGCCGGTCGCGCACGGCGGGATCGAAATCGTTCGGCCGCTTGCGGAGCCGGTCGAGATGCAGCGAGGCGCCTTCCGTGGTGGTGATGACATAGGCCGCCGCGCGGGCGCGCGCGGCTTCCGGCACGTCCACCACGCGCGTTGCGCCCAGCGCCTTGGCGACGCGGCTGACGGCTTCGACGGCTTCCGGAAACAGATTCTGCTGGAAGTACCCGCCGGCGATTGCGATGCGCAGGTCCGAAACCGGATTGGCGAGCAGCGGCAGCGTCGGCTCCAGACCACGTGTGGTGGTGCAGGCGGCGTCGTCCGCATCCGGCCCCTGCATCGCGTCGTAGGCGAGCGCGAGATCGGTGGCGGAGCGCGCGAACGGGCCGAGATGATCGAGGCTCGCGACGAACGGGAAGGAGCGCGCACGCGAGAGCCGGCCATAGGTGGGCTTCAGGCCGAAGATGCCGCAGAACGAGGACGGCACGCGGATCGAACCGTTGGTGTCGGAGCCGAGCGCGATCGGCACCAGCGCGCCGCCGACGGCGCTGCCGGATCCGCCGGAGGAGCCGCCGCTCATCCGCGTGGTATCATGCGGATTGCGCGAGGGACCGTCATGGACGTTCTCGCCGGTGAAGTCATAGGCGTATTCGCCCATGTTGAGCGCACCGACGAGCACGGCGCCAGCCGCTTCCATACGCTCGATCAGCGTGGCATCGCGCGTCGCGGGCGCGCGGTCTCGGTTTATCTTCGAGCCGGCGCGGGTGGCGAGGCCTGCGACGTCGAATAAATTCTTCACCGCGAAGGGCACGCCGGCCAATGGGCCGACGGTCTTGCCGGCGGCGATGTCGGCATCGATCGCGCGCGCTTTGGCGCGGGCGCGATCGGCGGTGATGTCGGTGAAGGCGTTGAGGATGGTGTCGTGCTGCTTGATACGCGCAAGCGCTGCTTCGGTCGCATCGAGCGCCGACATCTTGCGGCCCGCAACCGCGCTCGCGATCTCGGAGGCCGTCATCTCTGGCTTGGTCGTCATGGCGGCGTCAGACCGTGAAGACGGGCGCCGGCTCGGTCTCATCCGGCAGCGCGAATTCGTCGACGAAGCGGCCGAGCCGTAGCGAGACCTCGAGATTGGCGCGAATGGACGACCTCCATGCTTCCTCGACAGGCAACGCCAACGCTTTCGTAACAGCGTCGATATAATCGTCCAGCGGTTCGGCCATCACGCTCCCAAACAAGCTCTCAGTGTGCGCCCAGTGTCTGCAGCGGCGGATGCGGGATCGCCGTCAACAGCTCCTTGGTGTAATCGTCCTGCGGATCGCTCAAGACCCTCTCGGAAGATCCTTCCTCGACGATTCGACCCGACCGCATGACAATGACACGATCGCACAGCAAGCGCACTACGTTCAAATCATGCGAGACGAACAGATAACTCATACCTAGCCGCGCCTTGAGGTCCTGGAGCAGATTGAGGACCACCGCCTGGACCGAGACGTCGAGCGCGGCGGTCGGCTCGTCCAGGATGACGAGTTTCGGGTGCAGGGCAATGGCGCGGGCGATGCCGACGCGGGCTTTCTGGCCGCCCGACAATTGGTGCGGGAAGCGATCCAGCAGATTGTGCGGCAGGCCGACCATGGTGGCGAGCTCCTCGCAGCGGGCGCGGAGCGCGTCCCGCCCCCTGATGTCGCCAAGCTGCATGATGGGATCGGCGATGGCACGCACGGCGGTGAAGCGCGGGTTGAGGCTGTCGGTCGGATCCTGGAACACCATCTGGATGCGGCTGCGCTGCGGCAGCCGGGCAAAGCCGGCGGGCGCGATGGCGCCGATGTCCTCGCCGTCGAACTGGATCAGGCCCGAGGTCTGGTCCAGCAGCCGCATCACCATCATCGACGTGGTCGATTTGCCGCAGCCGGACTCGCCGACCAGGCCGACGCTCTCGCCATGGCCGACCGTGAAGCTGATGCCGTCGACCGCGCGGAACACATCCGGCTCGACCGGCGGCTTGCGGCCGAACAATTTTCCGAGCGTGGCGGTCGCGCCCTGGCGGGGATATTCCTTGACCAGCTTGTCGATGAGGAGAAGAGGCGTCTTCTCCCTCTCCCCGTCCTTCACGGGGAGAGGGTTGGGGTGAGGGGCTGCTTCCGCGGACACGGTGCTGGGAGAGGCAAGAGTCTCCTCCTCCGGCAACAGATCCCGCAGGCTCACGCCCAGCCGCGGCGTCGCGCGCATCAGCTTCTTCGTGTAGGGGTGCTGCGGGTTGGCGAAGATGTCGGCGGCCTTTGCGGTCTCGACCACCCGGCCCTTTTCCATCACCACGACGCGGTCGCAATAGGCTGCGGCGAGGCCGAGATCATGCGTGATCAGGATGGTGGACATCGCCTTGCGCTTGGTCAGCTCGACGATCAGATCCATCACCGCCTTCTGCGTGGTGACGTCCAATCCAGTCGTCGGCTCGTCCGCAATCAGCAGCTGCGGATTGCAGGCAAGCGCGAGCGCGATGACGACGCGCTGGCACATGCCGCCGGACAATTCGAACGGATACGCGTGATAGCGCTCGCGCGGGCGGGCGATCTTGACCTGCTCCAGCGCCTCGATCGCCTTTTCGCCGCGGTCCGAGACCATGGCCTGCTGCACATGGGTGCGCAGCACGTCTTCGATCTGGTCGCCGACCTTCCGGATCGGGTTGAGCGCGGCGCGCGGGTTCTGGAAGATCATCGAGACTTCGCGACCGCGCAAATCGCGCATCTGGTCTTCGGTCGCGGCCTTGACGTCGATGCCCGAGAACATCACCGAGCCCTCGGCGATCCGCCCTGCACGATCGAGAATGCGCATCACGGCATAGGAGGTCACCGATTTGCCGGAGCCGGACTCGCCGACGATCGCCAGCGTCTCGCCCTTGGCAACGGAGATGTTGACGTGCTGGACGGCTTTGACGATGCCGCGGCGGGTGGTGAATTCGACCGTGAGGTCCTGGACGTCGAGCAGCGGCTGGGCGGTCATGGGTGCCTCCCAAACAAAAACGTCGAAAACAACCCCATGCACAGTAGAACGGGATTGAAATCATTGGAGAATTTTGAGCAAAAATTTGCGCGGAATCCAGCCATCACGTCCTCCGCTGGGGGTCGACGATGTCGCGCAGGCCGTCGCCGAGGAGGTTGAAGCAGAACACGGCGATCATCAGAGCGAGGCCCGGGAATAGCGCGATCCACCATTCGCCTGACACCATGAAGCCGGCACCTTCGGCGACCATGATGCCCCATTCCGCCGTCGGCGGACGGACGCCGAGGCCGATGAACGAGAGACCGGCGGCATTGAGGATGGCGTAGCCCATGGTCAGCGACATCTGCACGATCATGATCGGCATGATGTTCGGCAGGATATGCACGAGGAGAATGCGGAATTCGCCGTTGCCGGACAGCCGCGCGGCCTGCACGAAGCCGGCGTTGCGGCGGACATTGGCTTCGGCGCGCGCAACGCGGGCGTAGAGCGGAAAGTTCACGATTGCCGTGGCCAGGATGATGTTCTGCACGGTATTGCCGAGGGCTGCGACGATGCCCATGGCGAGCACGAACAGCGGGAACGCCATGATGGTGTCGGCGATGCGACCGACGATGCGATCGGTCCAGCCGCCGAAATAGCCGGCCGCGATGCCGGCGAGCCCGCCCATCAGGAACACCAGGACGACCGAAGCGACCGCGATGAACGTATCGAGCCGCGTCGCCACCACGACCCGGCTGAAGATGTCGCGGCCCAACTGGTCGGTGCCGAACCAGTGCGCGGCCGACGGCGGCTTCAGCGACGCCGCGGTGTCGGACGCCAGCGGGTCATACGGCACCACATAGGGGCCGAAGATCGCGGCAAGGAGGATCACGATCAGCAGTGCGAAGGCAAAACCGGTGACCTTGTTCTCGCCGAGCACGTAGCGGGTCTGGTCGAGGAGCGCGACGAATCCCGAGGTCCGCGCGGGACCGACAGGTTCAACAGCAGGCGCAACGGTGCTCATTGTGTCCCCCTACCCTTCCAAGCGCACGCGCGGATCGATCACCCCATAAAGAATGTCGATCACGAGATTGAGCAGCACGTACATGACCGCCATGGTCAGCACGAAACCCTGCACCGGAGCAAAGTCCGACGAGATCAGCGCTTCGACCGCATAGGAGCCGATGCCGGGCCAGGCGAACACTTTCTCGACCAGCACGTTGGCGCCCAGCAAGAAGGAGAACACCATGCTCAGCGTGGTGATGACGGGGAGCATCGCGTTGCGGAAGGCGTAGGTGACGATGACGGTCGCCGGCGACAGGCCGCTGGCGCGCGCGGTACGCACGAACTCCGACGACAGCACCGCCAGCATCGAGGCGCGCGTCATGCGCGCGATCGGCGCCAGCGAGAAGATCGCAAGCGTCGTCGCCGGCAGGATGAGCTGGCTGCATGCCGAACGGAACGCCTCGAAGTCGCGTGCGATCAGGGTGTCGATCAGATAGAAGCCTGTGACCGTCGGCGGCGCGCTGTAGAACACATCGAGCCGGCCGAGCGGCGCGGGCGACCAGCCGAGCCGGAAATAGAAGACATAGACCAGCACGAGACCGGTGAAGAATACCGGCAGCGAGACGCCGGCCGTCGTCGTGATGCGACAGAGATGATCGACCCACGATCCCGGCCGCGTCGCCGCCAGCACGCCGAGAGGGATGGCGATCACGATCGAGACGATGAGGCCGAGCAGCGTCAACTCGGCGGAGGCCGGCAGGCGGTTGCGGATCTCGGCCGCGACCGGCTGGCCCGTCGTGAGCGAGTTGCCGAAATCGCCATGGGCGAGATCGTTGGTGTAACGGAAGAACTGTTCAATCAGCGGCTTGTCGAGGCCGAGCTTCTTGCGGATCTGCTCGACGGCTTCCTTCGTCGCGGCGGGGCCGGCGAAATAGGCGGCGGGATCACCCGGCAGCGCGCGGGTCAGCAGGAAGGTGACGATGACGACCCCGATCAACGAGGGAATCGCGAACATCAGGCGCTTGCCGATCATGGTCAGCATGGGGTGCTCCTCCTGGGCTGCGCTGGTGAGCACGCTCGCGCGGCTCGCTCCACTGCGTTCCCTCCCCCCTTGTGGGGGAGGGCTAGGGAGGGGGGTGGCTCCGCGAGAGGTCTGAGGTTGTGGCTACCCCTCTCCCCAACCTCGAGAGCGAGCTTCGCTCGCCTCGGACCCCACAAGGGGGGAGGGAGCCCGAAGAGCGTGCTCACCTCACTCTGAAGGACAGCGCCCGCCATCCGCCCTCACCCCTTCGCCATCGCGCGATAATCCAGCCTCCGGTGGAACCAGTATTGGTAGCCGCTGATGTTCTTCTGCATCGCGACGTTGACGAACGGCTGGTACAGCGGGATGCGCGGGATGTCGCTGTAGGCGAGGTCGACGAAGCCCTTCACGTCGGTGTCGTAGGTCGCGGTGTCACCGGTGGCGGCGGCTGCGCGTGCGCCGTCGATCAGCTTGTCCATCTCCGCCGACTTGTAGCTCATGGTGTTGAAGACGGAATTATTGCCGTGATAGCACCAGTAGAAGAAGTATTCGGGGTAATCGAGCCAGCCCGAGAACACGTTGGTGAAGAGCGGCATCTCCTTCTTGTTCAACTCGGTGCGCCAGTTGGCGCCGGGCACCTTGTTGATGGTGGTCTTGATGCCGATCTGGGCCAGGCTCTCCTGCACCAGCACGCAGAGCGGCTCGTTGACGCCCGCGAAATTCAGGTCGAACGAGATCGTGGTCTCGAAGCCGTTGGCGTATCCGGCCTCGGCCAGCAGCGCTTTCGCCTTGTCCATGTCGGTATTGTATTTGTGCGGCTGCGGCCAGGCGACTTCGGTCGGCTTGTCCTTGGCAGCCCCGAACATGGGATTGGCCAGCCCGAACATCACCGCGTCCATGAT
This sequence comes from Bradyrhizobium sp. MI1.10, assembly GCF_055811035.1. NCBI lineage: Bacteria > Pseudomonadati > Pseudomonadota > Alphaproteobacteria > Hyphomicrobiales > Nitrobacteraceae > Bradyrhizobium > Bradyrhizobium sp. MI1.10. The sequence goes on from NZ_JBVVPN010000047.1 coordinate 40,351, forward strand.
CTTCTGGTAGGGAATCGCGTAGGCGACCGCCTGACGCACTTTGGGATTGTCGAACGGCGGCTTGGTCACGTTCATGCCGATATACTGGATGCCGTTGGAGAAAGGCAGCGACACCACGTTGAGCTTGCCGCTCGCCTTCATCTCCTGGAAATCCTTGAACGGCAGCTCGTAGGAAATGTCGGCGTCGCCGCGCTCCAGCAGCGCGCGACGGTTGCCGGCCTGCGGCACCATGCGCCAGATCACACGCTTGATCTTAGGCAGCGGGCCGCCGACCCAGTCGTCGTTGCGCTCCATCACCACTTCGGTGCCGGCTGTCCACTTCGTCACCTTGTAGGCGCCGGAGCCCGCGGTCTGCTGCTTGGTGTACTCAAGACCCCACGGATCTTTTTCGCTGGCATTTTTCTTCACCAGTTCGGAATTGATGATGCAGGGCACGATCACCGCGAGATCGGGGATCGTCAGCTTGTCCTTCTTCAGGAAGTCGACACGCACCGTGTAGTCGTCGATCACGACGAACTGCTCAGGCTTGGTCAGCGAGCCCGCGCTCATCTGGAAGGTGGGGAAGCCGCCGACGCTGACGGCGCGGTCGAGCGACCACTTCACGTCCTTGGCGGTGACAGGCGCGCCGTCGTGGAATTTGGCGTTCTTCTTCAGCTTGAAGGTGACCGACATGTCGTCGATCTTGAAGTCCTCGGCGAGCTCGCCCTTGAACTTGTCGCGGTCGTAATAGGGCACGCCGCCGGGGCCGGTCTTCATCTCGTGGCTGAGCAGGCGATCGTAACAATTCCAGGACACCTCGTAGCCGGGCACGTTGGTGCCGACGCCGTGGATGTCGAGATTGTTGGGGCCGCCTTCCGAGACGATCAGCAGCGTCTCCGAGCGCGCATCGGCTTTGGCCGACGAGATCACGGACGGCATGGCCGGAAGCGCCGCGCCTGCGGCCAATCCGGAAACGGACTTGAGGAAATCGCGGCGCTTCATGAAATGGCTCCAACACAAAGTTTTCTGGTTGGAACTGGATTCGCAAGGTTCGTGCCAAGGCTTAAGGAGCGTTTAAACCAGCATAAGCCACTGATATATCTACATGAAACAGCCATTGACCGGACCGTCGATCAAGGGCCAATCATTTGGGGCGTTGCATACAAAGATGCGCATTTGCTCATAAAATAAGCTGAATTGAGCTTCGCTTGTTTGGCGGGCGGCTTATTGAACCGCCGTCGTCCTGGCGAAAGCCAGGAGCCATTACCCCAGGGAGAAGTTGCGGCGCGAAGCTGGCAACCACGAGTCTTCGCAAAACCCCGCCCTGGGGTAAGGGGTCCTGGATCAGCGCTGCGCTTGTCCAGGACGACAGCGTTGATGAGGTCGGCAGCGGTGAATTACTCTGCCCAGATCAGCTCCTGCAGCTCGACCAGATCGTTCGCCTTGTCCTGCCAGCCCTCGATGCAGATGTGGCTGTTGAGGTCGCTGGCGCGATGCAGCAGCATCAGCGCCATCAGGCGGCGCTTGAGCGCGAAGTCGGGCTTGGCGTAGCCAAAGCCTTCGAGCAGGCTGCGCACCCTCCCCGGCCGGCCCGCTGCCATGAAGGCGCTGGGGCCGAGCAGATCGTAGTCGCGCCATCCCGCCAGCACGTCGCCGAAGTCGAAGAGCCCGGCGAGCGACCATTGGCCGTCGTCGCAGGCGAGCAGGAAGTTCTCCGGAATGTATTCGCCGATCAGGATCACCGGCGGCGCATCCGTCGGAATCAGTTTTGCCGCATCACGCAGGAGATCGTCGAGGCCGGCGAGGAATTTCGGCGCAAGACCGAGACGCGTGTGGCGCGCCTTGCAGCCCTGCATCTGGGCGCGCACGAAGTCTTCCCAGCGCGGCTGGATTTGCGCGAGCGGGCCGAGCGGAGCGCGCTGCACGGACGCGATGGTCTCGCCGATCTGGCGCAGCACGCGTTCCTTCTGCGCTTCAGGTGATTGCGGCCAGGCCTCCGAACCAAGCGTGCCGGCAAGGCGTGTGACGACGAGATAAGGCCAGCCGTCGCGCTCGCCTTCGGCGACGATCTCGGGGATCGGCAGATGGAGGCGGCCGGCAAGCTGGGTCAGCGAGCCGTGCTCGGAGACGAATTGCGCGCGGAGCAGCGGCGGGAAGATTTTCAGGATCAAGCGATCGCCGAGCCCGACCACGAGATTGGTGCCGGTGGTAAACACGTGCGGCGCGCTGACATCGAGATCGTGGCTGCGGGCGATGTCGAGCGCGACGGAGAGCCATCGCGGAGGGTCGGCGCGAAAGGCGCGAAAGCTCTCGGCGTCGGCGAAGTGGGGGAGTAACATCGACATCGTAACCTAATGCATTTCAAGAGTAGTTTCCCCGCGGCCCATCCTTCGAGACGCCCGCTTTGGCGGGCTCCTCAGGATGAGGACGGAGTGCGCGACAACAATTTTGGCGGGCAGCGAAGCCGCTTAGCCTCATCCTGAGGAGACCGCGCCAGCGGGCGTCTCGAAGGACGAGGCGTGCGCTCAGCGCCCGCTACCGATCCGGGCTGGCGCGTTCGAACTGGCGCAGGATTTTGTTGCCGCGTTCGACCGCGGCATCGAGCGCGGCTTGCGCGCTCTTGCGGCCGGCAAAGGCCTGCTCCAGCTCGTCCTCGATCGCGCCGCGGATCAGCACGAAGGAGCCGAGCCGGATGCCTTTCGAATTCTCCGTCGGAGGATGCAGCGTGATCTCCTCGAACGAGATCGCCGAGCCGGGATTGCGCTCGTAAAAACCTTGCGCGCGCGTCAGCTCGAAGGCGGCGCGGGTCACAGGCAGATAGCCGGTGTTCTGGTGCCACGCGGCCTGCACGCCAGGCTGCGAGAGGTAAGCGAAGAATCGCGCCACACCCTTGTATTCCTCGCGCGGTCGATCGCGCAGCACCCAAAGTGTGGCGCCGCCGATGATCGAGTTCTGCGGCGCGCCCTTCACGTCGGGCCAATACGGCATCAGGCCGTAGCCGATCTCGAACTTCGAATTCGCCTTGATGTCGGCGCGCGTCGCCGAGGAGCCGATGAAGATGCCGCATTCGCCGTTCTGGAAGCGCGGCTCGGCCGACTGGCCGCGGCCGCTGTAGTCGAACACTTTGGTCTTCTGCCACTCGCTGAGCTCGGAGACGTGACGCACCAGAGACGGATTGTTGATGGTCAACTCGGCATCGAGCGCGGCGAAGCCGTTGGTCCGCGTCGCCAGCGGCAGATTGTGGAAGGCGGAGAAATTCTCGACATGGATCCAGGACGGCCAGGACGTGGTGAAGCCGCACGCCGCGCCGCGATCGCGCAGGCGTTTCGCAGCAGCACCAAGCTCCGGCCAGGTCTTCGGCGGCGTCTCCGGATCTAGCCCTGCGTCGCGGAACATGGTCTTGTTGTAATAGAGGATCGGCGTCGACGAATTGAACGGAAAGGACAAAAGATTGCCGGCCGCATCGGTGTAGTAGCCGGAGACGGCAGGAAGGTAGTCATTTAGCGAGAACGGCTCGTTCATGTCCCGCATCAGGCTGAACACGGGATAGATCGCGCCCTTGGCCGCCGTCATGGTGGCGGTGGCGACCTCGTTGACCTGGACGATCGCGGGCTGGCTGCGCGAGCGGAAGGCGAAGATCGCGGCCGTCACCGTCTCGGTGTAATTGCCCTTGTAGGTCGGCACCACGCGATAGTCCGGCTGCGAGGCGTTGAAGTCGGAGGCGAGCTTCTCGAGCTGCCGGCCGAGCTCGCCGGACATGGCGTGCCACCACGCGATGTCGGTCGCGGCACGCACCGGCGCGGCCAATGAGAGGACCGCAAAGGCGGCGACGACCTGCAAAAGGCGCGATGCTGAAGTCACGATGGCTCTTTCCATGCCGCACGACGAAAGCGGCTGTCCCTGCTTAAGGCGCGGCATTTGCGGTTTCAACCGGGAATGAGCCCCGGCCGCGCCGCACAATCACGCCGCTGCGCCGGGCGGGATGGCCTTCCCACGACCATCTGCTAGATTGCATTGAACCTTTTCCTCCCGCCATAGACTCCACCACTGAGGGGTTGAGTGTGCCAGTGTTGAACCGTGCCGAACGCTCGCGGACCGGGGTGGTTTTCGTCGCGCTTCTGATCGCCATCTGCGCGACGGGAGCCGCTGCGCGCGAATTCCGCGCGGCCGACACCCAGACCGAGGATTATCCGACCGTGCAGGCGCTGCGCTACATGGGCGCCCTGATCGCCGAGCGCAGCGGCGGCCGGCACGAGGTCAAGGTGTTTCACTCCCGCCAACTCGGCGAGGAGAAGGAGACCATCGAGCAGACCCGGGTCGGTGCGATCGACCTCAACCGGACCAATGTGGCGCTGATCGGCAATTTCGTCCCGGCGATGAACGTGCTGGCGATGCCGTTCCTGTTCCGGTCCATCGAGCACATGCAGAAGGTGCTGGACGGGCCGATCGGCAGCGAGATCCTCGGCAGCTTCGAGCCATATGGCTTCGTTGGCCTCGCCTTCTATGATTCCGGCGCGCGGTCGATCTACAACGGCGTCCGGCCTGTGCGGGGTGTCGCGGACCTCAAGGGATTGCGGATCCGGGTGCAGCAGTCGGAGTTGATGAGCCAGATGATCCGCGCGCTCGGCGCGGAGCCGGTCGAGATGCCCTATGGGCAGGTGCTCGCCGGACTTGCCAACCATTTGATCGACGGCGCCGAGAACAACTGGCCCTCCTACGTGACGACGGACCATTACAAGCATGCCGGCTACCTCGCGCTCACCGAGCACACGATGAGCCCCGAAGTGCTGGTGATCTCGCTGAAGGCCTGGAAGAGCCTGTCGGCCGACGACCAGACCATCTTCAGGGAAGCCGCGCAGCGCTCCAGCCGGTTCATGCGCGAGAAATGGCGCGACCTCGAGGAGCAGTCGCAGCGCAAGGCGGAAGCAGCGGACGTCACCATCGTCAGGGATATCGACCGCAAGCCGTTCGAAGACGCGATGGTCGCGATCTACGCCAAGGCCGGGCAGGATCCGGCCGCGGCCGCGCTGATCGAACGCATTCGCAAGGTGGAGTGAGGCCACTTGCCCGGGCTTGGACACAGCGAGCACGCAGACAGGTCGCCGGGCCCGATGGGGCGGCTGCGCGCGCGGCTGGTCGGCATGCTCCGGGCCGTGCCGATCCGCTGGCGCATCCTGTCCATCGCGGCGCTGAACTCCGCCGTGGTCATCGTGCTGGTCGGGCTGATCTGGAACGGCTCGCAGGTGCTCGGCTCGGCCTGGGACGACGTGCGCCAGGTGCGCGAGTCCGACCGGATCCTGGCGCTGCTCGAAAGCGAGACGGGACGGCTGCACAATCTGATCCACCGCTACATCAACCAGCCGAGCCCCGATTTGTTCGCCGAGATCCTGCTGCTACGCGAGGCGGTGCTGGGGACACTGAGCAACCGAGCCGCCAAGGACCCGATGCTGTCGGGCTCGGTCGAGGAGCTGGAGCGCACCACCGACCGCTTCCTCAACGGCTTCGGCGAGCTGCGCGGCGTGCAGGCGACCATCGCCAGGACCTATGAGGATCAGGTGCAGGGACCGGCCAGAGACATGGCCGGGCTCTACTCCATCATCGAAGGCGCCACCGGCCATCGCGACGCGCTGATCTGGCCTTCGCTGGGCAAGTCGCGCGAGGCCTTCACCGCGATGCTGGTCGCGGCCAATTCCTACTATCTGTCGCTGTCATCGGGTGCGGCCGACGACGCCCGCCGCAACACCGAGACGATCGAGAAGACCATCCCCGTGATGATCGATCTCGCCGACAACGACCTCCAGCGCATGGCGCTGCGACGACTCGCGGCCCGGACCGCCGCGCTGCGCGAAGGCTTTGCAAAGCTCTCCGAGCAGCTCACGAACCGCACCGAGCTGCTGCGCAACACCATCGACGCCAACCAGGCCGAGGCGATCGGCGCCATCGATGATCTCTCCACCAAGATGCGCCAGCGCGAGCAGAAGGCGCAGGAGACGTTCGACCGCACGCTGGCGGACATTTCCCGTCGCGTTCTTTCCATCGCCGTGATCTTCCTCGGCATCATTCTCACCGCCGGCGTGCTGATCGCGCTGTCGATCCGGCTGCCGCTGCAGCAGATCATGGCGGCGATGCGCGCGATCACGCTCGGCGACCTCGGCCGCGAGGTGCAGGGCACGCGCGCGCGCGACGAAGTCGGCGCCATGGCGCGCGCGGTGGAAGTGTTCCGCGAAAACGCCATCGCGAAACGCCAGACCGAGGACGAGCTGCGCGCGTCCAAGGAGAAAGCCGAGAGTGCACTGCTCGAGCTCAACGCCGCGCAGCAGAATCTGATCGATGCCGAGAGGCTCGCAGCCCTCGGCGGCCTCGTCGCCGGCGTTGCGCACGAGGTCAACAATCCGATCGGCATCAGCCTCACCGTTGCGTCGAGTTTTGCCCGGCGCACCGAAATCTTCGAGGCCCAGCTCAAGGGCGAAGGCGGCCTGCGCCGCTCGCAGCTGGAAGAATTCGTGCAGTCCTCACGCGACGCCTCGCAGCAGCTCGTCGCCAATTTGCAGCGCGCCGGCGAACTGATCCAGTCGTTCAAGCAGGTCGCGGTCGACCGCTCCCATGCCGAACGGCGGCAGTTCTCACTCAGCGAAGCCACCGACCAGATCATCGCGAGCCTGCGCCCAGTGCTGAAGCGGTCGCCGATCACGCTCCATGTCGACATGCCCGAGGGACTGCTGCTCGACGGCTATCCCGGCTCCTACGGCCAGATCCTGACCAATTTGTTCCTCAACGCCGCCAACCACGCCTTTGCCGACGGCCGCGCCGGCACGATCACGATCTCGGCGCGCCCCCGCGGGGCCGACGACGTCGAGATCATCTTCACCGATGACGGGGCCGGCATGACCTCCGACGTGCAGCGCCAGGCCTTTGACCCATTCTTTACCACCAGGCGCAATGAAGGTGGCACGGGACTCGGCCTCCATATCGTCTATAACCTCGTCACCCAGCAGCTCGGCGGTCGCATGATGTTGGAATCCAAGCTGGGACAAGGCACCACATTTCGCATTATCATGCCCCGGGTCGCCAGGGGCGGCGGGCAAAGCACAGAGACTGACGGGACTTCTCAATGGCCGAACAGGACGATGTCCTCCACCTGATCGACGACACCGGTACCGCATCGGAGGATGTTGACGCCCGGAAATGGAAGATCGCCGTCATCGACGACGATCCGGCCGTGCATGACGGCACGCGCTTTGCGCTGTCCGACTACAATCTCAACGGCCAGGGCCTGGAGATCCTCTCCGCCCATTCCGCGGCCGAAGGTCGCAAGCTGATGGCCGCGCATAACGACATCGCTGCCGTGCTGCTCGACGTCATCATGGAGACTGATGTCGCCGGCCTCGAGCTGGTCGAGTACATCCGCAACGAGCTCAAGAACGAGACCGTGCGCATCATCCTGCGCACCGGACAGCCCGGCCAGGCGCCCGAGCGGCGCGTGATCGTGCAGTACGACATCAACGACTACAAGGCCAAGACCGAGCTCACCGCCGACAAGCTGTTCACATCGCTGACCGCGGCGCTGCGCTCCTACCAGCAGCTCGAGCGCATGCTGCAAACCCGGCGCGGGCTCGAGATCATCATCGACGCGGCTTCCACGCTGTACGACTTCAAGTCGATGCAACGGCTCGCCGAGGGCGTGCTGACCCAGCTCGCCTCGCTGCTCAACGTCGATTGCGCCGGCATCCTGGTCTTGCGCGACAATGGCGGCATCGACCCCGAGCTCTCGGTGCTCGCCGGCAGCGGCTGCTACAGCCGCTTCATCGGCACGACCTCGTCGAAGGCGCTCGACCCCGATCTGCGCGCAATGGTGGAAGCCGCTTTCCAGGGCCGCAAGAACGAATTCGCCGACCACCGCAGCGTGATCTATTTGCGCACCGGAAGCGGACGCGAGGTCGTGGTGCTGCTGCAGGCCGAGCGCGAGCTGTCCGAGACCGACCGCTCGCTGGTCGAGATCTTCTCCAGCCGGCTCTCGATCGCCTTCGACAACGTCATCCTCTACCAGCAGCTCCAGGCCGCCAACACCCAGCTGGAAGACCGCGTCGCCCAGCGCACCCGCGCGCTGATGCAGGCCAACCGCCGCCTCTCGGCGCAATGGCTGCGGCTGCAGCGCGCCAACGGCTTCAAGAACGAGATCCTCGGCACTGTTGCCCACGATCTGAAGAACCCGCTCGGCGTCATCCTCGGCCGCACCGAGATGCTGAAGGAGCTGATCTCGACCGGCGCGTCGTCAAGCGGCGTGGTGGCCCAGGTCGATCACATCCGCGATGCCACCAAGCGCCTGACCACGATGGTCGATCATCTGATCTCGGACGCGATGGCCGATGCCTTCGACATCACCATCCGCCGCGAGCCCGTCGACGTCGCGGCTCTGGTCAAGGAGGTCGCCGAGGCCAACCAGCCGCTCGCCGTCAACAAGCAGCAGGCGATCAGCGTCACCGCGCCCGTCAACATCGTCACCATGTGCGACACCGACCGCATCCGCGAGGCGATCGACAATTTGATCAGCAACGCCATCAAATACTCGCCGATCGGCGGCAAGATCGGCGTCATCGTCAGCCATGAGGGCGGCGACACCATCGTCCGCGTCAGCGACGAGGGCGCCGGCCTGTCGCCGGAGGATCTCGGCCGCCTGTTCGGCCGGTTCCAGCGGCTGTCGGCAAAACCGACCGCCGGCGAGAGCTCGACCGGGCTTGGGTTGTCCATCGTCAAGCGTATTATCGACATGCACGGCGGCGAGGTGACCGCCGAGAGCGAGGGCCCCGGCAAGGGCTCGACCTTCACCATCACCCTCCCCGCGACCGAAATACCGTGATCTCAGGACCATGACCCAAAGCCAGCACATCATGATCGTCGACGACGAGGCCCCGGCCCGGGAGATGGTCGGCGATTACCTCAAGATGCACGGCTTCACCGTGACGCTGTGCGACGGCGGCAAGTCCTTGCGCACGGCGATCGACGGCAGCATGCCCGACCTCGTCGTGCTCGACCTCAACATGCCGGAGGAAGACGGGCTCTCGATCATCCGCGACCTCAAGAGCCGCATCAACGTGCCGGTGATCATGCTGACGGCGACGGCGAGCCCGATCGACCGCGTCGTCGGCCTCGAGCTCGGCGCGGACGATTACGTGGCCAAGCCGTGCGAGCTGCGTGAGCTGATGGCGCGCATCCGCTCGGTGCTGCGCCGGAGCGCGCCGGCGAAAGCGGTGGCGGAAACGGCGGCTGCGAAATCGGACAAGGAGCAATTGGTGCGGTTCGGGACCAAGTGGCTCGATCTCGAAGCGCAGGCCTTGCGCGACGACGAGGGCAACGAGCACCCGCTGACAGCATCCGAGTTCGGGCTCTTGAAAGTGTTCGCGGCCAATCCGAAGCGCGTGCTGTCGCGCGAGCGCCTGCTGGAATTGGCCAACGCGCGCGACGCCGAAGCCTTCGACCGCGCCGTCGATCTGCGCATCATGCGCATCCGCCGCAAGATCGAGCCCGATCCGGCAAAACCCGCCGTGATCCGCACCATCCGCGGCGGCGGCTATCTGTTCTCGCCGGCGGGCGAGAAGGCGTAGCGGCCCCATTGTCGTCCTGGCGAAAGCCAGGACCCATTATCCCGACGGGTAATTTGGGAGACGGCTGGTGATCCACAGTCGTCGTCAAACTCCTCCCTGGGGTAATGGGTCCTGGATCAGCGCTCGCTTGTCCAGGACGACACGGGAGCGCGAACGCAAAAGCCCGAAATACGTTCCCGGCGCCTCCGCTTGTCGCCTCATCCCCACCCCGTATTTTCCGTACATTGAAATTACACGCTTTTTTGCCCCGAATGTTTCGTCGCGACTAATCCGACGAAACAATTTGGCGGCGCACGAAACCATTTTCCCCTTTTCGTGCAGACGTCCCGAAACGTTGGCTCATTAACACTTTGGTCGAAGGAAACGCCGCTCGGTTGCGGCGCTACGGGGAGCCAAGTCAATGCCGAACGTGATCGCCATCAACGCCCAAGCCAGCCAGAGCATCATTGCCGCTCAGGCGACCTCGGACGACATGCTTCTCGAAAGCATTGCCGACGGCAACCGGACGTCCATGCACATCCTTTATTGCCGGCACAATGTGCGCGTCTACCGCTTCATCCTGCGGATCGTGCGCGACGCCACCACGGCGGAAGACCTCGTCAGCCAGGTGTTTCTGGACGTGTGGCGGACCGCCGGCCAATTCCAGGGCCGCTCGCAGGTTTCGACCTGGCTGCTCTCGATCGCCCGCTTCAAGGCGCTGACCGCGATGCGCCAGCGTCGCTTCGAGGACATCGACCAGGAAGACGTGCGCCAGATCGCCGATGGTTGCGACACGCCGGAGACCTCGCTCGACCGCAGCGACACCAGCGCCATCCTGCGCGCCTGCGTTCAGAAGCTGTCACCCGCGCATCGGGAAATCATCACTCTGGTCTACTATCATGAGAAGTCGGTGGAGGAGGTAGGACAGATCATCGGCATCCCGCAGAGCACGGTGAAGACCCGGATGTTCTACGCCCGCAAGCAACTCGCCGAATTGCTTAAGGGCTGTGGCGTCGAGCGCTTCGCCGCCTGAAGTTCAGAGACTTCAAAGGGATAGGACATCTGTTTTGGCCCTGTCCCGGACACGGAAGTGTTACCGCCGACGAAACAATTGAAACAAAGCACAACATCAGGCGGAAAAACTTCCCTCCTATAAAGCTCACATACGGTTTCGTTAAACCTCCCAAGACCTCCAACGACCCGGACGGGATGCCCCCCTCCGGGTCGTTTTGTGTTTGGGGCAGACTGCTGCGGCGGTGCGCTTGAGTGAGGCGGGCGGTCTCTCTCCTTCCCTCCCCCTTGTGGGGGAGGGGCAGGGAGAGGGGCCCACACGGGGACTCTCTCGACTTGTACGCGCGGCATGATGCCAGACGGATAGACCATTTGCTGGGCTACCCCCCTCCCTAACCCTCCCCCACAAGGGGGGAGGGAACGCACCGCCGCCCTTGGCCGGCACCTCCTCCGTCACGAGCACGTGACACTCGTAACAATCCGCCCATCACCGCCGAACCATCCTCGTGACCCCCTTCACGAGTGCCCCGATGCTCGAACTTCTCTTCGCCGTCCTTGCCGGGATCCTCACCATCGCCGCGCCGTGCACGCTGCCGATGCTCCCGATCCTGCTCGGCGCCTCGATCGGCCGCAGCTCGCATCTGCGTCCGGCGATGATCGCGCTCGGCTTCGTCGTGTCGTTCTCCGCGACCGCGCTGCTGCTCGGCGCCATCACGCGGCTGTTTAATTTCGATCCGAACATGCTGCGCGAGGCGGCATCGATCCTGCTGCTCGGCTTCGGCCTGTTGATGCTGTGGCCGGCGCCGTTCGAATGGCTGTCGATCCGGCTCAACGGCTGGCTCGATCTCGGCAATTCCGGCGCCACGCAGCGCGAGGGTGCGCTCGGCGGGCTCGTGCTCGGCACCACGCTTGGCCTGGTCTGGACGCCCTGCGCCGGCCCGGTGCTCGGCTCGATCCTGACGCTGGTCGCGACGACTGAGAACGCGACCTGGGCCGGCACGCTGCTGATCGCCTACGCGATCGGCGCGGCGATCCCGATGCTGGCGATTGCCTATGGCGGGCAGGCCGCGACGACGCGGGTGCGCAGCCTCGCGCGCATGTCGCCGCGGCTGCAGCAGGGCTTTGGCGTCGTCGTGATCGGCTTCGCGCTCGCCGCCTATTTCCAATACGACACGCTGATCGTGGCGTGGCTCACCGGCTTCTATCCCACCGGCCAGATCGGCCTGTGATCATCGCGCATCTCAACCGGAGGACTCGTCCATGACTTTCAAACTGCTCGCCGTCTCCGCCGCACTGATCGGCATCGCCGTAACAGGCGCTGTCATCCCCGGCATCTGCGGCGAGGCCGCGCGCGCTGTCCCTGTCGTCACCGCTGCCGCAAGCCAGCAGACTGCGTCCGACTTCACCGGCATCAACAACTGGTTCAACTCGAAGCCGCTCAGCCTCGCCGACCTCCGCGGCAATGTCGTGCTGGTGGACTTCTGGACCTATGGCTGCGTCAACTGCGTCAACACGCTGCCGCACGTCACCGAGCTCTACGCCAAGTACAAGGACCGGGGTCTCGTCGTGGTGGGCGTGCACACGCCGGAATTCCCGTTCGAGCGCTCGGCCTCCAATGTCCAGGCGGCGCTGAAGCGGCACGGCATCACCTATCCGGTGGCGCAGGACAATGATTCCAGGACCTGGAATGCCTACAGCAACCAGTATTGGCCGGCGCAGTACATCATCGACCAGAACGGCAAGATCGTGTTCCAGCACGCGGGCGAGGGCCGCTATGACGAGATCGACCGCACCGTGGCAAAGCTGCTGAACGCCAGCAGCTGATGCGGCCCGGATATCACGCGGCTGGGTTCGCCTGACGGGCTTGTTGCTTGACTCCACGGACCCGTCCGTGGAGTTTCGCGGGCCACGTAATCAGCCGCCCGCGATGGACGACGCCACCAGCAGCACTGACATTCGCCTTCGTGAAGGCGCCTCGATCGCGCAGCGGCTGGTCATGTCCGGCTTTGCGGCTGCCGTTGCGCTGTGCTTCACGCCGGGCCTGTTCACGCACGACCCCCTGGAGGTGATCATCTCCGTGGTCGCGCTGCTGGTGGGAGCAGCGTTCGTCGGAATCATCATGCTGGCGCCGGCGGTGGTGTGGATCATCACGCCAGACGAGATCCTGATCGGGGAGCAGCGCCCGTTCGGAAAACTCCGGACGCGGATCGTCGCCAAGGACGACATCAAGGGATTACAGGTTCCCGGCAGCAAGAGGGCGAAAGCCCGCTTCCAGCTCGCCTTCACGCTGGCCTCCGGTGAGCGCCTGACATCGCCGCCGATCGCCGATGTCACCCACGTGCACGAGACGGTGGCGCGGATCGCCACGCAATTCGACGTTCCCGAGGTCGAGTCTCCGGTCAATCCTCTCGATGCCAGCAATCCCGAGATGCGCCTCGGCGATCCCCTCGAGCCGTTTTCCGCAAGAGACATCAGGATCGTCGCACTGATCGTCGTCGCATTGTGCGCCGTTCCCTACGCCTACAGGCTCTGGCGTGGCCTGTCGCCCGGGCCGGTGGACATCATGCTGCTGCCGGTCGGCGCGATCGCCGCTATCGGCGTTTATCGACATGCCAACCTTGTGACCGGCGCCTTCTGGATCATCCGCCAGGGCGATATCCGCGTCGAACGCCTGTGGGGCGACGGCACGCTGCGCGCCGACCACATCGAGGGGCGCGACGTGAAGTCGATCACGGTCGAGCGCCGCGGCCGCTCCGAGGACGAGCACTGCATCGTCGTGATCCGATTGCAGTCGGGACGACGGTTTCGCAGCCCTCGCATCGGGTCAAGGCCAGAGGCCCGCGCCGTGGGGACGGAGATCGTCCGGCGGCTCGGGATCGCGCCGGAGAACAACCAGATCTAGCTGGGATCCAGTGCGATTGGCGAAGTTTGATCTCGCCGCGAATTCGGTCTGAGCCTCTCCCGCCTGCGGGAGAGGTCGGCGCGTCCGGGCGATGCGAAGCATCGTCCCGCGCGACGGGTGAGGGTTCTCTCCACGTTGGGAGTGCCCCATTGCAGAGACACGCTCTCCCCGACCCTCCCCCGCAGGCGGGGGAGGGAGCACATCGTGCCCAGCTCACTGCTTTTCGCGCCATCCCCTGTTTGTGGCATTGCCGGCGGTCCGTCAAAAAACCAAAGCATTCTCGTGACATGCCAGCCGGGCGCGCCATCAACTTGCCATGAAGCTGCCGCTGGGTTCAGATGGTTCCGAACGATATTTGCTGTGGCAGTGGGGGAGAGCTTGAAATGACGGATTTTCGTCGCCTGACCGGGATGTTTGTGGCTGCGATCGGCCTGATCCTGTCCGCGCCCCATGCCTACGCCCAGCAGCCCGACCGCGGCGACGAGCCGGGCCTGGTCGCCGACGATGCCTATGAGCTCGATCCGGAATGGCAGAAGCAGGTCGTCTACTTCCGCACCACTGAAGCGCCCGGCACCCTCATCATCTCGACCGCCGAACGGCATCTCTATCTGGTGCAGCCCGGTGGTCGCGCGATCCGCTACGGCATCGGCGTCGGCCGCGATGGTTTTCAGTGGCAAGGGCTGGTGAACATCACCAACAAGAAGGAGTGGCCGGACTGGACGCCGCCGCCGGAGATGATCCAGCGCCAGCCCTATCTGCCGCGCTTCATGGCCGGCGGCCCCGGCAATCCGCTCGGCGCACGCGCCATGTATCTGGGCACCACGGTCTACCGCATCCACGGCACCAACCGTCCCGACACGATCGGCACCAAGGTCTCCTCGGGCTGCTTCCGGCTCGTCAACCGCGACGTCGCCGATCTCTACGATCGCGTCCCGGTCGGCACCAAGGTGGTCATCCGGCAGAAGCCCGAGCTCTGATCTGATCTCCTCGCCCTGGCGAATATTCCTTTTCCCGATTATTTCGAGAGAGCAAAATGATGCGCACTTTTCGTGGCGGCCTGCTGATCGGGCTCGCGGTTGCCGTGCTGGTCGGCGTCCTCGCGGTGATCTACGAGTTTTACGACACCCGCACGCTGAAGCGCACCGTCCGCCGTGGCGAGGTGCTGTGCGGCGTCAACAAGGGGCTGCCGGGCTTCTCGATCCCCGACGACAAGGGCAACTGGACCGGCTTCGACGTCGATTTCTGCCGCGCGGTGGCCTCCGCGATCTTCAACGACCCGAGCAAGGCGAAGTTCGTCGCGCTCGATGCCAGCGAGCGCTTCAAGGAATTGCAGAGCCGGAAAGTGGACATCCTCTCGCGCAACTCGACCTGGAGCATGGCGCGCGAGCTCGACTACGATCTCTATTTCCCCGCGGTCGCCTATTACGACGGCGCAGGCTTCATGCTGCCGCGCGCGCGCAACAAGGAAACCGCGCTGGACCTGACCGGCAGCAAGGTCTGCGTCCAGACCGGGACCACCACGGCGCTCAACGTCGCGGATTACTTCCGTGCCAACAACATGAAGTATGAAGAGGTGAAGTTCGACAAGCTGGACGACGTCGTGAAAGCCTACGACACCGGCAAATGCGACACGCTCTCCGCCGACGTCTCCCAGCTCTACGCACTGCGGATCAACCTGTCGAAGCCCGGCGACAGCATGATCCTGCCGGACATGATCTCAAAGGAGCCGCTTGCGCCCGTCGTGCGCCAGCGCGACGACGACTGGATGATGATCGTGAAGTGGACGCTGTACGCGATGATCAACGCCGAGGAGCTCGGCGTCTCCTCGGAGAACATCGACGAAGCCCTGAAGTCGAAGAAGCCGGAAGTGATGCGGCTGGTCGGCACCGAGGGCAATTACGGCGAGCAGCTCGGCCTCACCAAGGATTGGGTCGTCCGAATCATCCGCAACGTCGGCAATTATGGCGAGATGTACGAGCGCAACATCGGCGAGAAGTCGAAGCTGAAGATCCCGCGGGGCATGAACCAGCTGTGGAATGCGGGCGGCGTGCAGTATGCACCGCCGGTGCGGTAGGGAGCTCTATCCGCCGTCATTGCGAGCGAAGCGAAGCAATCCAGAATCCCCCCGCGGTGACAGTCTGGATTGCTTCGTCGCAAGTGCTCCTCGCAATGACGAGCTTGGGGCGGGCGCGCTATCCACAATCTCAACTGTCGTGGGGGGGGGGGGGGGGGGGGGGGGGGCGGGGAGGGGGGCGGGGGGGGGGGGGGGGGGGGCCGGGCCGGGGGGGGGGGGGGGGGGGGCGGGGCGG